>NZ_SUMG01000002.1 GCF_009910325.1 Isachenkonia alkalipeptolytica
ACTTTTCCCCCTGGCTTTCAATATAGTTTTTTATAACCTCCAACGGGGCTCCTCCGGTTGTAAGTAAACAGTAACTCCTTGACCAAAAATGGTCTTTCCAAAGTTTACTTCCTATGGCAGGATACTCGTTCTGATACTTTCTCATCAAAGACTTTGCGTCGATATTTGCTGACCAATACCAGATGATAATTCATCAGAAACACTGAATGTTTATTGCTATCCAACTGCATGATTCTCACCTCGTTTAGGCTGAATCTACTGATTTATTTATACCCACTTTTCAAGGTCAAAACCACCGATTCATCTCCCACCTACGCGCTCACTTTGTGAGTAAGGAAGGCTAAGAGGAGGGAGACTTCTCGGCATTGCGGTTAAAAATTACCGCCGGAATTTTTCAAGAATATCCGGCATTTTAAAAATCGACGGAACCCATCCCTCCACTGCAATTTCATCATTAATAATCAACGCCGGTGTCTTGGTCACTCCGTATTTTTCGAATTCCAAGGGATTACAAATCATTATGATTTCACTTTTCAAATTTCCTCGTTTCAGTGCCTCATCCACGATGGGCTTAAGTTTTGAGAAGCCTCATCCGATATCCTCTAAAATAATTATTTTCAACATCTAATCCCTCCCAACTTGCTAATTAACAGATCCACTTTCCCTCTCTTCCAAGGAAGCTTCATCTGTTTTCTTCCTTGTTATTCTATTACCCATTTTTTCCTTTATTACGACCTGATGGAATTTTCATTGACAAAAAGATTCTTTCTCCTTATAATGATATCAGATGCCCACCCCCCAGTGCGGGGGATGGAAAAGAAAGGAGTACTCCTATGTTTACTATTATTCTTTATGTAATGGCCACCACTCTTTTAGTGCTGTCCTTTGTTAAAGATCGACAAAAGACAAAACAAGCTCTCAAAAAAGCCTGGAAAGCTTTTGAAAATATTCTCCCTCAATTTATTTCAATCCTGGTTATTGTGGGCATAATGCTGGCGATAATGGACCCGGAAACCATCTCCCGTTTAATCGGCGGTGAGTCGGGATTTTTAGGAATGCTGCTTGCAGCCCTTGTGGGAGGAATCACTTTGATCCCCGGCTTTGTGGCTTTTCCCTTGGCTTCCACTCTACTAAATAACGGGGCCGGTTTTATGCAAATCGCCGTCTTTATTTCCACTCTGATGATGGTAGGGGTCGTAACCCTTCCGGTGGAAATTAAGTATTTCGGCAAACGGGCTACCATAATTCGAAACAGCCTGGCCTTTTCTTTTTCCTTTGTTGTGGCTTTGGTGATTGGAGGAGTTTTAGGATGAAAAAAGTTATCCAGCGTTACAAATTTGCACTGATGCTAATTTTGATTAATATTGCCATGCTTTTTATCCTGCCGGAGATCGGATTCACTTCTTTAGCCTATACCAGGGATAATACCCTGGAAATGCTTTACGTGGTCCCCCCGATTTTTATCATTCTGGGATTATTGGATGTTTGGGTCCCCCGGGAAACCATGATGAAGCTCATGGGAGAAAAGTCGGGATCCCTGGGAAAACTCATTGCCTTTTTAATGGGCTCCTTGGCAGCGGGACCTCTATATGTGGCCTTTCCCATTGCCGGTCTTTTGCTTAAAAAGGGGAGTAAATTCTCCAACGTACTGATTTTCATCGGTGCCTGGTCCACAACCAAAATTCCCCTGCTATTATTTGAAGCCAGCGCCCTGGGTTGGACCTTTATGTTGACTCGATTTACGGTTAACATCTTCGTAATTCTTCTGATCGCAGGCATCACGGAAAAACTTCTAAAGGCCGCCGATAAAACCGAAATCTATAAAAAAGCTGACGCCTTAAGCAGTTAAGGCGTCAGCTCTTTTTTTCCGCAAATCTCTGATTTTTCCCTAATTCCTGTTTTTATATCCTTCTACCAAACCTCAACAAAAGCTGCGTTGGTATAGATATCCTCCAGCCTAGTTTTATGCTGCTGCTCCATTTTTACCAGTTCTTCAAAGGTTTCTTTTTGTTTTTCATCTTCGCTGGCCTCTGCAAACTGACGGTACATATTCATGGCTTCCTCTTCCTTTTTCATGGCCAGGGCAATGGCGTCCTTAAAACTCATATCCGTGGACAACGTCTGCTCTTCTATGGTTTCTGATAATTGAAAGTCTTTGTTCTCTTTAAACTTCATGGTTTTCATATCATTTTCCAAGTAGCCCTGAAGAAGAACCTTATGCTTTGTTTCTTCCTCTGCAAGATCTTCAAAGGTTTTCTTTAGGTTCTTGTCTTGAATCTTCGCTGCCGCCGCTTTGTAAAATTCATGGGCCTCCACTTCATTTTCTACCGCCATTGCTAAAATGTCCTTATAACTTTTCATCCTTATACACCTCCGTATTTTATTGCTACAGTATTATCATAGCCTACTTTTACTGAAAATGTCAATCCAAAATTGATATTAATTTAACAACTTCTCCATTGATTCTCTCCCCCTGAATTTTAATGGGGATTGTAAATAAGCTATTCTATTACTATACCCCTTTTCGTCGAATCAAAACCGAGAAACTAACACCGGATGTTCTACTCCTTTCGAAACAAAAAACGCCGGGAGTAAAGCATCTCCCGGCCTTTCCTATATCAATGTTATACTTCTTTACTGAGTCTGATAAATTCATCAATATCCTGTTCAATAAGCTCCAAGGAACTTTTCCAGAACTGGGGATCCTGCACATCGATACCCACCATTTTCGCCACATCCTTGATTTCATTTTTTCCCGTGGCCTTCAATAGTTTGGTGTATTCCGGTACAAAGGCTTCTCCCCGTTTTAAATACTCGGCGTAAACCCCTTTGGCAAACAACAGTCCAAAGGCATAGGGGAAGTTATAGAAACTAAGCCCGGCGGAGTAGTAGTGAGGCTTATTGACCCACATATAGGGATGCAGTGCATCGTGGTCCAGCCCTTCGCCGTAGGCCTGTTTTTGTGCCCAAATCATGGTGTCTTTCAGCTCCTGTACCGATAGGGCATGGTCTTCTCGAATTTCAAAAACCTTACTTTCAAACAGGAAGCGGGCCATAATATCCACAATTACCTGACCGGCTCCTTGAAGGTTTGCTTCAAGAATGGTGAAGGCTTCTTTTTTATCAGCTTCCTTCAGGGCAGCATTGACCACAATGGTTTCGCAAAAAATCGAGGCGGTTTCTGCAATGGGCATGGTATATCCGCTGTTGAGCAGGTGTTCATTCTTCAAACAATCTCCGTGGAAGGCATGTCCCAGTTCATGGGCCAAGGTGGTCATGTTACTGAAACTGCCGTTAAAATTCGCAAGGATCCTGCTCTCTCCGATGGGATGGATGTTTGCACAAAAAGCCCCGCCCCGTTTTCCCTCCCGGGGTTCCGCATCGATCCATTCATTGTCAAAGGCCTTCTTTGTAAACTGCTCCAGTTCGGAACTGAAGGTTTTGAAATTTTTCAAAATATAGTCCCGGGCCTCTTCATAACTAAAACCCATATCCGCTTCTCCCATAGGGGCAAACATGTCATAGAGAGGAAGACCGTTCTCATGCCCCAGAAGTTCTCCTTTACGCTTATAGTACTCCCGGAATTTCGGAAGGCTTTCTTTCATGGCCGTAAGCATGGCATCCAGGGTTTTTTGATCAATTCTGGATTTCAGTACGGTTTCTTCCAAAGGACTTTCATACCCCCGCATTTTCGTGGTGGTAAGCACCTCCCCTTTAATACCGTTAAGGGCCGCCGCCGAGGACTCTTCGATTTTTTCATAGGCTTTTAATTCCGCCTCATAGCCTTTTTTTCGAACCTCCGGATCCTTATGAAAAGCAAGGTTTCTTGCAGCAGGAAGGGGAAGCCTTTGTTTTTTTCCCTCTAATTCAATATCCACCATTAACGTGGAGGAAATGACGTTTTGCAGATTAGACCAGGCCTTAGATCCCGTCTCCTGCATCTTTGCAATGGTTACTTCCTCTTCTTCCCTAAGAAGGTACCGGGTCTTTTGATATTTTTCCATTAAGTAAAATTCATATTCCCGGAGTTTTTCCGAGGAATCGATTAAGCTTTTTAGATCCTTCCGCTCTTTCAACCATTTATTAAACAGCACCGATGCTTTGGTTAGATCCGTCATAGATTTGTTTATTTTTTCCATGTACTTTGTTGCTTCTTCATCCTTGGCATTGGTAGCGGCCCGTAGATTGGCATAGGTCATAAGTTTACGCATCAGGCTGCCCACTTCCTCCTGATCTGCAATCACTTTTTTAAGCTTTTCCACCGGTTGTTCCGGGTTTTTCAGGTTTTCCTCAGCCCATTGAGTCATTTCTTGAATTTTTCTTTGCAGTAATTGAAAATCTCCTTGAAACTCTTCGGATTCAAAGGACGGATATAAAGCATCCAGATTCCATGTTTTTTTCATATTCTACCTCCTAATATTGTGTTAATTCTATGATATCTCTCTATTGGAAATTTTTCAACAATTATTTCGATATGCAAACTACTTTTTTTGTTCATATAATTTAATTTGTTCGTTGCAGGGAGACACCGGGAAATCGACGACTGAAAAAAGAATCCTGATTTTTCATACACTTTTTATCAAATAGCCGAGAATACTCGCGACTTTAGTCGTGTAGATGAATCGGATTCGGTTGTGGCATCGCTGTAGCGATGGATAACAACCGTAATATTTTGTTTAATCGAACCATTAAACAGCCTCTTTACGATAGTATTCAGCACTTACATATGTTATAATTAAATAGAGGTGATTCCCATGGCTACCATGCATTACGGGCGTGGATACGTCTATTCTATTCAGTACCATTTGGTTTGGTGTGTAAAATATCGTCATGATATTTTACACGGAGAAATTGATGTAGATGTTAAAGCGTTATTACGGAAAATCGCTGTGGATAATGATATTCTAATTATTGAAATGGAATCCGATAAAGATCACATCCATTTACTGATCGACTGTAAACCACAACACGTTATTCCCAGTATCGTTAAAGCATTTAAAGGGGTCTCCGCCAGATTACTGTTTAAAAAATATCCTGAACTTAAACAACGTCTCTGGGGCGGCCACTTATGGAATCCCAGCTACTTTGTAGCGACCGCCAGTGAGCATACGGAAGAACAGATCCGTAGTTACATAAAAAGTCAAAAAAAGAAATGAGGGGAAAGTTGTGCTACGCCACAAAGCCTATAAATTTCGAATCTATCCGAATCGGGAGCAGGAGATCTTAATTGCTAAAACCATCGGCTGTTCTCGATTTGTCTACAATCATTTTTTAAGTTTGTGGAATGAAGCCTATACTAAAACCGGTAAAGGATTAACCTATCATGCCTGCTCGGCAATGATTCCTCAAATGAAAAAAGATGAACAAACCATTTGGTTACAAGAAGTGGATAGCATTTCTCTTCAGTCCTCTGTAAAAAATCTTTCCGATGCTTTTTCCCGTTTTTTCAAGAAACAAAATAACCCACCGCAGTTTAAAAGTAAAAAGAACCCGGTTCAAAGCTATACAACAAAAAATGTGAACAACAGTATCAGAATCGTTCATAACTCCTTTAAATTACCCAAGTTAGGCCTTGTGAAGTTTCGGAAAAGTCAAGATCCTAAGGGCCGGGTGTTAAATGCAACCATCCGAAAAAATGCCGGCGGTAAATACTTTGTTTCTCTTCTATTGGAAGAAGAGATTCAGCCCTTGCCGAAGACCAATTCCGCGATTGGAGTGGACCTTGGCATTACGGACTTTGCCATTCTTTCTGACGGGCAAAAGATCGATAACCATAAATTCACGTCTAAAATGGAAAAGAAATTACAACGGGAACAGCGTAAGTTGTCGAGACGTGGACACCTGGCTAAAGAGAAAGGAATCAATATTTTTGAAGCAAAAAATTATCAGAAACAAAAGCGCAAGGTTGCCCGTTTACACGAAAAAGTAATGAATCAACGGAAGGACTTTCTGAATAAGTTGAGTACAGAAATTATCAAAAACCACGATATAATCTGTATTGAAGACTTACACACGAAAGGCATGCTCCGTAATCATAAACTGGCCAAAAGCATTTCCGACGTATCCTGGTCCGGTTTTGTGAACCGGTTACAGTATAAAGCAGACTGGTATGGTCGGAAAGTCATCAAAGTGGACCCATGGTTTCCATCGAGTCAAATTTGTTCAGCCTGCGGCCACAAAGACGGCAAGAAACCCCTTAATATCCGGGAGTGGACTTGTCCTGTTTGTGCTGCCCGCCATGATCGGGATATCAATGCCAGTAAAAATATTTTGACCGAAGGTCTACGAATACAAGCGCAAGCTTAAATAGTATCCAAAACCGTAGGTACTACGGGGATAGCTTGGTAAAGAAGAGAAACCGCTGTAAGTAAAGAAATAGGCTTACAAGTACGCTCTGTTCCCAAGAATCTTATGACTTCAGTCATGAGAGGTTCAAAGTCCTTGCTATATAATAAAAGATATCCCCCATACAAAAGTACTATCCTACAGAAGTACAACGACATTAAAGGAGTGATCTATTGGAAACCGAAAAGAAAGTCCCCCATTTACCCTTAAAAATTCAAATTCTTTATGGTCTCGGGGTCAGCTATGCCATTGTTGATCAAATATTTGCCCAGTGGGTGCTGTATTTTTATCTGCCCCCCTCCACCTCCAGTTTGACGCCCTTATTACCGCCGATTTTAATATCCTTCGCCCTGCTGATTGCCCGGTTTGTGGATGTGATCTTTGAACCGGTTGTGGGTTATTTATCCGATCGCTTTGATTCCCAGTGGGGCCGTAGAATCCCTTTTATTTTCGCGGGTATTTTACCTCTTTCCTTAAGTACCGTGGCCTATTTTTATCCCGTTACCGGAGAGGGAAACCTCTCAACCTTTCTCTATTTATCGGTGATCGGCTCCCTGTTTTTTATTTTTTATACCATAGTGGGGGGACCCTATAACGCTTTAATCCCGGAAATTTCCCAAAGTCGGAGCGACCGATTAAACCTGTCCACCTGGCAGTCGGTTTTTCGTCTTCTTTATACCGCCGTTGCCATGATTTTACCAGGGATCCTTATTGAAGTCCTGGGAGGCGGCGATGATCTGCAGGGGATTCGTTATATGGTAATATTACTTTCCTCCCTGGCTTTGATCGGGGTTTGGATTACCTCCTTTACCATTGATGAGCGGAAATATTCCGGAGGAAAGGTTTCAACGGAGCCTTTTTTCGCATCCATGAAAATGGTGCTTACAAGCCGGCCCTTTGTTATGTACTTATTCGGTTTTTTGTTTTTCTTTTTAGGTTTTAATACCCTCCGGGCCTCTTTAAACTATTATGTGGAAGATATTATGGGCTACAGCACCGCTTATATCACCTTGGCTTCCGCCCTGCTCTTCGGAGTCTCGGCCCTGTGTTTTTATCCCATAAACAAACTGTGTAAAAAAATCGGTTATAAAACCCCGATGTTAATCTCTTTGGTGCTGTTGATCATCTTATCCCTGGCCCTTTTCGGCGTGGGAAGAATCTTCCCCGAATTCTTCGGATTTGTCATTTTTGCTTTGATCGGGATTCCTGTAGCCGGTGCCGCTTTTATCTTTCCCCCGGCCATGCTCAGCGAAATCAGCTCTGTCTTCAGTGAAAAAACCGGAAAAAATACGGAGGGATTGTTTTTCGGACTTCAGGGTCTTTTTTTAAAGATGGCTTTTCTATTTTCCATATCCGTGCTTCCCGTGCTTTTGGTTTTCGGTTCCGACCTATCATTTTTCGAGAGTCTGACCACCACCCCTGATGGAGTTGAACGAATCGGCGTCTATTCCACCTCCTTATTCGCCGCCGCCGCCTTTTGCATCTCTTTTATCTTTTATGCCCTCTATAAGGAGGAGTTTGTAAAGGAGGAACCTTAACTTTTCTAAAATATATATCATTGAAAATTAAAAAGGAGGAAAGCTGCTAAGAAGTATTTTCTTAGCAGCTTCCCTCCTTTAATTTCAGTATTTTACGGTTTTAAAATAAACCTTCACCTTCCTCCCTATTCAGAAGGTGTACACCCCATCTGCTAAAACTATAAATCCGATACCTTATCCACATCACACAGGGCTTTATTCACCATAATCGGACCAAAGATTTCAAATACCACCACTGCCGCTAAAATCACCGGCATAATGGCTCCGGGTTCAAAAAACTCTTTTTGTTCCGCAATAATGGCAAGTCCAATAGCTACCCCCGCCTGGGGGGTTAAGGCTCTTCCCAGATTGGTTTTCCAGGTTGCAGGAAATACGGTCATGGCACTGCCCGCTCTGCTTCCTGCCAGTTTAGCAACAAACCTTGCTACGATATACACCGCACCGATCTGTCCTACGGCGGGCAGGGCTCCGAGGTCCAGCTTCGCCCCTGCCAGGGTTAGAAAAGCCAACAGTATGGGATCTTCCACATTTAATAAAGAACGACTGATCCTTTGAGGCTTTCGTGCAAAGTTTGTATAAATGGCGCCAGCAGTAATCGCCGCTAACAGGGCGGGCGTTCCTATTTCATTGGAAACCCCTACGGTAATTAACAAAGCTCCTAATACCGTAACCAGAATATGGGCATCTTTTTTAGCCCATTGGGATGTACCGATTAGAAAGCCTCCTGCAAGTATCCCCCATCCCAGAGCGATACCGATATCCCGACTGGCCATTACAAAAGCCGAGGTGTTTTCCGCTCCGACGGTAGCATAGGCTACCTGCATAAAACTGATCACAATACCGAATAAGGTGATGGCAAACAAATTATCCAGGGCCACCACGGAGAGCAGTACTTTACTAAAGTTCCCCTTGATCGGGTTTTCCCGGATACAGGCGATAATGGCCCCGGGGGCGGTTGCGATGCTGATCACCCCGAAGATCAGGGCATAGCGAAAGGGCACACCGAAGATATACAGCGCTGCGAATACTACCCCAAGGGTAATCAGGGCCTCCACTGCAAAAACCTTGGCCACATCCTTTGCAAGCTTTCTCATCTTTCCCCAGTGAAGCTCCGCTCCAATGGATAGAGCGATGACCCCCAGGGCCAGGTCGTTAATCGGGGCTAGATCAGTAAGGGCGCCGGCGTCAACCAATCCTAACACCGAGGGGCCCACCAGCACACCCGCCAATAAATTTCCGGTAACCGAGGGAAGTTTAACATAACGGGCGAGTTTCCCTCCCGCGGCTCCCGCTAAGAATATAATTCCAATTGCCAGGGAAATATCCATAGTAATCATTCATCCCCCTTTATTTTTCCTAAACCCTTACAGTAATCGATGGGGAGGGTGATAGCAATTCCCGTATCTGACTCCCCCAAGTCCCCGATGATGGTTTCAATGGCCTCCACCACGGTGTTCCGTTCTTCGTCGGTTTTCACCACAGCAAAAATGGTTTTATTCTTCCCCGGAGCCTCTCCAAACTCCGCAAACCTGGAAAAAAACGGTACCTGATGGGCCATGATATGAGCCATTCCCGTGGTGTCCATCACCGTGGCCCCACGAATGCCTCTTTGATAAAACTCGTCTAAGATATCCGTTACATAATCCGGATCATTGATAATTGCAATTAACAGTTTCATTCAACAACTTCCTTTCCTTAATAACTACCGGGTCAATACTTAAAAAACCAATACTCGAAATTTATAAAATATTTTAATTTCATATTAAAATATATCACTCTTTTCTTTTTTATTCAAGTAAGCCCAAAGGAAAACCCCCGAAGGTCTTCCTCCGGGAGTTTAAAACTCATCCAGGATTGATCAGTCCCTCTTAATGGCTTCCAGGCGGTAAATTCTCAAGCCGGACCGGGAGAACTTGTCTTCATACTCCGTGGTTGCAGGAACCGACAGGCCGCTGTTATGATAATCGAAGGTGATGTTTTTCAATCGGTACCCCTCGTCGGATAAGGCGTTCAAGGAAAACTCAAAGAGTTTTTCGTTATCGGTTTTTACATGAATCTCTCCTTCTTTCACAAGGATTTTTCTGTATTTGTTTAAAAAGCGTTGATGAGTTAGCCTTCTTTTCGCCGTGCGACTCTTCGGCCAAGGGTCGGAGAAGTTCAAGTAGATCCGCTCCACTTCTTCTTTGGCGAAGTATTGATCCAAATGCTCCGCATTTTTCCAGAGAAAGCGCACATTATCCAACTCTTTTTCTATCGCCTTTTCCACTCCCCGAAGGAGCACCTCTTCTTTAATTTCCAGTCCCAGATAAAAAACATCGGGATTTTCCTCCGCCAAAGTGGTGATGAACTGCCCCTTTCCCATGCCGATTTCCAGGTGAATCCTCTTGCCACCGGTGAGTTTATCCCACTGGCCCGAGAGCTGCTCCGGCGCTTCCACCAGCCAATCCCTATGGGCCAGTAGCCTTTCTACTCCGTCCTTCAGTCTTCTCCTTCGCATTATTAGCCCTCTTTCGACGTTAATTTTTCAATGGCATTTAAATAAATGGTCGCCACTTTCATAAAATCTTCTACAATGATATGTTCATTGGGCTGATGCTCCGTCTTTTCCCTTCCCGGAAGCACCGCTCCGAAGGCTACACAATTGGGCATTGCCCGGGCATAAGTGGCGCCGCCCGAGGTCAGGGGGGTTGGGTCCTCCCCCGTAACCTTTTGGTAAACCTCCCCGAGGCTACGGATCAAGAGATGATCCTTGGGAAGATAAATGGCTTCCAAGTAGTCGTGTTCTGTAAGGGTAAGACCGTATTCTTTGGCCCCTTCCTTGATTTTTTCCTCCATCCTATTTTTTTCAATGGTCACGGGGATCCGAAGATCCAAGGCGATTTCCGATTTTTCTTCATTGATGGTAAGCTGCCCCGCATTGATGGTGATGGGACCCGATACATCCTCTAACTTTCCGAATAGCTTTTCTCCATACTGGCTCAGTCCCAGTTTTCCTTCTACAAAGTTCAGTGCAGGATTATTAATCCCGGCCTCTTTCAGGTGCTTTGCCAGCAGATTGATGGCATTCAACCCTCCTTCCGGCTTTGCGGAGTGGGCACTCTTTCCATAAAGAGTTAATCGATTTTCTTCCATTTTCACTGGGTGATTTTCTTTTTTTAGCTTTTCATATACACCCTCTAGGCTTCTAAGTCGAAACTCATACTCTCCTTCTGAGGTTTTTTTAAGCTCAACCCAGGCTCGATCGGCCAAGGCATTAAAACTATTTCCTCCCCCGAAGGCAATTTCCTTGGACCCTTCTCCCCGAAGGTAGAGCTGAAGTAGCCCCTTTTCTGCGTGGATCATAGGAAAAATCGAGTCGGGAGTAAATCCGAAATCCGGCACTTCTTCTTTTTCCATATATTTTTCAATCCCCCGCCAAAGGGTTTCTTCGTCGGTGCCGAAAATAAACCGGAGCCTTTTACAGAACCCATGCCCTTGATCCAACAACTGTTTCGCACCATACATCGCTGCAATCATCGGACCTTTATCATCCTGGGTACCCCGGCCGTATACCTTCCCCTCCCGGATTTCCGGTTGAAAGGCCGGTGTTTCCCATTGTTCCGGATCCCCGGGGGGGACCACGTCTAAATGACCCAAAATCCCGAATAATTTCTCCCCTTCACCGATTTCTCCATATCCGTAGTACCCCTCGGGATCGATAAAGGTTCTAAAACCCAGTTCCTTAGAAATTTCCAGGGCCTTTTCCAGGGCTTTTTGAATTTTTATACCGAAAGGAGCCCCCTCACGGCTTTCATCAATAACACTGGGAATCTTCACAAGACTTATCATATCCTGAATCATAGGTTCTTTATACTTTGACGCGTCAAAGGTTTGCATTTTCCCTCTCTCCTCTCCATGATTTTAAAAAAGAATGATTTTAAAAAAAGAGTACCTTTTTACCCCACTGAAACACAGCAAACAGTAAAAAGATACTCCCTATTATACCCGAAGTGCCCCTAGGTTAAACCGGCGTCCCTTCACCGGGCGCCGTGAAGACCCGTTCTTTTCCTTCGGTTTATTCTTCTATCAGCTTAAATACATCGTTGCTGTAGGCTACGGGATCCTCCGGGGTGATCCCTTCCATCAACAGCGCCTGATTATAAAATACATTGGCATAGGCCTGAACCTTTTCTTCGTCGGATGCAAAGTGTTTTTGCAAGGCTTTAAACATTTTATGATCCGTATTGATCTCCAACACTTTTTCCGATTTCATTCCGGCTCCGTCGGGCATGGATTGCAGGATTTTTTCCATTTCAATGGAAAGCTCGCCGTCGGCGGCAAGGCATACCGCATGGTTTTTCAGTCTTTTGGAGGGGCGTACGTCCTTAACCTTATCCCCCAGGATTTCCTTTAATTTATTGAAGATTTCCTGAAACTCTTCCTTTTCCTCTTTGCTTTCTTTTTCTTCTTCCTTATCCACCTCTAAGTCTCCGCTAGATACGGATTTAAAGGTTTTTCCTTCGTAATTCATCAGCATTTTTATGGCAAATTCATCCACTTCATCAGTGAAATACAAAATTTCATAATCCTTGTCTTTCAGCATCTCCGTTTGAGGCATTTTATCGATTTTTTCCACGGAGTCCCCGGAAGCGTAGTAAATATGCTCCTGATCTTCCTTCATTCCTTCCACGTATTCCTTTAGGGTGACCATTTTCTTGCGTTTGGAAGAATAAAACAACAACAGATCCTGAAGGGTCTCTTTATTCTGTCCGAAATCACTGTAGACTCCGTATTTAATCTGCTTTCCAAAATTGTTAAAGAAGCTTTCATATTTTTCCCGATCATTTTTCAGCATGGCCGTAAGAGCGGTTTTGATTTTTTCTTTGATTTTCTTTCCGATGATCTGAAGCTGTCGGTCATGTTGTAGCATCTCTCTGGAAATATTTAAGGAAAGATCCTCGGAGTCCACCATGCCTTTTACAAAGCTGAAGTAGTCAGGAAGAAGGTCCGGGCATTTTTCCATAATCAGTACGCCGCTGGAATAAAGCTCCAGTCCCTTTTCATATTCTTTGGTGTAAAAATCATAGGGTGCCTGCTCGGGAATGTATAATATCGAGCTGTACCGCAGGGTTCCGTCGGCTTTCATATGAATGTGTTTTAAGGGTTTATCAAATCCGTAACGCTTTTCCTGATAAAAATTGATGTAATCCTCATCGGTTAGCTGGCTCTTGTTTTTCCGCCACATGGGCACCATGCTGTTTACGGTTTCTTCCTTAACCACTTCTTTGTATTCCGGGTCTTTGTCCTCACTGTCTCCATCGGATTCCTTTTCCACTTTTTCCTGAGTGGTAAGATCCATTTTAATGGGGTAGCGGACAAAATCCGAGTACTTTTTGATGATTTCCTGCAGTCGGTGATCCTCTAAGTATTCATCATAGTTTTCTTCCTCGGTATTCTCCCGGACTTTAATAATTACCTCGGTACCTGCATCGGCTTTTTCCGCGGTTTCAATGGTGTAGCCTTCCACTCCGTCAGACTCCCACCGATAGGCTTCATCGCTGTCTAAAGCCTTGGTTTTTACCGTAATGTGATCCGCCACCATAAAAGCGGAGTAAAAACCGATTCCGAATTGACCGATGATGTCGATGCCCTCTTTGACTTCATTTTCATTTTTGAAGGCTAGAGATCCGCTCTTTGCTATGGTTCCAAGGTTATCTTCCAACTCTTCCTTCGTCATGCCGATGCCCGTATCCAACACTCTAAGGGTTCTTTTTTCCTTATCGGGGATGACCTTGATAAAGAAGTCCTCTTTATTGAATTTTAAATCTTCCCGGGTAAGGGCTTTATAATACCGTTTGTCAATGGCGTCACTGGCATTGGAGATCAGCTCCCGTAAAAAAATCTCCTTATGGGTGTAGATAGAGTTGATCATCAACTCCAACAATCTTTTGGATTCCGCTTTAAATTCCTGTTTGCTCATGGTTTGTTCCCCTTTCTTTATTTATTTCCATGGTATTCAACAAAATAGTTAGCACTCTATGATACAGAGTGCTAACTATAATTTATCAAATCTATGGAATTTGTCAATAGCCAATTTTCATCCTACACTTTTCCCACAGGGGACATGTACACCACAAACTCCTCTTCCCCGTCAACGCCTACAATCTCGTCCATCAGTTTTTGTTCATAGGCGGCGATGGCACAGGTTCCAAGGTTTAATGCCTCGGCGGAAAGATACAGTCCGTGACATAAGTGACCGGCATCCAACAGCATGGGTTTATGGGACCGTTGGTCATAACGCCATTCTCCCCGGTAGGGAATAACGGTCCAGATAAAGGTTACAGGAGCTTCTCCCACAAATTTTTGCCCCCGGGCACCGATGGTCATTTTTTCTCCGATTTCTTCTTCCGTTTTGACCTTGATTAATTGATGTTTTAAGCCGGAATATCGATAAATACCTTTTTCCAAGCCCTCCACATTGGTAACACCGATATAGGTTTCAAAGGGATGACGAGCGCCTGCAGAGGGAACCGGCCTGATCGAGGCATATCCACCGCCACGAACTTCTTTAACCCCTTGGGTGGTGTACAGTAAAAAGGAAACCTCTGCTAAGCTCATGGGATCTTCCTTGAAGTTTCGATGACTCCTACGATCCATAATACACTGAAAAACATCCTTCTTTGTCACCAGGTCTCCCGTTACCTCAGGTAAATCGATCACTTCATCCTCGGATTCCATGGGTTTTTCCAAAGGCGGTTGAGGCATCCCTTTCATTTGGTCGGATTCCATTTCTCCGCTAAATCCGGACTTTAACATGTTTCTTTCCTGCTCAAATCTTTTCATAACTTTCCCTCCAGTATCATTATATTTTCAATTTTGCTAAATATCTTCTTAATTAATCATTATAACAAAGTTTCGGGGATCTAAAAACTCGAATTCCTTAAAAATCCGGATCCAGTTCTTTCACCGCTTGACAGTATTTCTCCCGATTACCATCAAATTTAAACTCCTCGCCGTAAACCATGGATTCCAGTACCCGTCGGGTCTGGTTTCCAATACAGTTTTCCCGGTGCTTACTGCACTGTTCGCATACGGAAATGGTCTCCCGAAGGGAATCCTTTAACTTTTCCTTTTCTTCGCCTCCTAAGGAACATAAGGGTCCATTAAACTCTTTTTTCAATAGGTAGGCCTCTTCTTTTTCCGCTTTTTCCAAGTATTCTTGTAATTCCTCAATGGTAGTGGATCCGTTTTCACAGTACTCACAGCTATGATTTTCATCCTTCGCCGCCTCCAAGGAATGTCTAATCCGTTGGGTATTGAGGCGAAGCTCCTCTGCAGTGGTTCTATAGCTTGAAGTTTGGATTCTGCTTTGAATAACCAGTTTTCTTCCCATAATAAGGATACTGAAAAGAAGGGCCCCAGGTAACAGGATCATTATCCCTTGACTAAGGGGAATACCATCGACTTGACCTAACAAACCGGTATATCCAAATATCATAAAAACAATTCCCGATCCGATTTTAAGTCCCACCTCGGGAATTTTCTTACCGAGTTTCATCCCAACCAATACGCCAACCCCACTGGTAATTACCATACCCAAAACCGTTCCCCCAAGAATCAATAAGGGATAGGAACCTTGGGTTGAAAGGGTAATCACCGCTAGTTGGGTTTTATCTCCGATCTCTCCTAGAAAAAAGGCGAAGGCTACCGTCAGTACCGGCCCGAATTTTTTCACCCCGGTATCTTGAGCTTCTTCCTCCCCTTCCGGTTTAAGTGACCATAGACCGAAGACAATAAAGGCAGTAGCCGCAATCAGACTAAGGGTATCCAGGGGAATAAAGTCCGAGAGATAGACCCCAAGAACTACGGCAATCCCATGATTTAACAGGGATCCCAGGAAAACCCCCAGCAACACTTTTTTAACCGAATATTTTGTAGCAAAAGCCATAGCTAACAGTTGGGTTTTATCCCCCATTTCCGCCATACTGATTAATGCTAAGGCTTGAATAAACTCCCATCCCATATAAGCGCCTCCTTTGTCCTTCATATTTAGGATTTCATAAAAAAAGAGACTTTTATGCTTAAGCAACCAAACCTTGGCTGTTTAAGCGTAAAAGTCTCGCTCCTTTAAAATCGACCCTTAGGGTCCACTTTAAAGCGAATAGAACCAGGCATTAATGCCAGTATGTTGACTCTATTCATAGTTTTCACTATCGCTACTCCCTTTTATGCTTTTTTCTATTATATCATAAACCCTAACAAACCTCAAAATCAAAGAAGGCCCTTAGGCCTTCTCGATTATTTCACGTCCTTCTTTAATTTGTATAAGCACTTGCTTTTTTGCCGTTCCCCCTTGGCTCTCTCTTCTTTCCACGGCTTTTTCCACCGTTAAAATTTCTAATATATCCTCCTCAAAGACACCGGAAAATTGTTTCCATTCCTCCATGGATAGATTTTTAAAATCCAAGTCCTTTGCTTCTGCATATTGAACGATGGCTCCTACTATTTCATGGGTTTTTCGAAAGGGAACCCCTTTTAGTACCAGGTACTCCGCCACATCCGTGGCCAACAGAAATCCTTTTTCAAGATGCTTTTGAATGTTTGCTTCCTGAACTTCAATTTTGTCAATTAGCAGGGGAAGGATTTCAAGCACCGCTTTTGCCGTAGCAAGGTTCTCCAGAACAAACTTCTTATCCTCCTGAAGGTCCCGGTTATAGGTTAGGGGCAGCCCTTTTAAATTCATCATCAGATTGAACAGGCCCGTCACCACTCCTCCGGTTTTTCCCCGAATCAGCTCTAAGGCATCGGGATTTTTCTTATTGGGCATCATACTGGATCCCGTGCAAAATTCATCGGGCAGTTTGATATAGTTAAACTCCTGGGTATTCCAAATAATTAAATCCTCGGAAAGTCCGCTGGTATGAATAAAGAGCGTGGATAGCGCGTACTGCAGATCCATAATAAAGTCCCGGTCCGATACGGTGTCTAAGCTGTTTTTGCTGATTTCTCCAAAACCTAACAGCTCCCGGGTATACTCCCGGTCCAAAGGAAGAGTGGACCCTGCTAAAGCACCGGCTCCGAGAGGACTGACGTCTGAAGATTCCAACGCTGCCTTTAAACGTTTCAAATCCCGCTCAAACTTCCAAAAATAAGCCATCCAGTAATGCCCGAGACTGATGGGCTGGGCATGCATCAAATGGGTAAAACCGGGAAGGGTAATATCCACATCCTTCTCTGCTCTGGTTAATAAGGCTTCCATAAAATTATTCAGCAGTTTCTCAATGGCGGTGATCTCTTTTTTTAAATACAGCCGGTAATCCGTTACCACCTGGTCATTCCGGGATCTCCCCGTATGAATCTTCGCTCCCAGATCCCCCAGTTTTTTGATCAAACGGCTTTCAATATTCATATGCACGTCTTCCAGCTCGATATCGGGAACAAACTCTCCGGATTCAATTTCTTCTTCGATTTCCTCCAAAACTCGGAGAATCTGTTCCAATTCTTCCTTTGTTAAGATGCCGATTTTATAAAGCATTTTCCCATGGGCTTTGCTGCCTTCAATATCTTCCTTATAAAAGCACCAGTCCACGGATATGGATTCGCCGAACCTTTTCATCATTTCATCGGGGGCTTTGGAAAATCTTCCGCTCCAAAGAGCTTTCGGGGTGTTCATTGTCATCGGAGGTTCAACTCCTTTCTGTTATGATCGCAAACTTTTCTGATCGAAACTTTTCTTTCCTACCATGTTTTTAAGAAAAAGATAAAAAGCATCCAACGTAAGAGATAGGCCTTACAGCACTGCAAATGATCCCTGCTTCTCTTTAGACCCCTTAGGCTGTTTCTTTTCCATATTTTTGAGTCCCTGTATGGTTAAGGGAAGGGCGTGAAGATTAATAAAGCCCTCCGCATCCTTTTGATTATACACCTCGTCGGCGCCGAAGGTTGCAAAATCTTCCCGGTATAAAGAGTTTTTAGATTTCGTTCCAAGGGCCTTCACACTACCCTTATAAAGCTTCATCTTTACCGTTCCGGAAACTGCCTCCTGGGAACAATCCACAAAGCTGTCCAGGGATTGTTTCAAGGGGGTAAACCAAAGACCGTCGTATAACAGCTCTCCATATTTTTTTGCAATATCATTTTTGTAAGAAATCATTGCCTTATCCAAAGTCAGTTTTTCCAAAGCTTTATGGGCTTCGTATAAAATCGTTCCTCCCGGAGTTTCATAGACCCCTCGGGATTTCATTCCAACCAATCGATTCTCTACCATATCCAAAATTCCCACGCCATGCTTTCCTCCGATTTTGTTCAGGGTTTTGATCAGTTCCACGCCGTCGTAGTCCTTCGAGCCGATCTTTACAGGAATCCCTTTCTCAAAGGTTATTTCAACGGTTTCACTTTGATCCGGAGCCTCCTCCGGAGCGTTGCACCACAGGTAAACCTCTTTGGAATGCTCATTCCATGGATCTTCCAATTCTCCCCCTTCATGACTGATATGCCATAAATTTTCATCCCGGGAATAGATCTTTTCCTTGGTCGCTTCAATGGGAATTTTATGCTCTACCGCATATTCAATACAGTCTTCCCGGGACTTCAGATCCCAGATACGCCAAGGAGCAATCAGTTTCAATGTGGGGTTTAAGGCTTTTACCGAGGTTTCAAACCGAACCTGGTCATTGCCTTTTCCCGTGGCTCCATGGGCTATGGCTACGGCCCCTTCCTCTTCCGCAATGTCTACCAATACTTTGGATATCAATGGTCGTGCGAAGCAGGTACCCAGTAAGTAATCATTTTCATAGATCCCGCCGGCTTTCAAGGTGGGGAAAATATAATCCTTAACAAATTCATCCTGCACGTTTACCACATATACTTTACTTGCTCCGGACTCCAGGGCTTTTTTCTTAAGTATGGAAAAATCCTCTTTTTGCCCTACATTTACACATACGGCTATGACTTCATATCCATAGGTGTTTTCCAACCATTTTAAAATTACGGAGGTATCAAGACCTCCTGAGTAAGCGAGAACCACTTTTTTTTGGTTTTTCTCCATCTTTATATTATAATTTATTTCCTTTTTCATCCTTTGTACGCCTCCTTCTTTTATTTACCACGGTGATTTTTATTCTTCCATTCTACAGTGGCGGCGCCTGAAACGATGATGGCATTTTACGATAAACCCTTGAATTATCATCACTAATCATCCTTACTTTCTGAAATTTGATTTTCTTTTTCTTTTTCATAAGCATAGGTGTAATTATACATAGTTTAGTATATATATTCAAGGGTTTAAAATATTTTTTTATAAAAAAAATAAATCCCGGGTGTGATTACCGGGATTTATCCTCTCTGTGGATGGAACTTTCCATTATTTTTTTTACTTGATAAACCTCCCGGGCTACTGAAACCCTTGGAGTTTCCCTTGATTTTCCTTCAGCCACTTTCTGGCTTCCTCCCAGGGGGCGTAGGTATCCTTGACCAGGGCCCAAAAGTTTTTCGAGTGATTAAACTCTTCCCTATGGCACAGTTCATGGACTACTAAATATTCCAGTACCCAGGCGGGGGCCATACTTAGCTTCCAGTTAAACATCACTTTCCCTTTATGATTGCAGCTACCCCATCGTTTTTTCTGGGTTTTTACCTGAACCTCCGTCGGTCTCGGTAAGCTGTTACGGTACTTTTTCACATAGAAATCCACCCGTTTTTTCGTTTGTTTTCGATACCACTGCTCTAACGCCTTCTTAATGGATTCTTGAGAAAAATCCTCCCCCGTCACCGTAAATCCCTCCCCCGTTAGTCGGACCTGTAATTTCCCGGCCCCGGGCACTGTAATAAAGTGAAGGGGTTTTCGGTGTCCAAATCCATAGTGTTCTTCCCCTTCTTGAAAAACCGGGACTTGGGGAGTGTCTCTTCTATTAGTTTCCACCACTTTTTTAACAATCCAATTTTCTTTTTCTTTAAGGGCCTTTTGAACCCGGTCTTTTCCCAGTCCCTTCGGTGTCAGCACCCGAAGGCTTCCATCGGGCTGAACTTGTATTTCCATGGTTCTTCGTTTTCTTTTAATAATTTCACAAGGGATTTTATAATTTTTCAGTTTGATTTCCATACGGCTACTCCCTACTCCTTAATTTTATCTTCCATCGCCTTTAACTCTTTTTGTTCCTCTTGGGTCAGCTGATTCAACAAGGCTTTTCGATTCTTAATTCCTTCCTCCACTTTGTTTCTTCTGCTCTTGCTACGATCAATATCCACCCAGGAGATCTTTTTGTTTCGGTAATAGAGGTCGAAATCCGCCAAACGCTTCCCTTCCTGATCATACTCCAGTCCGGTTAAAATCCGTTTAATCTCCTCCGGTTTGTAAAAGGTAAAAAGCTTTATCTGATAGGCCAGCACCGAGAATAGAACCAGGGCATGATCCTTCGTCCACCCTTCTTCCAGTACCATTCCCACCTCCAGTTTTGACAGCACAAAATTCAGCCGGTCATAGTGGGCCTCATATCTTTCTTCGGAGTCGTAGATATTAATTCGCAGTTCATACCATTTCCGATCTTCCAGGCTTCGGGTGATTAACAGGACCCCTCGGCTACGCAGAGATTTAAAAACCTCCCAGCCCGGCTGCTGAATTAATAAGGTCCCCTCCAGCAAATCTCCGGTTCGGATCACCGTGGAAATCTGACGGTAGGTTAAAAAAAGGATGGTATCCTTGTCCTCCCCCAGATCAACGGCCTTTTCCATCGGGAGATCCTTTCCTGAGTACAGCTCTTTAATTTCTTTTTTCACCAGATTCTGATCCCCGGCAATGCGCATCAGAATCGTGGAAGGACCCATATCCACCCGGTTCACCAGGGCGGATACCTGACTGTTGATCAGATTCGTAAGGCAGATGGAGGCAGGATCGTTAATCAGCAGAATGTAGTTCGCATCTTCGATTCGGGTTTTTTGAAGATTTTCCCCGGTAATAAAAACGATGGTACTCTCATCGGAGCTTGCCTCCATCCCCTGATGAAAACCGACTTCCTTTCCCCCTTGAAATTTAACTAAATAATCCCTTAGCTTCTCTCCTTGATCGGTTCTTAAGAACATCAGCCTTGAAGCCATGCGGATAAACAGCATTTGATCTCCCCCTTTTGTCCGGTGATTTTTTTTATAAGGCTCTATAATTTCGTTCCATTTTACGAAATCCGTTGGTCCCCAATGGATAGGGCAGTTTTTCAAGGTTATTCTCCTTAAGGCCTATCACATGGATGGCCTCTAAGCCGTTGAGCCGTATTTCCTCGCCCTCCCTGTGACTTTTAGGCTCAAAGCTGTGACCGTAAAGATAATAGTCCGCCTTGGGGCTTTCCTCTACAAAAAAGTGATTTATATAAAACTTAGAATTCTCTATTGCAATGATTCCGTCATTCATTACCTTTCCTTTTTCCGTTAAGGATTCTATCTTTGCTCTTTGATCATGATTTCCCGAAACATAATAGATTTCTTGAATATCCGAAGATTCAAGATGGTTGATCACTCCTTCCAGGGCCCGGTGATAATCCGGTTCTAACATCGGAACAATTTCCAGTTTAATATTGTCCACCATGTCCCCGGTGTGAATCAAATAGTCGGGCTTCAGCCTTTTGATCAATTTATAAAGATAGGGGTAAATTTCCTCCGGGGTATCACTGATATGCATAACCAGGGGCCGCTCCATTTGAAGAATCCGCCGGGGGATATACACCCGGTTCAAAAATAAGTTAATACCCTGCAACACTTTTGATCGAACGCTCATTTTTACAACCTCAATTCTTTTCATACCTAGGCATCTACTTTATACTCCTACAAACATTATATACCAAAAAAGAGATGCATATAAGCATCTCTTAGTTTTTTTTCCGGGACAAATACCGCTTTTTTCCCTCCGAGAAAAGTCTTTCCTCCTCCGGAGTTTCCGGTAGCAGCTGAGGTACTTCCTTCGGTCCTCCCTTTTCGTCCAGGGCCACCATGGTAAAGTATCCCGTAAGGGCCAGCTTCTTGGAGTTCTCAATTTCCAGGTCCTCTACATAAACCTTGACCAGGACTTCCATGGAACTCCGGCCCACATAGGTCAGGCGGCCTTCAAAGGTTACCAGGTTCCCTATATGGATCGGTTTAATAAATTCCAGGCCGTCCACCCTAGCGGTAACCGTGTTGCTTCGGGCATGACGATGGGCTACAATCCCCGCCGTATTATCCATAAGCTTCATAATCTCCCCACCGTGGACATTTCCGGAAACGTTGGCCTGTTGGGGCTCCATTAAATTTCCGATACATATTTGGGATTCTTTCATTGATTTTTTCATCATCATTATGGCTCCTTTTTCAGGGGGCAAATCCTTCCCCCAAGTATTTACCCAGTATTTTTCCTGTATAATGGATTATATACCTTTAAATACCCCCTAAAGGACGGTTTATTCAATTAATCGATTAACCATTTATTCCTAAGGCTCTTTACCGTGTTTTTTACCTCAGGGCTTTCCATGATCAGGGAACGGACCGCAATTCCATGAAGTCCCAGGGACTGAAGTTTACCAAGATTATTTGGATCAATCCCGCCGATGGCAATCACGGGAAGGTTTCCTGCTTCCATGATTTCTTTTAGCCAGGAAATCCCCCGGGGCTCCAGCCCTTTTTTGCAGAGGGTCTGAAAAACATGTCCTGCCAAAAGATAATCCGCTCCGTTTTTTTCCGCTATTTTGGCTTCCTTAACCGAGTGAACGGATACCCCGATCCTTCCCCTAAATTCTTTTAGGGTTTTTTTGTCCTCTTCCATAAATTTCTCAAAACCCATATGATAACCCTGGGCCTTAAGGTCCCTTGCCACGGATAAATTCCCGTTAATGATCAGTTTCGTATCCGTCCCTTCGACGATGGCCTTCACTTTTTTCCCCATAGAGAAAAGCTCCGGTTGCTTAAGATCCTTCTCCCGAAGGATGATGCCGTCAACCCCTCCCTCTACCGCTTCCTGTAAAGTCCTATAAAAATCCTTTACCGCAACTTTTCGGTCCGTCACGAAATACAGCATTCTTCAACCTCCTGCTATCTCTGACTTTCTTTGACCTTCTTTTATATTAACCTTTTAAGGGTTCACACGGTTACAGCGGAACCCAGTCCTGAAGGATGGGCTGATAGCCTTTTTTAAGAATCGACGCTTTTACCTCTTCAATGGAGCGGTTATCGGAGATTTCAAACTGCTCCGTATTTTCCTTTTCCCTGCTATGGCCCCCCACCGCGGTGGATACCCCGGCGGACATTTTCGTGATCCCCAGGGGAATGAGGTTTTCCCGAAGAGCGGGATCTTCCCTCGTGGACAGAGTGATTCCCGTCATGGGCAGAAAATTTTTATAGGCCAGTAGAATTTGGACAAAATCCTGATCCGGGACGGGATCGATATCCTCGTATCCCCCTAAAAAGGGCTGCATTCGGGGAAAGGATACGGAGGTTGCCACACTGGGATAGGTATCCAGTAAGTATTTGCTATGGACTCCGGTATAAAATGCTTCTTTTCGAAAATCCGAAAGACCCAGTAGCGCTCCGAGATTTACCGAGGCAACGCCCCCTTTAATCCCTCGCTCCAGGGCTTCGATACGAAAATTATAATTGCTTTTAGGACCCTTGGGGTGCAGTTTTTGATAAATCCCCCGGTGGTAAACCTCCTGGTATAGGGTTACTCCGTCCACTCCTTTTTGAACCAGGCGCCGGTACCCCTCTTCCTTCAGGGGGTAAATTTCAAGGGCAATGGACTGAAAATACTTCTTCAGCACCGTTACCACCGATTCTAGGTATTCTAAGGACGTATCTACGGGGGACTCTCCTGATAGCAGTAAAATATGCTGAATCCCTTTATCGGAAATTATTTTGGCCTCCCGGTCAATTTCCTCTAAGGACAGTTTTTTCCTCGGGATATCCGAGTGTTTATTATAACCGCAGTAAAGGCACTCGTTAACGCAGTAATTGGATATATAAAGAGGGGTGTACAGCAGTATGGTTTTCCCGAAATGCTGTAGATTTTTTTGGTGAGCCCGTACCGCCATCTCCTCTAAATAATTATTTGCCGCCGGGGATAACAGGCTTAAATAATCCTCAAGACTCAGATCCTCTTTTTTCAGTATTTCTTCGATTCGTTCCCCGGTTACCTTCTGTAAAAAGGAATCCACCCATTCTTCAGGGTATCTTCCTAGGACATCCAAGAGCTCCATATTACTGCTCCTTTCTTAAAAAACCGGTTAAGGGAGAGGAGGCGTCTCCTTGGGCTTTTACCTCTCCGAACTTCGAGAGATAGGCAAGCCTTCCGGCTTTTACGGCGTAGTCAAAGGCCCTTGCCATCTCGATGGGGTCTTTGCTGGCGGCTATGGCGGTATTAACCAGCACCGCCTTCGCTCCCAGTTCCATGGCCTCCGCCGCGTGGGAGGGTTTTCCGATCCCCGCATCCACAATGATCGGTACCTTGATTTCATTGATTAAAATCTTAATCAGTCCTTTGTTTTCGATGCCACGATTGCTACCGATTGGGGATCCTAAGGGCATCACCGCTTTCGCTCCCGCTTTTTCCATCTCCTTGGCCGCCATTAAATCCGGGGACATATAGGGAAGCACATAAAAGCCCTCCGCCGCTAAGGTTTTGGTGGCTTTAAGGGTTTCATAATTGTCCGGCAGTAAATACTTCTGATCGGAAATCACTTCAATCTTTACGAAATCTCCGCAGCCGGCGGCTCTGGCGATTTTGGCAATCCGAATGGCTTCCTCCGCATTCCGGGCTCCCGAAGTATTGGGCAGCAAAGTCATGTTTTTCGGAATAAAGTTTAACACGTTTTCCCTGGGATTTTTCAAGTCCACCCTTCGAAGGGCCATGGTTACCATCTCCGTACTCGAGGCCTCTATGGACTTTTTCATAATATCATGATTTTCGTATTTTCCCGTTCCCACCAGTAATCGGCTGTTAAATAAATGGTCTCCTAATTGCAATTGGTCCTTGTTTCCCATTGGTATTCCTCCGTATTATCGTATTTGTATGGTTTTTTACACTCATCCTTTGGAACTTCTTCCTTAAGCTTGAGCTCTGAAGATCCCTTTTAGCCTCCGCCCAAAAAAGTAATCAACTCCAACTGATCCCCTTTTTTCACCTCGGTGGATAATTGATCTTTTTCTAAAATCCCTTGGTTATACTCAACGATCACCATGGAAGGTTCCAACTTCAAGGTTTCTAAAATCCACTGAATACTCTTTCCCTGATAGGGATATTCTTTTCCGTTTACATAAATCATGATTTCCCTCCTCCAATAATAAAATTAATTGATTAAATGTAGCCAACTAAAAAAGACAGGCCCGAAGGCCTGCCTTTTGATATAAGAATATAGATATTTTCTATCTAAATCATTAAAAAGACTTCCCTACGGTGGGTTTACCCACATCAGGTTCAAAGGGTTGAATCTACAGATCCTCTCAGTCCTATTCCGACACCCCCAGTACTTCATTCAATTGTCTTGTCCCCTTATACTCTTTTTTCATTATATAAGAAATCCAACTTTTGTCAAAGGGCAATTGGACTTATTCCCTTTTTTTAATCTCCAACTCCATGGGAGAAATCCGCGGGTTTTTATACCGCTGTTTTTTCTTTGTCCCACGACCGTAATTAATGGCCTTCACGGGGCAGTAGTTAATACAGGCCACACACTGCACACACTGGGAACCCCAAACCGGTTTCCCGTCCACCAGTTCAATGGTTTGGGTGTTGCAGATTCTTCGACAAAGACCGCAGGAAATACAGTGATCATTTACCCGGAACTTTTTCGTGTCAATGGCAAACTTTGAAAACAGCGGGTTCACTGCTTTGCTAAGAACCGAGGGCATAAAACCTTTGTTTACGTTAAAGCCCCTTCCCCGATTTTTAATATCTTCGCTGATCATGGAAAGCAAGGTGTCCGCCCGACGGATTTTCTCTTCCGCCTTCTGGCCGGTCTCCACCTTGCTGCCCATCATCAAATAGTTGTTCGGCATTTTCACCGAATATCCGTAGTTTAATTCTATGTTTTTCTCCTTAAGGGCTTGCTTTATTGTGGTCATGGTATTTCCGATGTTCTCCCCACAAGTGGCGATGGCGAAGGTATAGCTCGGCGGATTCCCTTCAAAATCGAGACTTTTGATAAAGTCCAGCACCCATCTCGGCGGTCCCCAGGCATAAACGGGAAATACAAAGCCTAGGACCTCCTCCTTTGTTAAACTTACCGCCTTTTGATGAAGCCCCGCCCTTCGGGAATCCCCCAGGTTTTCAATCTTCTCTTGTAAATTGATCCCCAGTACCTTGGCCACATAATAAGAGTTCCCCGTTCCCGTAAAATAATAAATCATGACCTCACTTCCCTTCCAGAGCGTTGACGATTCGGTCCAAGGCTTTCTGCAGAGTCTTTCTGGGGCAGGCAAAGTTGATTCTTATAAACCCGTCCCCTCCACTGCCGAACCAGGTACCGCCGTCTAAAGCCACCTTGGCTTCTTTCGTGATTCTCTCCTCCAGCTCTTTACCCGAAAAACCGTACTCCCTAAGGTCGAGCCAGGCCAGGTAGGTGGCCTCCGGCGGGGTAAACTTCGCCCTTGGCAGATGGTCTTTTACCATGCTATCAATCAAATCAAGGTTTCCCCGCAGGTAGTCTAAAAGCGCTTCCAACCAGGGTTCCCCTTTCCCGTAGGCCGCTTCCACCGCCGCCATACTGATGGGGGTTTGTTTACCGATATGGTTTATCTCTAAAATACGCCGATACCTTCTTTTTAAGCTGTCATTTTTAATAATCAGATGAGCGCTCATCAGTCCCGCTAAATTAAAAGTTTTGGAAGGGGCCGTGGCGGTGATCACATGGTCGTCGAACTTCGAATCAAGGTTTGCCAAAACGTGATGGGCTCCCTTTTCAAAAACCAGATCGTGATGGATCTCATCGGAAAAGATCAGCACGTCATTTTCCAAACAGATTTCTCCTAGGCGCCTCAGTTCCTCTTTTTTCCATACCCGTCCCACGGGATTATGGGGACTGCAAAGAATAAAGAGTTTGGTACTGGGATCCTTTGCCTTCTTTTCAAAATCCTCAAAATCTATTTCGTAAGTCCCTTGTTGGTATTTCAACGGGTTGTTAACCACCCGGCATCCATTGTTTTTGATAGCCTTTTTAAAGGGATAATATACGGGTTCCTGGATGATTACCCCCTGACCCTGCTCAACTAAAGCCTGCAACACGTAATTTACAGCAGAAACCACCCCGGGGGTAAATACCAGCCAGTCCTTTTTTATTTCCCAGTCAAACCGCTTTTTGTACCAGCGAAGGATGTTTTCGTAGTACTGCTCTCCTCTTTTGGAATATCCAAATACCCCATGGGACACTTCCTCCTGCATGGCATCCACCACTTCCTTCGGAGCTTCAAAGTCCATATCCGCAACCCACAGGGGCAATAGGTCCTCTTCTCCAAACATTTCTCCGAGCACTTTAGAATCCCATTTAATGGATTTACTTTCCTTACGATCGATCATTTTATCAAAGTCCGGTTTCATCCTTATCCTCCTTTGTTAATTGAACTTCATCTTCCCGGTCTCCCCCCAAAACCTCCAATTCCTTAGATCTAGTTGAGTTTAGCAAGATGTAATTAGATGTGCCTGTGTGTCTAATGGAATTCGTAGTGCCTCTAAACACCCTCATACTACTGTGTATTACGGGCGAAATATATTACATTTCCTTTCCAGTAAGCCTTAATTCTTCCATGATCCTTTAAATACTCCAAATGGGACATGGCTTCCCCGGCGGCAAAGGATTTTTGAGGGGGTGGAAAATCCCCCCAGGACTTCGCCGGAATTCTCCAGTCCATGTCCTTGGCCACATCTTCCACGGTGAGCGGCCGATCTTTTCCATTAATAATGTTTTCCACTTCCTTTAGCCGCTCCTGGTGGTGGGCTATTAACTCCTCAATCCGTTCCTTCGGCTTCCTAATCAATCCCCGATGGGAGGGAAGCATCACCGTAACGGGATACTCCTGAACCTTTCGTAAACTCTTTAAGTACTTCTGAAGCATTTTCTCCTGATCATAACCCCAAAACCCGATATTCGGAGTAATGGTCTCCAGCACATGGTCTGCGGATAGATATATTCTATTTTCCCGGTCAAATAAATTGATCATTCCCGGGGTATGTCCGGGAACCGAAATCACTTCAAAAGAGTAGTCACCGATGACAATATTCTCTCCCTCATGAATCTTTTCATAGGCGAAATCTCCCTTCGGTGCATAAATCCTTCCGGGATGGTCGTCGAAAAAATTCTTCCCCACCTCGAGCCCGAAGGTTTTCAGGTCTCCTTTCATGGTTTCCCAGTTCTTTTCTTTAGATAAGGCTTTGATCCGAAGAGCCTCTTCCGGTTCCATAAGAAGGGTTGCCCCTTTACTGTATAACACCTCAGCCAGTCCCGAGTGATCCGCATGGAGATGGGTGATCAGGACCTTGGTTTTTTTCAGATCCACTTCCAAAGAATCCAGGGCCTGAAAAAGGACTTCCTGACACTCCCTTCGGTTAAAACCGGTGTCCACCAGTAAATATTCCTCCTCCCCTTTGATCAGATAGCTATTTAACGCTTTTAAGGGATTCTTGGGCAAGGGAATTTCAATTTGATATATTTTCGGCAGTATTTCCTTTATCATATTACAGCACCTCTTTTCGATAAGCTTTAAAAGCGGAAGCGATGGAGTAGTCTTTACGGACTTCTTCTCTGGGTATCCACCGACCATTATCCATCACTTCTTCTACCGGGAGCTCTAAATAGTTTTTATCTTCTTTAATCCTTAAGCCTTCCGGTGGGCCCTCCGAGGATTTCAAATTCACCTGATAGGCCATCAAGTTCCACTGAATATGGCTGAACACCGCTTTACTATCCTCCAGCCGTGTAATGTTTTCAACAGTTAAGTTCTCCTCTGCCAAATGCTGTTCCTTTTCCAGAATTTCTTTGAGAGCTTCTTCTTTTATATGACCTTTTATATTGGGAAACTCCCAGAGCCCTGCCAAAAGTCCTCGTTCCTCCCTTTTACGCAAAAATAGCTGCTCTTTATAGGTGAAAATCAATACGGTCTTTTTTTCCAAACGCTTTTTCATCGCCTTTCCTTTGACCGGCAGTGCTCCTTGAAGATTTTTCTCAAAGGCTAGGCAAAATTCGGATACAGGACAGATTTCACAATCCGGTGCCTTAGCCGTTGTGCAAAGCACCGCCCCAAGTTCAATTAACCCTTGATTAAAGTCTCCTAAATTCTCCTCGGGTAACAGCTTTCGAACCCCGTGGGTTATTTCTTTTTTCGTTTTCCCAAGCTTAATATCCCCGTGGTTCCCGGTAATTCGAGTCATTACCCGAAGGACGTTTCCGTCCACCGCCGGCTCTTTTTGTTCATAGGCAATGGAGGCGATGGCTCCGGCGGTGTACTCCCCGATCCCCTTAAGGGACTCTAACGCCTTACGTTCCTTTGGAAACACGCCGTCGTATTTTTCCACCACTTCCCTGGCGGCAATTTTCATATTTTTAACCCGACTGTAATATCCCAGTCCCTCCCAGAGCTTTAGAAGGTCCTCATCCTCTCCCTTAGCCAGGTCCTTTACCGTTGGATATTTTTCAATAAAGCGTAAAAAGTATGGAATTACAGTATCCACCCGGGTTTGCTGGAGCATGATTTCCGAAACCCAGGTGTAATAGGGATTTTCAATATCCCGCCAGGGCATGGTCCGTTTATTCTTTTGGTACCACTGCAAAAGGCTCCGTTGAAAGGCTTCGATATTCTTTCGGTTTGGTTTTTGATTTTCTATCAGCTTTCTTCTCATCCTTGCTCCTCTTTTCCGCTCGCGGCATTTCCCGCCACAAACCCGGTGGAAAAGGCGATTTGCAGATTGTATCCTCCGGTAATGGCGTCTAAGTCCAGCACCTCGCCGGCAAAATACAGCCCGGAAATTTTTTTCGACTCCATGGTGGAGGGATTTACCTCTTTGACATCCACCCCGCCGGCGGTGACAATGGCGTCTTTTACCGGGCGAAGACCCACCACCGTCAGCTGAAGTCCTTTTAAGGCTCCGATGACTTTCCCCCGCTCCTTCTTTTTTAACTCATTCATTTTACGTTCCTTGGGAACCCCTAAGAAGGGTAAGATCTCTTCGATAAATTTCTTCGGCCAAAACTCCGTCAGTACACTGCCCAGATTTTTCTTTCCCCTGCTGTGATCTAAAAACCAGGTTTTCAGTTCCTCCTCCCCTTTTTCGGGGAAAAAATCAATCTCCACGGTAACCGGGTTTTCCTTCAGGTTGATCTCATTAATATAGCTGCTAAGCTTTAATACCGGTGGCCCGGATATTCCGTAATGGGTGAGAAGTAGTTCCCCTGATTCCTGCAGTTTATTCATTTTTAAAATCCTCACCCTGGTACCGGTAAAGGAGATCCCCGCCAAAGTCTTTACCCATCTCTCTTTAATTTCAAAGGAAGTAATGGCCGGTTTGATTTTTTTAATACCGTGCCCCAGATCCTTAGCCATTATATAGCCGTCTCCGGTACTTCCCGTCTGGGGATAGGAGGCTCCTCCGGTAGTTATGATCACTGCATCTGCCAAAATTTCCCGATCATCGGTTAACACTACCCCTTGGACTTTTTGATCCTTCACTGAAATTCTTTCCACCTTATGGTTGTACCAAATATCTACTCCGTGGTCCAGAAGATCCTTCAATAAAATATTTATAATTTGTGAACTGTCATCACTCTTCGGAAAAACTGTGCCTTCTTTTTCCAGCTTAAATGCGCAGCCCCGATCCTCAAAGTGCTTTATCAACGACTTAGGATCCAAGGCTTCAAAGGCTTTATACAAAAACTTGGGATTATGAACCGTGGCCCGTTGATGCTCTTTCTTGTCTTTAATATTGGTCAGATTGCACCGACCTCCCCCGGTGATTTTCAGTTTTCGGCCAAGTACTGCGTTTTTTTCCAACAACAACACCTCATGCCTTCCTGTAGCTGCCTGCAGGGCTGCAAACATTCCCGCGGGACCGCCGCCCACCACGATGATTCGACTTTTATCCATAATTTGAACTCCTCATTTATTCAGCATTTTTCCTGCTACTTACTTGCTTGATTTTTGTAGCATTTCCTCTATTATAGCAAAAAAAGCTACGGAATCCCATGGCGGAGATTCCCTATTCCTTTTATCCCCTTTAGTAAGGCCTCTTTGAATATGATATAATAATGCAAAAGAAAAACCGAGGAGGATTTTATGACTAAGGAAATCAGATTACAAGTTCAAAAAAATCACGAGAAAAAGTACAAGAAGGGCTACCCTCTTTTATCAAAAGAAGCATTAATAAACCCGGAATCCATTTATAAGGAAGGCTCTCTGTTTCAGTTGCTGGACAGCGAAGGAAACTTTATCGGCCGAGGCTACTACGGATTACAGAACAAGGGGATGGGATGGGTTCTCACCCATAAGGAAAAGGACGCCATTGACCATCTGTTTTTTCAACGGAAAATTGCCGCTGCAATTAATAAGCGAAGCCCCTTTTATCACAGGGAAGACACCACTGCCTTTCGCATATTTAACGGGGAAGGAGACGGCATCGGTGGACTGACCATCGACAGCTACGGAGAGTACTATCTGATTAACTGGTACAGCCTTGGAATTTACCGGTTTCGAGAAGAGATTCTCTCCGCATTAAACTTGTTAATTCAACCCCAGGGGGTTTATGAGAAAAAACGATTTGATCAACAAGGACAGTATGTAGAGGATGAAGATTTCGCCTCGGGAACCCCGGCAGACTTCCCCCTTCGGGTAAAGGAAAACGGAGTGAATATTGAAGTCAATTTAAATGACGGCGCCATGACGGGGGTGTTTTTAGATCAGCGGGAGGTTCGAAAAAAGTTGCGGGATCAGTATGCTAAGGGAAAAACCCTATTGAACACCTTTTCCTACACCGGGGTATTCTCCGTATTCGGAGCTTTAGGAGGTGCTAAGCACACCACCAGCGTAGACCTTGCCAAGCGAAGCTTAGAACTGACCCGGGCCCAGTTCCTGGCCAACGGCATCGATCCTGAAACCCAGGAGATCCGGGTGGAGGATGTTTTTAATTTCTTTGACTACGGCCTAAAGCAGGGACTGAAGTATGACCTTGTGGTGTTGGATCCCCCCAGTTTTGCCCGGTCAAAAAAACATACCTTCAGCGCAAAAAAAGACTATACCGGCCTACTGAAAAGCGCCATTGACCTGACCGAGGATCAGGGAGTCATTCTTGCCTCCACCAACTGCGCCACCTTTGATATGAAAACCTTTAAAGGCTTTGTATCCAAGGCTTTTAAAGAGAAACAACTTACCTTTAAGATTCTGGAAGAGCATACTCTTCCCAAGGACTTTCCCACCCACCCTTCCTTTCCTGAAGGGGATTATCTAAAAGTCCTTTTTATAAAAAAAGAGACAAACCCTTAGGGCTTGTCTCTTTTTTCCTTGATGATCCCCGTAAAATAACGATGGGTGTAGTCATTAGCGCTTTTTTCCAAACTTGCAATTACACCATTATATCGGTTCACAAAGTTTTTATTGTTCCATCCCAGCTGCACCTGAATTTCCTCGGGGCTTGCACCGAGTTTCAAGGCATACATGGCATTGGCATGGCGAAGATCCTTCGCCGTATACAGGGGAATTTTCGCCTTTTCACAGGCGCTCACCAACACCGGCCGAAGCCAACTCTCGGACACCGGCTTGATGATATCCGGGTACCTTCGGTAATCCTCCCGGTCATTTCGGGAGATGAAGATGTAATAATCCTCTTTCCAATAATGTTCCTGCACCCTGAGTACTTCTTTTCGATATTGATCCAAAACCTCCCACACTTCCGGATAGATCTTTACATAGCGGTCATAGGTGCCTTTTCTTACCCGCAGACCTAAGTTGTTATCCCTGTCCAACAAAAAATCGCTCCATTTTGTATAAAGGGCCTCTTTCAGTCGAATCCCCGTAGTACAGATGAGCAGCACCATGCCGTAGTCCCGAAGGGAAAATTCTTCCCCTAGTACCTTTAACAGTTCTTCCAGTTCCTGAAAACTTGGTACCCTCTCTTTTTTCACCTGCTTTGAGGCCTTGGGCTTTTCCACCTTGAAAAAGGGATTGCTTCTGATTTTTTCAGCCTTGTACAGTTCATGGTAAAAGGTTCCCAATTGATGATATATTCGCTGCACCGTTGTGGCCGCTTTCTTTTTCTTAAGCTCGGTTAAATACTTTTCAATGTCCTGTTTATCCACCGCCAGTAGGTTTTTATCCGTAAACTTCTGGAAAGTCACGATTTCCCGTCTATAGTCTTTTCTCGCTCTACCCTGGTATCTATTTACAAAGCCTTCAATCAAGCTATCATTATCCACCGCAGCAGCCCTCCTTGACTATTGTACTAAGGGATATCCTTCCGCTTCCCAACCTCTGTCCATTCCATCCAGTAAGGAATAGGCATCGTAACCCATGGCCTTAAGAATCCCGACAACTTGTCCGGAGCTCTGACCGGTATAACAGACCACTACAATTCTCTTTTCTTCGGGAAGCTCCTCTAAGGATTCTCCCACATCGTACCACCAAATATGATCGGATCCTTCTATATGTCCCTGCAAAAAATCCTCTTCCCGGCGAATATCCAGAATGTAATACCCCTGATGATCATTCTCTACAATCCCCCAAAGCTCTTCCGGGGAGATCAGGTTGTCATTGGCGGGTAACTCCTCAAAGTAGTTCTCAATATTCGGCTGATCCCGATCTATTACATACTCTTCAGAAGAACTCTCCTGAATCGGTTTCGCCACTCAGTCACCATTATTCACTTGCTCATTATTACAGGCATTGAGCCCTAAACTTAAGACAAAAAACAACAGTGCCGCAAATAAGTATTTTTTCATTTGAGTTTTCCCTCCTCATAAGTATCAGATCTTGATCCCCTGACCCTGATATTTATCCGTTACCTTCGGATGTTTATTCATTTCCTTTTATCATTATAGCCTATTTCAGTGCTATTTACCAGTTCTTACAAAAATCTTCGATAATTCTTCTTAATATCTTTGATGCTTTTTCCCATGATTGGGTAAATATTTAGTGTCTTTATATATGCTCAATAATTATTATTTTATAATCAGAAAGAGGAGGCTTATTATGCAAAGCGAAATTATCGGTACGGTAATGCCCATGGTAGAAATTGAGTTGGATCAAGGGGAACTGATCTACGCACAAACCGGGGCCATGCAGTGGATGACGGAAAACATTGACATGCAAACCAATATGCGGGGCGGGGTCTTCGGCGCTATAAAAAGAGGGGTTTCCGGGGAAAATTTATTCCTTGCCCACTTCTCCGCAGAAAAAAGCGGCGCCCGAGTTGCCTTCGGTCATTCTTTTCCGGGAAAAATTATTGAAATCGATGTGGGCAAAAAGACTATGATCTGTCAGAAAAGAGCTTTTTTATGTGCCACGGAGGGAGTGGATTATGACATCGAATTTCAAAAGAAAATCGGCACCGGTTTCTTCGGCGGCGAGGGTTTTATCATGCAGCGTTTATCCGGTAAAGGGACCGCCTGGGTGGAAATGGACGGGGAGTATGTGGTAAAGGAACTGGCCCCGGGAGAAAAGCTCCGTATGGAAACCGGAGCTCTTGGCATGTATGAAGCGGGGATGGATCTCAGTATTAATCTGGTAAAGGGCTTTAAGAACATGTTCCTGGGAGGGGAAGGGCTGTTTTTAACCACCATTGAAGGTCCGGGGAAAGTTTGGATTCAAACCATGCCCGCTCAAAACATGGCTTCAGAAATTGCAAGTTTCATCCCCTCGAGAAACGACCGTAAATAATTATAGATCCTTTGTACAGAGTTAACCGCACAAAGTTAAAACTTGCTTAATTAAGAATTAAGCAAGTTTTTTTCGTAGACTTTCACTACTTTTTTCGATCAGAATCATCAACAGGGCAATGCCTAGAATCAAAAGGCCTACTCGCTCCCAGTTGCGCCAGGTGATGTTGGTGGATAGCAGCGTTCCGATCCCTCCGGCTCCGATGATTCCTAAAATCGTTGAGGTACGGATATTGGACTCCAGTCGATATAAAACCAGAGTGATGAAATTAGGAAAGGTTTGGGGAAGAATCCCATAGCGGTAACTGTTCAGCTTGGTGCTTCCCGTTACCATAATTCCCTGTTGAATTTTGGAGCCTTCACTTTCGATGACTTCACTGTAGAGCTTTGTCATCACCCCCAGGGTATAAATTCCCAGAGCCATGGCTCCCGCCAGAGGGCCCGGTCCCACCCCCCGAAAGAAAATGATGGCCATTATTATCGGTGGAAAGGTCCTGAGGAGATTTACCAGCCCCTTTAGCACCATGGATACCCCGGGATGGGGTGCCGTATTGTATGCGGTGAAATAGGAAAGCACCACAGCGCCAATCCCTCCGGTTATGGTGGCAAACAGTGCTATATAAAGACTTTCCAGGAGCCCTTCCAACAGTCTTGGTGTGTAAGACAGGTCAATTTGGAGCATTCGTAAAATGATCTCTCTTCCCGAGGTGATCCCCAGGATCAGCCGCTCCAGGGTAATATCCAAACTGAAGGACAGCCACAGTACTCCCAGAACAAAGAGAAGCATAATCCCTCCCCATTTTTTTTGTTGCTGCACTTTAAAGGAGGCAATGGATTTCCTGGGGATATAGAATTTTTTCAGGTTATTACGTATAAAAAGGCTGACCATATCGATGATAAGAATCGTCAGAAACAGTAAAATAATCAGGGTTGCCAGATTATCATAACGAAGATGATTTAAATCCCGCCACAGAATCTGACCGATGCCCCCGGCTCCCACCAGTCCCAGAATCGTGGCTGAGCGGATATTGATTTCTAAAACAATAAAATAAACCGACAGGCTGTATTCAAATATCTCCGGCAGAACCGCAAATCGAAGGACTTGTATTTTACTGCCTCCCACGGACTCCACACCCTGCAACAGGTTTTTGTTTAAGGTCTCGATGTACTCCCGAAGGAGCTTTACCGTTATCAGGACAGCCGTGATGGTCAGGGCGATCATTCCCGGGAATTTCCCCACACTGAATACCGTCACCAGAATCGCCGCCCAAATTAAATTGGGAATGGTACGAAAAAACGTAAACAATGGCCCGAATATCTTTGGCAGGAGCCCGTGAAGGGTGGTATTCTTTGCGGTAAAAAGGGCAAAGAATACACCTAAGAGCACCCCCAGGGTAGTGGAGACCAAGGCCATCTCAATGGTTTCCAGAAGCCTGGGCAGGGCTTCCTTTATGTAGGAAAACTCCGGTGAGAGCATTCTCCCCAGCAAGTTCAACATATCCGGCACTCCTGAGATCATACGGGATAAATCAAAACTCACACCCCAGGCGGTCAGGGACCATAGAAGAAGGATTCCCAAAATCCACAATCGGTTTTTCTTTTTTTTCTTAGCGATATAATCCTGTAATGTCTTCATCGGAAATCTCCTTTGTCCTTTGATCAAAAAGAATCTTTCCATCCTTCAGTCCCACTAATCGGTCACAGTAGGCTCTGGCAATCTTCACATCATGGAGATTCACAATAATACTGATCCCGTGCTTCTCCTGAATTCTTTTAAAGGTATCCATAACCACCTTTCCCGAGTTCTGGTCAAGGCTTGCCACGGGCTCATCGGCAAGAATCACCCGGGGTTCCTGGGCTAAGGTTTTGGCAATGGCCACCCGTTGTTTCTGTCCACCGCTTAACCGGTCTCCCCGCTCAAAGATTTTTTCCCCGAGTCCCACAGTTTCCAGGGCCTCCTCCGCCAAGCGGTAATCCCCCTCTTTAAAGATTCCAAAAAAAGACTTCACGGAAGACTGATAACCCAGCCTTCCGATCAATACATTTTCCAAAACCGAGGATCGGTCCACTAGATTAAACTCCTGAAAAACAAAGCCGATGCCCCGGCGGATATCCCGCAGTTCTTTAAAGGATAACCGGCTTAAGTCCTTCCCTTCAACGATCACCCTTCCCTCAGAAGGGGAGACCAGCCTATTTAAGGTTTTCAGCAGGGTGGATTTCCCGCTGCCGCTGAGTCCGATAACCCCTACAAACTCCCCTTCATGAAAATCCAGGGTCACTCCCCGAAGGGCCGGTGTTCTTTTTTCGTAGGTTACATATACATCTTGAACCGATATCATTTTCTCACCTGCTATTCCTTTGAAATTACTTGTTTTGGTTATTGATTGGAAAGATCCACGTTCATAATCTTCGCCGTATCCCGGATAATATCGTAATCCCGGTCCTCTGCAATTACAAAACCGTGGATGTTAAAGAGTTCCGCCAGGAGCTCCGCCCCCTCTTTTGTATCCCCGATTTTAATTAAGGCTTCCTGAAGCTTTTCTTCGGTTTCCGGATCCAGGGAATCACTGATGGTTACACTGATGTTCGGGATTTTCTCCGTATGACCAAGAACCCGGGTTTCTACCAAGGCATTGGGAAAATCCTCTTGATACCGTTCCCTTGCATCCACAAAGGTTACCGCTGCATCCACATCACCGCTTAAGAGTAGTTGAAGGGATTGATCATGGCCTCCGCTGTAAAGATAACTTATATCCTCTTCCATATCAATTCCCTGATCATAGAGATGGGCTCCGGGAAATAAATAACCGGAAGTGGAGGATGGGTCCACAAAGGCTACGGTTTTTCCGTAAAGATCTTCAAAACTTTCAATGTCCGAGTCTTCCCTTACTAAAAATTGGGATTGATAACTACTTTCCCCGCTGGCATTTAATACCGTCAGGGCTACCCTTGCATCACTTTCCCCATTGGCAAGAGCGTAAGCGAAGGGTGGAATGAAACCGAAGTCCACCTGTCCGGAACCCAGTCCCTCCACCACTCCCACATAGTTTGTTGCGGTAAAGGCTTCCACGGTTATTCCCATCTCCCGGGAAATCATTTCCTCTAAGGGCTCCAGGGACTCAATCAGTTGTTCTCCATCCCTCATGGGTACAAAACCCATGGTCAACACTTCTTCCTCCTCAGAACACCCGGTGAACAATATCGTTGCTGCCAGTACAATTATAATGATTCTTAACGTCGCTTTTTTCATAGCTGATCCCTCCTATTTTGTTTGCTGCTATTATCATAATCGCTTTTCCCCCAGCCCGCAATATGGTTTTTATTATTTCGCTAATCGTATCGGTATAATAAATGGTTATTTATAAATCATATTGTTTGCTTCAAAAAAACAACCGATCAATAATACGTTGATCGGTTGTTGCTCTCTTTCCCTTTATAAAGCGGTATAATATTCCACCACCAGATGGTCATTGACTTCCACAGGAATTTCTTCCCGGTCGGGACTTTTTGTTAAGCTTGCGGTGAAACTTTCCACATCCCGGGAAATATAGGAGGGGTGGGACTTAAGTTCCCGGAAATTACTATTAAAACTTTCAATGTCTCTAGAGCTTTCCTTCAGGGTAACCTGGTCTCCAATACTTACCCGATGGGAGGGCCGGTCCACTCGCTTACCGTTTAGCTGAATGTGTCGATGTACTACCATTTGTCTTGCTTGACGGATGGAACTTGCAAAACCCATACGATATACCATATTATCCAGTCGGGTCTCTAATAATCGAACCAATTGATCACCGGTAATATCCGCGCTTTTCTTCGCTTCATCCATGTATCTTCGCATTTGTTTTTCCAGCACGCCATAGTAGGCTTTTAACCGTTGTTTTTGCAGAAGTTGCTCTCCGTAGGTGGAAAGTTTTTTATCTCCCCGGCCCATGCCCTTTCTATATCGATCCATTGCTTTAGGATGCCCGTATATGTTTACCCCTAAGCGTCGGGATTCTTTGAATCTGGGATTTAAATTTCTTGCCATTTTCTAACCTCCTTTCAATATTATATGATAACGAATATCATTTTCAGTACTCCCAGTATAACGAAATTTTACCCCTTTGTAAAGTCCCGGGAAAGAAAATCACAAATAAAAAACCGGAGCTTCATTTAGAATACTCCGGTCATATCCACCAGGCTATTTAATGATCTTTGATCTTCAAGCCTTAATTATCCTTTATCTCTAAGCCTTAATCCTCGGTTAACTTCAGTTTTGCCAACTGATCCGCAAGACCGGTATTGATCGGTTCTTCCTTTTCTTTTTCCTGTTTCTTCAAAAACTTTTGCACCTCTCCCTTAGAGGCTTGGGCTCCCTTTTCCTTTTTCCGATTTTGAAAGGCCGACAGTTTTTCCCGGTGCCCGCAGGGACAGGTGAAAATCTGACCTTCTCCCTGTCCTCGGAGTTCCATTTTTTTGTGACAGTTGGGACATCGGGCATTGGTAGCCTTTGCCACATTTTTACGATACCCGCATTCCCGGTCCCGGCAAACCAGCATCTTTCCCCGTTTCCCCTTGACTTCCAAAAGGTATTTGTCACATTCAGGACAGCGGTTTCCCGTAATATTATCGTGTTTGAAGGTGGCACTGCTGCTTTTAACATCTTTTACCACAATTTTGGTATACGCTTTCATTTCCGATACAAAATCCTTTTTCGAAAGTTTTCCTGCGGCAATATCCGAAAGCTTCTGCTCCCAGTTCGCTGTCAGGTCCGGGGCCTTTAGATCCTTGGGCACCAGACTCAGAAGCTGTTTTCCCTTGGCGGTGATTCGGATATCCTTGCCTTTTTTCTCAATTAAAAAGGTGTTGAACAGTTTATCGATAATATCTCCCCGGGTGGCTACGGTTCCCAGGCCGCCGGTTTCCGACAAGGCCTTTTCCAGCTTTTTCCCGGTGCCGGTGAGATATTTTTTAGGGTTTTCCATGGCGGAGAGCAACGTACCCTCATTGAAAAATCCCGGAGGGGTGGTCTTTCCTTCGGTAATTTGAAGACTCTTTATCCCTAAATCCTCACCCTTTTTAAATTCCGGCAACTGTTGGTCCTCCTGGTCCTCGGAGTCCTCCCTCTTATCCATATCTTTTTCTATAGATCTCCACCCGGGAGAGATTACTTTTTTGCCCTTAGCAAGAAAAGTTTCTCCCCCTAGACTGATTTTTACAGTGTTTGCTTCATATTCAAAGGGAGGCATTAAGACGCTTAAAAATCGTTTTACCACCAGATCATAGATTTTTCTTTCGGAGTCACTCATTTTACTGATCTGTACCCGCTCCTCCGTGGGAATGATGGCGTGATGATCCGAAACCTTCTGATCGTTTACAACGTTTTTATTTCCCTTAATCGGTTTTTGCAGTATTTTCCTTGCGGCACTTTGATAGTTTCCAAGGGCCACGGCCTTTACCCGTTCTTCCAAGGTTTCCACGATGTCAGAAGAAAGATACCGAGAATCGGTTCTTGGATAGGTCAGGACTTTATGACTTTCATAGAGTCCCTGCATAATTCTTAAGGTTTCCTTCGCCGAGAAATCAAAGCGTTTATTGGCCTCTCTTTGCAGTTCCGTCAAATCATACAGGGCGGGAGGCATTTGTTTTTTCTTCTGTTTTTGAATATCCGAAAGAAGGGCTTTTTCCTTTTCCACCTTTTTTAAAACATTTTCCGCCTTCTCCTTGCTAAAAGTCCGGTTGGAACCGCTTTTTTCATCAAACCAGGTAAAGCTCACCCCTTTTGCTGCAAGCTTCAGTCCATAATAGGATTTCGGGGTGAAGTTTTGAATCTCCTCTTCCCGCTGTCCGATCATGGCCAAAGTCGGAGTTTGTACCCGGCCGCAGGAAAGTTGGGCATTGTGCTTACAGGTCAGGGCTCTTGTGGCATTCATCCCCACAATCCAGTCCGCTTCCGAACGAGCTACGGCGGATTGAAAAAGGTTGTAATAGTCTTTGCCCTCCTTTAAATTGGCGAAGCCTTTTTTGATGGCTCCGTCGGTGACCGAGGAGATCCATAACCGCTTAATCGGTTTTTTCACTCCCGCTTCCTGGATAATCCACCGGGCCACCAGCTCTCCTTCCCGTCCCGCATCGGTGGCAATCACAATGGTTTTTACATCCTTACGGTGCATCAGTTTTTTTACTTGTCCAAATTGTTTGGAGGTCTGGGGGATGACTTCCAGCTTCATGGGCTCGGGAAGCATGGGCAAATCCTCCATATTCCAGGATTGATAACGTTTATCGTATTTTTCCGGGGTTTGCAGGGTCACCAAATGTCCCAGGGCCCAAGTTACAATATACTCCGGCCCTTCCATGTGGCTATGATTTTTCTTGTTTGCCCGAAGGACTTTGGCAATATCCCTTCCCACCGATGGCTTTTCCGCCAGTACTAAGGTTTTACTCATCTGAACCTACCTTTCCGCAGTGCGTATATGCTTTATTCTGTGAATTATTCCTTTATCATGATTTTTTCCAAGGCCAGGGGCTCCACCGGTTGATCCCCTTGATAAACCCGCATGTTTCCTCCGGAGATTTCATCAATTAAAATAATTTCTCCCGTGGTCTTATCCCTTCCGAACTCGAATTTAATGTCGTAGAGTTCCAGGTCCTTTTTTTCCAATTCCTCTTTGATCACCTGTCCGATTTCAATGGTTAACTGTTTCAGTGTCTCATATTCTTCCTTGGACAGCAGTCCCAGCATGGCCAGGGCATCCTTGGAAATTGGGGGATCCCCCCGCTGATCATCCTTCAGGGTTACCTCCACAAAACCCTCCAGGGGGGCACCTTCCTCAATATAAGCGCCGTACCGTCGAAGAAAGCTTCCCACCCCCCGGTACCGGCAAATGACCTCCAAGCCCTTTCCAAAAACCTCAGCGGGTTTTACGGTCATGGTGGCCTGTTCAAGGTCTGCGTCGATATAATGGGTGCGGATCCCTTTTTCCTTTAGTTTTTCAAAAAAGAATTTGGTCAGGGCAAGACCCGCTCTTCCCGCACCCTCCACCGTCAGTCCCACTTCATTGGAACCGGGATCAAAAACCCCGTCGGCTCCCGTCATGTCATCTTTAAAATGCAAAAGAAAGTTCCCGTCGGGGAACCGGTAAACATCCTTGGTTTTTCCATGATACGTAAGTTTCATCGTCTTCACTCCTCATAATGATTTATTCATTTCCGTATTTTTTAAGGAATTGATTTTTCTTCTCCACTATACTTTCCCATTCGTTTCGTAGGAGGTTATCCTTCATCCGGTCTTTTTCAATAAAATACAGGGCCAGTCCTCCAAGACCCACATGGGTTCCGACGGCAACCCCCATTTGCATGATGAAGATCTCTCCGTTAAAATCCGTTTCCGTTTCAATTTTCCCTTGTAAGTTCTTTGCATAGTTAATATCCGAAGTGTATCCGATGATGATAAAATCCGTTAACTCCTCATCCACCCTTTTGTTAAAGGCACTGACGTAATGCTCCAGAACCCGCTTTCGTCCTCTTTCCTTGGCCACAATGGCTCCTTTGGCATCTTTCATGGTCATAATCGGTTTTAATCGCAAAATCTTACCGAAAAAAGCACTGGCATTGGAGAGGCGTCCACTCCGGATTAGATGGTTCAAATCATCCACGGAGAGAAAATGCTTTAGGTTTAGCTTATAGGATTCATTAAAATCAATCAGTTCCTGATAGGTGGCCCCCTGTTCTCTTAGCCGGGCACTCTTTAGAATCAGCCAGCCGCTGCCGTGGCTCATGGACTTGGAGTCCACCACATGCACGGGAATATCCTTATAGGCCTCCTTTTCATGGAAATACTTTTTGCCGAGTTCCGCGGATTGGTAAGAACCGCTGGTGCCGCTGGACATGCAAATACAAAGAATTTCCTTGTACCCGTCGGTTACCGCCTTTTCCATCAGATCCGTAAATTCCGTGGGGCTAGGCATTCCTGTGGTGGGAGGTTCGCTGTAATTCTCAATCTGCTCATAAAACTCATCCGGGGAAATATCCACCCGGTCCCGGTACACCTTGCCTTCAATGGTGATTTTCAAGGATGCCAGCTGAATATCATACTTTTCTAAAATTTCTTCGGATAAGTCACAAGTGGAGTCTGCTATAATTTTTATCATTTTTTCCTCCCTTATTCTTTTAAAAACATTGTTCTTTCTTTCAGTTGATTTATTTTATCATTAATTTGACGCAGTCACAAATATATTTCCCTCTTTCTTCCCTAAAGGACTTGTAAAATAAAGGAATCGTTACTATAATGGAATAAACTTGTTTTGTAAATTCAGTTCATTACATTGAGAGGATGAATACTAATGAAAAACCCAGTGGTTACCTTTACCTTAGAAAACGGCAACACCATGAAAGCCGAGCTTTATCCCGAAGTCGCCCCGAATACAGTTCGTAACTTCATTTCTTTAATTGAAAAAAACTTTTATGACGGCCTGATCTTTCACCGGGTGATCCCCGGTTTTATGATCCAGGGAGGCGATCCCCAAGGCTCCGGCATGGGCGGTCCCGGATATTCCATTCCAGGAGAGTTCCGATCCAACGGTTTCGAAAATGACCTAAAGCACGAAGCCGGGGTCCTATCCATGGCCCGGGCCCAGGATCCGGATTCCGCCGGCTCCCAGTTTTTTATCATGGTGGCACGGTCCCCCCATCTTGACGGAGAGTATGCAGGCTTTGGTAAGATCACCGAAGGCTTTGAACATGCGGAGGACATCGTAAAGGTAAAAACCGATAGGATGGACCGCCCTGTAGAGGACCAACGAATAGAAACCCTGACCGTGGAAACCTTCGGTGAGGAATATTCAGAACCGGAGAAAATTTCTTAGTCCTTTTTAAGGCCCCGGGAAAAATCCAATGATGTTTAAAAAAAGCCGTGACCATCAATAATAAGTGTGGTCACGGCTTTTCTAGCTATTTAAGAATATCAGGAAGGGTTACTCCTCATGGTGTAAAACGATCCGGCCGACTTTTTTGCCCGCCAGCATAGCATCCATCTTCCCTTCCATTTCCTCCAGGCTCACCACTTCCACCATGGCCTGAAGGTTATCGGCTTTCCAGGGTCCTGCTAACTTCTCCCAAATCTTCAAGCGAAGATCCATGGGGCACTGGACGGAATCAATGCCATAAAGGGTCACCCCTCTTAATATAAAGGGATAAACGGAACTTTCAAATTTATCTCCCCCTACATTCCCGCAGGTGGTCACCGCTCCGTCATACTGTATGCTTTTAATAACATCTCCCAGGATACTTCCCCCTACGGTGTCAATGACTCCTGCCCATCGGGATTTCAGCATCGCCTTTTTCTTCTCATCCTGAATTTCTTCCCTAGAGATTACGGATTTCACCCCAAGACTCAAAAGCTCCTCTTTTTGGCTGTCCACTTTTCCTGTGGCCACCACAACCTCATATCCCATTTTCACCAGGATTTTCGATGCAATGTTTGCCACGCTTCCGGTACCTCCTGTAACCAGCACTTCCCCGGCGTTCTTATCCACGTCCTTTGTCAGCTTATACACTGAAAGGGCTGCGGTAAAGCCGGCGGTTCCGTAGACCATGCTTTCCTTTAGGTCCAGACCCTCGGGCTTTTTAACGACCCACTGTGAGGGTACCCGGATGTACTGACCAAAGCCACCCTCGGTATTCATTCCCAGGTCATAACCGGTAAGAATCACCTCTTCCCCTTCAGAAAACTCAGGGTCACTGCTTTTTACAATGGTCCCCGCGGCGTCGATTCCCGGTGTGTGGGGATAATTCCTGGTTACCCCTTTATTGCCCACACTGGACAGGGCATCTTTATAATTCAGCGAAGAATACTGTACCTTTACAATGGTGTCCCCTTCCGGCAAATCCCCAATTTTTCGACTTTCAATCCTTCTGATATACCGATCCTCTTCTTCGATGATTCGTAAAGTCTTAAACAATGTTTGTTCCATAACCACTGGCTCCTTTCATTTTTTTCTCTTTTATTATTTACCCAAAACTCCTCTTCTATACCATCGGGGTCAGGGATCCCCGTTGTATTTCAGTCTCTAGTCTTCCAAGGCCTCTTCGATAATACGGTAATAATCCAGGTCCAGAATTCGGGCAGAGAAATAAAATTTTGCGCTGACCTGGTTGGAAATTTCCTCCTGATAGTCTTCAGGAACCGATACCCCTTCCCGGGGAGTGAATTCTTCGGTTTCTGCGTTGTACTTCCCTTTATCCGTAATAAAACTCCGGTTTTCAAAAATAACCAAGGGGTCGGTATCGGAAAATAAATCTCTTCCCATAAACAGCCGGGAGTCAAATTCCAAGCCCATCAGATTGGATACCGTCGGCATGATGTCTAGACTCGAGGCCGGTTCGGTGAAAACCTTCTCCTCCATATCCGGATGGTATAAAACAAAGGCATTTCGGTAAAGCTCAAAGTTCTGATCCACGGGCTCTCCCTGAAGTTCTTCAATGGTTTCGTGGTCCAGTCCATAGGGGTAATGATCAGAACTCATAACGATTAAGGTCTCCTCGGCAATTCCCTGTTCTTCCAGCTGTTCCAGTAAATGCTCCATGGCCCGGTCCAGTTCCACCTGGGTGGCTAAATAGGCCCTGGCCTGCTGGGAATAGGGGAGATGGGAGACCACCTCCCGATTTTTCATCGCCATGTTGTTTCCTTCAAAACTGTATTGCAAGTGTCCGCTCATGGTCAAATAATAGGTGTGAAAGGGTTCCTCTTCAATATATTCGGGAATCGTCACCTCCATCATTTCCAAATCCGATGCGGGCCAGGTACGGGTAATATCCAGACCGTTTCCGATTCCCTGATACTTGTATCCAAGGTTGGGATGGGATAAATGGCGGTCGTAATAGGTGTAGGTGTGATTATGGTAAGCCCTTGTTTCATAACCCAGGGGATCTAATTGATTTCCAAAGGCAAAGGGCATCGCATTGTCACTGGACTCCCGGAAACTCCATACCCCGCTTTTCGGAATCAGCCCCGTATTGGCAACGTATTCCCCGTCCAGGGTGCTGACCCCCCAAATCGGAGTATAAAAATCCTCAAAGTAATACCCCTCATGAACCAGTTTATAAAGGGTGGGGGTGACTTCTTCGTTCAAGGCCAGATGGGAAAAGGCCTCTGCCGTGATAACGATTAAATTATGGCCTTCATATTTCCCCGTATATTCATTTTTCTCGCTGGGGGCCTGATTCCTAAAATATCGGTGCAGCTCAAGGATTTCCTCCTGGTTTTCTTCTTCCATCAGTTCATCAAAATCAATATTTAAAACATTATACTCCCGGGGCTCTTCCTCCGGCTCTTCCTTGTCTTCATCACTATCTTCAAAGTTTTCCTCTTCCCGGTCCTGATCCTCCTCTACGTCCTCATCATTACTAGTTTCATCGGGATCTTCTTCCAATTCCTCAGGCATTTCCCCAACAAAGACGGGAGTCCAGCCGGTAATCTGTCTTTGAGCATCCAGACGGGTATAGGTGATCAGACCTAAGTTGTCCACAGAAAACCGGGGAAAGTGAATGTTATAGTAAAGATTATAAGGAGAATTCTCCCCTTGGTCCTGGGTATGAACCACCCCGATGCCGATCAGATGAAAAAGAACAGCTGCCGCCAGTATCAATCCCAGGACATAGGGCCTTCTTTTCGGGGTGTTGTTGATTTTTTTACCAATAAACAGATAAAGCCCAAAGGGAACAAAAGCCAAGAGCACCAAATACCAATTCCTCCCGATTTCATAAAGGGCTTCCCTCCAAAATTCCGTGGCCTGCCCCGCATGCCTTACGGAATAGATCGTATTAAAGGTACCGAACATATTATAATATACCAGCTGAGAAGCAAAAATAAACCCCAGAAGAAACAAAATGATTCCCAGGGTTATTCTACGGGATTTTTCCCCTAAAAGGGTGGCCCCACCGTAAATGAGCAGCGCCAGTACGCCTCCAAAGATCAGGGAAAAAAACAGTCCCCAGGAGATCACATTCCCCGAGGTGCCCAGGCGAACCAAGGTCTCAAGGTAATAGATCCCTGCCCATAAAAACCCCGGCAAAAAAAACATAGAAAGCCCCCGGGACTTTTTTTCTTCTTTTTCATTTCTTTTCCGATACACTTCTCTTCGGTTTTTTCTTCGATTCCTATCCATTTAGGATCACCCCATCATCCAGTTCCTATTTATTTTAAGACGCTAACGGGCCATGGAAAGTTTCCGGTTTAATAAAACAAATCTTCTTCCCGCTTTTTCTTTATTTTCTCGGTTTTGTGCATCCCTTCATCGACCTCACTACTTTTGCCTTCCCTTTCTTCTTCTTTTTCCTCTGAAGATTTGTTCTCTGAAGAAAATGGCAACTCCTGATAGTTCTCCAGAATCCGGGTCATATGAATCAGTCTTTGACGATCTTTTTCCAATACCGCCAATCCTTTATCCGCAATCCGGAAAACCTTTTTACGGGAACCCACTTCTTCTACTAATCTGATCAGTCCCTGTTTTTCTAAATTCTCCAAAGCCCCATACAGGGTTCCCGGTGCTACATGCACTTGCCCGTTACTAAGTTCTTTAATTCTGTTAAGTATCTTATACCCGTGACAGGGTTCTAATAACGACACCAAAGTATAATAAGTGGTTTCCGTTAAGGGTAAGTAGGGATCTCGATTCATTAAAACACCTCCAAAATATACCGTTCAACTGAATAAATCTTATGCTTTTTCTTCCGCCACAAGATACTCCTGGTATTTTTCATAATCCTTTTCCTTGCACTCCACCTCTAACAGGGTGCCCTCGGGCTTATACTCCTGGTTAAGGACGGTGGCATTTTGATTTAAGTGGGACACCACCTCCCCTTCCTTAAAGGGAATCAAAAACTTCGCTTTTTTATAGGCTTTAAAAACCTTTCGCTCAATGGCCTCCATCAGTATTTCCAGGCCGATGTGCTCTTTTGCGGAGATATAGACCTTATCTTCGATTAATTTGGGAATTTCAACCTCCGCTAAATCTCCTTTATTGTACACATAAAGCATAGGAACATCCAGGGCTCCGATTTGCTTTAAGGTATCCTCGGTGATCTTCATTTGCTCCCGGTAATCGGGATTTGAAATATCCACCACATGAAGAAGCAGATCCGCTTCCCGAACCTCCTCTAAGGTGGAGTGAAAAGCCTTGATTAAATTATGGGGCAGGTTACTGACAAACCCTACGGTATCCGAGAGTAAAAAGGCCTTTTGATTGGGCAGTTCAATTTTTCGAATGGAGGTATCCAATGTGGCGAAAAGCATATCCTTTACCCACACCTTTTTTGAATCGTCGGCACCGTATTTTTCCACGGCTTCGTTCATTATGGTGGATTTCCCCGCATTGGTATAGCCTACAAGGGCCACCATGGGCAAACCGCTTTTCGCTCTCCGCTTTCGCTGGACTTCCCTTTTTTTGCTGATCTCCTTTAACCGCTTTTGAAGTTCTGTGATCTGGTCTTCAATTCTTCTTCGATCCAGCTCGATTTTTTTCTCTCCCGCACCACGGTTTTTCAGTCCCGCGCCGCCTCCTTGGCGTCCTAAGGCCTCGTAGGCCCCCTTCAGTCTTGGAAGAATATACTGCAGTTGAGCCACATCCACCTGCAGTCTTGCTTCCTTGGTTTTTGCCCGTTTAGCGAAAATCTCCAAAATCAAGTTCGTGCGGTCCAGTACAATGATATCCAAGGCTTTCTCAAGATTTTTCAGCTGCATGGGACTCAGCTCATCATTAAATACCACCACGTCAATTTCCAATTCCTCTAGAAAGGGCTTCATTTCCTCCACTTTTCCCGTCCCTATATAGTAAGCGGGATGAATGGATTTCAGGTTTTGTTCCATTCTTCCGGCTACCTCATAGTTACAGGCCTCCGTTAAATTTTTCAACTCCTCCATGGACTCCTCAAAACTATCTTGAGAATTTAAATTCACCCCTACGATCAGGGCTTTGTGTTTCGTACTCATACAATCCTCTCCTTTATACAACTTCTATTACTATTGCTTCACATTTGAAGCTATAGGGTTATCCATACCCATTTTACCTCTTATTTATTCTCAATATAAGCGTCCTTCGGAGGATTCCTCCTAGGCCCCGGGACGGATGGATTTCTTAATCCTATTGTAACATAAAGGAAATCCGGGCTTCGATGTTTTTTTCCTCTCTTAAGAATGTTTATGATTTTTCAATGAATTCAAATATTTCCTGGCCCTAAATAAATAGCCGTGATACAATTAAATAGGATTAAAAGATGCCCGGAGTATTTCCCGGGCAAAAGGAGGAAAATGATGGATAAACAGTACTTTAAAGAAGCTTTACCCCAGGAGGATTTTTGTGATCTTCGTTACCAGGATTTTTCCCATACCACCATCAAAGGGGACAAAAAGGAAATTGACCAAGTGTCCATCGTGAAAAAGAGCGGCGGAAATGTTCGTGTACTCTCCGGCGGCGGCTTTGGAAGTTTTGCCTTTACGGATCCGAAGGACGTGAATCTGGCCTTTCAGGAAGCCAAAACCGCCAGCGACTTAAATCCGGGGAAGGAGACCTTCCAACGAATTCCTGTAAATAAAGACCATGTAAGGATTTCTCCCAAAGAGGATCCCCGGAACCTGGAAATCTCCGAAAAAAAAGGATTACTGGAAAAATACAGGGAACTGATCCTAGAGCACGATGAGATCGCAGACCTGGAATCCCAATACTATGAACAGTTTACCGACACCTTAATTCTTAATAATCTGGGCACGGAAGTACAGCAGGAGGAATTGATTTGCGGAATGACCTTTAGGATTACTGCCAAACGGGGAGACTTAACCCAACTGACCCGGTTATCCTTCGGAGGCAATGAAGATTTCAGCGAACTGTTGGACAAAGAACAGGAGGTTTTGGAAAAAGTAAAGCAGACCCTTTCCCTTTTGGATGCGGAGCCGATTAAAGGGGGAAATTACGATGTGATTTTAGACAGCGACGTCGGAGGTCTCTTTATCCACGAAGCCTTCGGTCATCTCAGTGAGGCGGATAATTTGATCGGAAACAAAACCCTGGGCGAGACCATGAGTCTGGGCACGGATTTCGCCATGGAAAACTTCAATGTAATAGACGATCCTACCCGACCGGGACACCCGGGAAGTTATGTATATGATCACGAAGGAACCAAGGCCCAACGGGTTTCTTTAATAAAGCGGGGGAAATTAGATGGTCGTCTCCATTCCCTGGAAAGTGCCGACTTTATGGAGGAAGAGCCCACAGGCCATGCCCGGGCAAAGAATTTCGGATTCACCCCTATTGTTCGAATGGGAAATATCTATATCGATCAAGGAGAGAGCTCCCTTAAGGATATGATCGCCTCCATCGATGACGGCCTGTATTTATTCGGATCCGCCGGAGGACAAACCAGCGGTGAAACTTTCACCTTCGCCGTACAGGGAGGCTACCGAATTGAAAACGGGGAAATCACTCATATGGTCCGGGACCTGGCCTTAACGGGACACCTTTTTACCACCCTGAAAAACATCGAGATGGTCGGCAGGGAAGTTACCTTTTCCAAGGCCGGTGGTTGCGGAAAAGGGGGCCAAATTCTTATTCAGTCAGGGAAAGGTTCCGCACCGATTAAGATCAAAAATATGGGAATAGGAGGACAATAGCATGCGACAATTACTTAACAAAGCCTTATCCTCCGCCGATGGCGGAGAAGTTTACAAGCGTGATATCCAAAGTACTTCCGTGGATATCAAGCTCGGCAAGCTAAAGGATATTAAATCCGAGAAGAAAAGAGAGGTCTCTCTGCGCCTTACGAAAAATGGGCTGATGGGCACTTCCGTATCCACTTCCCTGGAAGATGATACCCTGGTGGACCGGGCGCTGATTGCCTTGGAGAATCAAAAATCCCATGCCGTCGACTTTCCCAATGAACTCCCCCGTATGGTTTTTTCCTTTTCTCCCGAAGTGGATCAGTTAAGTACCGAGGACCTTACGAAAATGGCCTTCGACTTATCAGACCGCTTAAAAGAAAAAGCCCCGGAGATCCCCACAGGAGTTCGGGTTCATAAAAACATCAAGCGAGTCTCCTTATTAAACAGTGCCGGGTTCAATGAAACCTACGACTATTCCAATCTCTCCCTTTCTATAAACACCTTGACGGATAAAGGATTTATGGGGGTCTCTAAGGAATATTCCTCCGGCAAAGTTCCGGAAATTACCGACGGGGGTCTGGACCGGCTGATCCATCGACATCATTTGGGAAACAAGAAGATCACCATGGAAAACGAGAAAATGCCCGTGATTTTTTCCGGAAATGTGATGGGGGCTTTAATGCTTCGGGTTATAGGAGGGGTTAACGGAGGAAATGTGTTAAAGGGCACCTCCCCTTTAAAAGATAAAATCGAAGAAAAACTCTTTTCCGAAAAAATTACTATTCGAGATGACGGAAAAATGGCCTTCGGGGTCAATACCTGTTTATTTGATGACGAGGGCACGCCCTCGAAAAACACCCTGTTGTATGAAAAGGGCGTACTTAAAAATTATCTTGTAAATATCGAGCAGGGAAAAAAATTGAATCAGGAGCCAACGGGGAATGCCTTAAAACGAACCCTGTTTTCTAAGGAAATCGAAGACACCCCTTCCGTATTTGATACGAATTTAATCATTGAAGGGGACCACCGGGAGGATGAGCTGATTGTAAAGGACATAAAACGTGGTCTTTTGATCACCGGGGTCATGGGTGCCCATACAGGAAATATCAATCGGGGGGATTTCTCCTTAAACATTTCTTCCGGCTACCTGATCGAAAACGGTGAGCTTCAAGGCCAGGTAAAGGGGGCCATGATCGCAGGAAACATTTATGATTTATTCCAAAATGTGGAGGCCATCGGCACCCATTATGAAGTCATGCGAAGCATCTTCTACCATATGGGCTATTCTCCCATGGTACTCTTTAAGGAAGCTTCCATTGTAGGGAAATAAAATGCAGTATAATTTTTAAAATAAGAGCAGGAAGCCCCACTACTCTAGGGACTCCCTGCTTTTTTGTATACCGATAAATATTAATCCGAGAATCAGAAATCCCAGTAATCCCAGTAGAAAATTAAGGGCCACCGAGAACCCGGATAAGGCTTCCAGATTTAAAAAGGGATAGGCATACTCCCCCAAAAGCCTTCCGTAAATCAAAGAAAAAAGCCCATAAATTCCGGGATAAATGATCCACTTCAGACTGTCTCCCCAGTGATACCCCTTGGGATCCACCGTGAAAAACCAGTCGATCAAATACCCCCCGGGAATAATATAATGGGTAATTACATGAATGATATGAAGCATACCGGTAGTCCTGTACTCCTGTCTTAAAACCATAAAAAAAATTAGCATGGTCACGGTTATATAAACCGCTAAGGCCGTGCGAACCTTAGGATCCGTAAAAAAAACGACCTTCTTTTTATATGCCAGGGCCAAGGACAGGGACAACAGCACTAAAATATTGCTTTGAATGGTAAACAGTTTAAAGCCGTGAAACAGGGCTTCAAAAAAGTTATAGGAATGGTGAAGACCGTTCATTAAAAATATATGATTAAGCAGGATCGTGGTCCATCCCAAAATCACCAGAAACCAACGAAGCCCACGGATATAGTTATTTTTCTTTCCCCTTTTTACTTCCACTGTTTCACCCCTTTGACCGACATCCTCTCCACTTTCCCCGGTAGACAACCTTATCCAGGCTATAGCCACTATTTATTCAGTCTTTGATATTTACACAAAGTTCTTTCCAGAATTTCTCCGGCTTTACCCACAACGGGGGAACACTTATACACTTCTTCCCGGTAGATATTTTTCACTTCCTGACAGTTCGTGGAAGTCAACTCCTGGCTAAATTTTTCAACAAATTCCTTGGTTGCCTCTTTAATCTTATCTTGATCGTATTCTTTTTTCTCAGAAAATATTACCCCGATGACCGCTACCCCACCGCTAAGGGCGCCACACAATTCTTCGGTATGCATTCCTCCACCAAAACCTCTCATGGTTGTAATGGTTTCCTTTTTAAGATTCAATCCGTAGTACTTATTGCCGCCCAGCAACATGGCTTCGGCTCAGTTAAAACCTTTTTGGTAATAACTAACCACATAATCTTTTAACATTTTCCCCATCCCCCTTGTCGGAATACTAATGAATCACTTTCTCGAATAAATTCTTCTCTTTATCAATTCTTTTAAAACCCATTTTTTCCAAGTAGTTCTCATGTTTCTCATTAACCCCGTAACTGTGAAAAGTATTATACCCTAAATTCAAAAAATAATCCTTTCGGTCTTCAAAAATATAATTTCCGATCTTAAAATCCCGATACTCGGGAATTACAAAATCCAATTGAATCCTAAGCGTCTTCGGGTCCTCTTCCGTTGCAAGAAATACTCCTGCGGGTACCAGATTCCGTAAAATATACAGTCCCACCGTAGTCTCCTCCACTTTGAAATTGTTATGGGAAAAATATTTTTCAATATCCTCCCGATAAAAATCCAAAAAGTAATTAAAATACTGGGTGTTTTTATCCACGGGAATCATTTGAAAATACTCTTTCCGTGCATAGATTTTCCTTAAATAATAAATATTGATAATCACGATACCTAAGTTCATTACCCCTACGGGCAGGGCTCCTATAATAAACCCATAGGCAGCGAATATCGCCGCCCCCGCTAAGTTGATCCAGCGAAGTTTTACAATTGAGCTCATTAACAGGGAAATTAGAATCAATACCGATGCTAAATAACCCACCCATTCGATCCATTCTATTCCAAACATAAATTCATCCTCCATCTATTCTGATACTTTTATACCAATATACGACTCTTTACTTCTAACATACCCTATCTATTATACGCTGAACCGGGAAAGTGTCAAAGGAATTTTTTCTGCTTACTAAAAGTTCTTTTTTTCATAAAAAAACCGCTAAGAGAAACCCATGGTTTCTTAGCAGTTTTAATTGTATGATTATGGAACGCTTATGCTAAGGATTATTTGCTTTAGCCCTTTACCCTAATTCATTGTTGATATTACCTACTTTTAACAAAACCTTATCCGCAAATATTTTCACGATTTCAGGATCGAACTGGCTTCCGGAGTGCTCAATCAGCTCCCGAAGTGCTCCCTCCCGACTTATAGTCCTTTGATACCCCCGTTCCGTGGTCATGGCATCGAACGCATCGGCCACGGCAATGATTCTTGAAAACAGCGGTATTTCTTCCTCCTTTAATCCCTCGGGATAGCCCTGGCCATCCCAACGTTCATGGTGATGCAAAACATACCTTGCCAGCTCCCGATATCTTTTATCGGCTTTAAGCAACCAATAGGCGATCTCCGGATGTTTTTTTATCTCTGCTTTTTCGGTTTCTGTCAATTTTTCCCTTTTATTTAAAATATCCGGATCAATAAAAGTCTTGCCGATATCATGGAGTTTCGCCGCAAGGGCCAGGTCTTTCAAATCAAAACCACTTAAGTCCAAAGCTTTCCCAATAGCCAGGCTGTAGCGCTGTACATTTTTTAAATGCTTCCCCTGATCCTCAAACCGATTCCCTATTCTCTCCAATATGTGTTCTAAAATCATGTTTCCAATGCCCTTTTTACTATCGATTTGTTTTCCATAGATTCCAATTGAATCTCCGCTCATAATCCCCCGATATTCCGATAACGTCTCCTGCTCTCTACTTTTTTCCCTTGTAACGGAAGAAAAAACATCCCCTAGGATTTTGCCCGTAGTAACATCAACCAAGTTAGTATAACCGCCTTCTATTTTCCCGTTATGGTCATTTATGATAAATCCCATGGAATTTCCTCCCTTCATACAGCCCTAAAATAATTGTTCTGCTATTTCTTAAGAATATTCTTCATCGGTAAAATCGTTCCATTCAAATAATCCATCGTCTTCTTTCCCGATGGCTTCCTCTTCCCCTGGTAAACTGTTCCACTCAAACAAGCCATCATCTCCTTTTCTGCCGTTAATCTCCATCCCTCCTCCAACAAATGCTAGTGCAAGACTCATAGTGATTAGACTAATAGCGATGAACCTTTTCATCTGGATAACCTCCTTTATTTTTTACTGCCCTTCACTTACAATATCTATTAATACTATGATATAACACTCCCTCCTGAAATACATCAGGCATGGATGCGCGGTAATAAGTGGTTTTTTGGCATGATTCTTGCTATAATAGTTGTCCCTGAAATTTCAACAAATTTTGTTTTAACTTCCTTTAAAAAGGTAAATATCATATAAATAAACTTCTACATTAAGGAGACTGCTATGGACTTCAATCTTTCCAGCTTCGGTATAAAATTAAAGGATATACGATTAAAATTTGATTTAAGCCAAAATGAAGTATATGATAAAACCGGGATCAATCCCTCCACTCTTCGCCGGTTAGAAGGGGGAAAAGTGATTCCTAAATTTGAAACCCTGGAAATCCTGTCCTCCCTCTACAGGGAAGATTTACTGCTGTTGTTTTCCCAATTTCGAATTGACCATACGTTAATGTTTAACGAAGTGTATAATCGCTTAGAGCTGAAGTTTGATAAGGATGAAATTGACTCTTTGGAAAAGGAAATTCTTGAACTTGATGTTTTATTAAAGAATTCCTCCCAATCCTATTTCAAGGTACAAATCCATCAGCTTCTTCATCTTTCCAAGGCGGTGATCCTGTATAAAAAAGAAGCGGATCCATCAAAGGCATTAGATGAACTAGTAAGGGGACTTCAACAAACCATACCTTCTTTTTCCGTGGAAACTTTTTCTGATTTTGTTTACTCCGCCCTTGAGATTCGGATTTTAATGAATATGGCCTTTGTCTTAAATCAATTGGATAACCCCCGGGCTTATATCGAAATTTTAGAGTTCTGTCATGAGTCTTCGGAGGAAAACGATGTGTTATACCCGAAAATATGCCTTAATCTTTCCACGGTTTACATTCGTTCAAAAGAAAATCTTAAGGCTCTGGAAATTGTCAACAAAGGAATTGCCTCCTGCCAAAACAACCGGAATTACCAGGGTTTGAACTTGTTGTATTATAATAAAGGCATCATCCAGTTCCGCCTGGACCATAAAGGTTATTTATCATCAATTGAACTTGCCAGAACCCTTTCAGAGGCTTATGGCCATCCAAAGCTATCGGGGAAGATGCTGGATAACTGTCGAAAAATATTTGAAATGCCTATTTAATTACAATGAAATGAACAGAAAGGACTGATACTATGCTTGCTTCTATTTCTCCGGACTCCATTCTTTGGTTTTTCTTTTTGATAGGAGTTTTTATACTGATTGTGGCTCTTATTCAATTAATTCTTAGAATTTCAGACTTTAAAGCTAACCTTGAACATCTTCGCGGTCCTATGGAAAGAGCCTCTGACGCTCAAAAGACTCCACGGAAAAAGCCGGATACATTTTCAAGGCCATCTCACGAGAACTTTTCTGAAGTTGATACGCCTCCTTCCTCAGAGGTTGAAGAACTTTCCCAGGATCTGAAGGAGGACTCGAAAACCTTCTTTAAATCCCTGCTGAACAATATTAAAGATGATAAAGTGCCGGATTTAGGGGCTCAAACCACTTATTATCTGGTTTTGGCCCTGTTCCCTTTCTTTATTTTTCTGTTAAGCGTTTTACAGTATACACCCTTAGAGTACGAAATCATTATCAGTACTTTAGAAGGCCTGCTGCCCGAGGATGCCCATGAACTGATTTTCGGAACCATTGAAGAGGTTTTTACCGCCAGCAGCGGGGCCCTTCTGTCCTTCGGTGCCCTTGCCGCTCTTTGGAGTTCTCTTAAAGGAGCCAATGCCTTAATCAAAGGGGTGAATACTGCCTACAACGTTGAGGAGACCCGGAACTTTTTCCAAGTAAAGGCCGTTGCCCTCTTAACCACCATCGGGGTTCCCATCGTAATTCTTTCAGCCTTTTTCTTCATTGTCTTCGGCGAAGTACTGGGCACCTATGTTTTTGACTTTTTCGGCCTTTCCGATTATTTTATCGAATTATGGAACTGGATGCGTTTTCCCATCCCTATGCTTATTATGGTGTTGTTCTTCATGGTATTTTATAAGTTCGCTCCCAATCAAAAGCTTAAATTCCGAAATGTTTTTTGGGGGGCTCTGTTCACCGTGATATTTTGGATCATCGCCTCCTTAGGCTTCTCCTTTTACGTCAATAATTTTTCCAATTACTCCGCAGTTTACGGAAGTCTCGGTACTATCGTGGTGGTTCTGTTATGGCTTTATATCAGTAGCATTATCATCATTGTGGGCGGCGAAGTTAATGTGGTTCTATCCAGACTTCGAAGAGAGTAACCTTCCTTTTACAATAGCTACAATCCAAAATTTCATAAAGAGCCTCTACTATTCTATCTAAAAAAAGGAAGAAAAGAGAATGAATCATCTCTTTTCTTCCTTTTTAATTTTGTTCCCTTGTGTTATAGGAATATTCTTATTTTTTTACAAACCTGCCACCTCTAAGATCGCCATAAAACCTGCAAGCACTAAAGCAAAGGGCAGGGTGTATTTAAAAGGGCTGCCTTTCATCCGATGAAATAAGGAAACTTCACTAAAATTATCATTTTCGATGAATTTTCTTTTCTTTAAGGTACTGTACATCGAGGCAAAGATTCCCGATCCTATAATGATACCCAGCATCCCACCAATAAGACCGTCTATATATCCATTTCCCACAGCTCCCGCGATGGTACCGGGACAATATCCGAGAATAGCAAATCCCACACCGAATATAAATCCTCCTACCACAGAGTTTTTTATGGAACCGGGTTTCGGATGGAGCTGGATTTTCCCCTTAGGATACCAATAGCTGATCCCCAACATGGTAACAATCACAGCGGAAAGCATAATCTTCAGTACCGTAAAATCGATTAATCTCAGCTGACCTAAAATCACATCATATTTCGTTACGCCTCCTTTTTGCAATAAAAATCCGAAGACGATACCGATTAAAAGACCGAGGAGCAGCTGGACTCTTTTGTTTTCATAGTGATTCTCCATAAACTTCCTCCCTCCTTATAGACTGTACTTAATCATTGCGGTGAGAATCCCTCCGATAAAAAAGGCAATGGCCGCCGCCCAACTGACAATAGAAAGCTGACTGGCGCCGCTGATTCCATGACCGCTGGTACAACCGCCCGCCCAGCGTGCTCCGACACCAAGGATAATCCCTCCGATTAAAGCCGTAATAAATCTGGGAAGAAAATTCGCAGAAAAGTTGGAGGCCCACATTTCCGGTACCAAGGTAATTTGAAAGTCACCGGATAAGTTGGCGGACAGAAAGGATCCGATTATAATCCCTCCAACCAACATCACTCCCCAGTCCACATCGGTTTTCTTCTTACTGTAATATTCATTTCTTTGAACCTTTTCCCGCTGAAATACTTTTCTAATCATTCCGCTTACTTTAAGATACGTGGTTGATGCCGCTAAGGGCTTGTTGGAAATCCTTAGGGCAATGATATTTAAAAGCCCGATTAGTGCTCCCACCACATAGGGAGACCACAGGGTCTCGGTAAAAATTCCCAAAATCCTTCCTCCTTTCACTCCTATAATTCTTGTAACAACTCCTACCGGAATCTCTTAGCTTCTTTTTATATATAAAAGAAATAAATCATCGTTACCAGAACCACTAAGAAAGCAAGGGTCATCAGACCTCCGGCTTTCATATAGTCTTTATTGCTATAGCCTCCGGGGCCCATGGTAAAGGCGTTCACCGGATGGGTTGGGAGAACAAAGGAATTATCCGTTCCCACGGCTACCAATAAGGCCAGGCCTCTGGGATCCAGTCCGAAATTCTCCGCAATAATCAACACTAAGGGAACCAATAACACCGTGGCGGCTACATTGGACATAAACAGGGAAAACAGAGTGGCCAGTAACGCAAGGGTGATTAATACAGGAATAACTCCCCATCCTCCTACAATACTCATCATCCAAGTTGCCGCAAGTTCCGCGCCACCGGTTTTTTCAAAGGCCAAACCCAGGGGAATCAGGCCCGCAAGTAAAAATACGGTTCGCCAGCCAATGGCTTGGTACAACTCTTCCTTGGGGACTACCCCTAAAATCACCATCAACAGTGCCCCGGTAAAAAAGCTTAAGGATAAGGAGAAACCGAAAAGCACCAGTACAATCCCAAGACCCATGGAAAACAGGGCATGGGGTTTTCGATCCTTTCCTTTTTCCTTCGGAGGCTTAACCTGGGTCATCACGACAAAATCGCTGGAGGACTTCATCTGATGCAAATCTTCCCACCGGCCAAAAACAATCATCTGTAAACCGGCTTCCATAGGTTTTTTCAGCAAGCTGGTTTTTTCTCCTTCATGATGAATGTACGCCACCGGTTCTACTTTAAAGTTCTTCCGAAGAGCAAACTCTCCCAGGGTTTTTCCGATGGCCCCAGAGCGGGGAGGCACAATGATTTCTGCAAATCCTGCATAGTCCTCTTGGGTCAGGTTGGAGAATTCCTCCAAGGCTTCTTTTTCCCTAAGCTTTTCATGTTCAATAAAAGCTTCGAGCTTCTCTTTTTCTCCCAGCAGTACCAGGCTTTGATTCTCTTTTAAGGTGGTCTTTCTCCAGGGAATGTAGGTTTTGCTGCCTTCCTGGGATATTCCCAGAATGTGCAGATCATACTTTTCCCAGATATCAATCTCTTCAATGTTTTTGCCTAGAATAGGACTTCCCTTTGGAATCGATACCTCCCGAAGTTCCCTTGGTAAATCATAGAGTTTTTGCAGATCCTTCTTCGACTCTTCCTTTTCATCCTCACTGGCTTTTGGCAGAATAAAATTGCCGAAGAAGTAGAAAAGTAAAATCCCGGTTGCAAGGAGCATCAACCCTATGGGCGTTACACTAAACAAATTAAAACCTTCATAACCCCCGTCCCCTAAGAGATCATTAAGGACAATCAGCGGTCCTGATGCCACCATGGTTAATGTTCCCCCTAGAATCGCCGCAAAACCCATGGGCATAATAAGTCTGCCGGCGGGAATATTCGCCTGTTTCCCTATTTTTCGAAGGGCCGGTAAAAAAAGAGCTGCGGCTCCGATATTTTGCATAAATGCGGAAAGAATTCCCACCGTCCCGGAAACCGATACCATAATCCTTTTCTCCTTGCTCCCTACGGTATCCGTGATTTTTTTAGCAAGGAGGTTCATCAGACCCGATCGGTCAATGCCATAACCTAAAATCATAACCCCCATAATGGCAATCACCGCATTGGATGAAAAACCGGAAAAAGCTTCTTCAATGGTAATGACCCCGGACCATGCAAGCAGAAGCATCACCAATATGGCCACGAGATCCGTCCGTAATTTTTCTGTGACAAATAAAACAACCGCCAAGATTAATATCCCATAGGTTATTGCAATTTCTTGAGTCATGTCATCCTCTCCCATAAACCATTTTCATCGACTCTTTTTTCTCTAGGTTCCTCTGAAAGAACTTATTTATTCAAAAGGGGCTTGAGGGTTAATAGACCCCCGGAAACCACTCTTCCGTCATAACCTTTACTCCTTAGAAAGGATGCCGCTGTTGCGGAGCGGTCTCCGGACCCACAGATAATGTAGATCGGTTGATTCTTCGGAAGTTTTTCATAGTCCTTATACAAGTTTTGTAGCGGAATATTAACTCGCTTTTCCGAAGGATCCTCGGGAGAAATATCCTCGGGCTTTCGAATGTCCAGCATCACAAATTCTTCCGAGTTTAACTCCAGGTACTCTTCTGCGGTAATCGTGGGAAGGGGCTCTAAATCCTTTATCATACGCTCCCACTGAGAATTTCCGTCGGCAATGTATCCCTTTATGTTTTCAAATCCGATTCGTCTGGCATACCAGTAAAGGGTATGAAGTTTTTCCGTGTCATTCCCCTCTACCAAAAAGGCCACGGGGGTATCCGTATCAATGATATTTCCCGCGTAGGTTGAGAAATTCCTTACGCTGAAAAACAGGGTTCCGGGAATGTGTCCACCGAAATAGGCTTCTTTCGTTCTCGCATCAATAATGGTAATCCCCTGTTTTTTCGCTTCATCGATTTGCAGAGGCTCCAGTCTGACTTCTTCCCCTACAAATTCCGCCCCTTTGACATTATATCTTTCCATTTTCTCAAAATACCGGGGTTTAATTCGCATTCTACCAAAATCTTTAATAAAGCTATCTTTCGATATTACCTGCAACTCGGGATTATAGGCTTTTTCATAGCCCAGGGTTGAATAAGGCCGTTCCTCCATACTGTCTCCACAGGAAGAGCCTGCCCCATGGGCGGGGAAAACCAACACTTCGTCCCCTAAAGACAGGAGCTTTTCAAATACGCTGTCGTATAAAAGCCCGGTCATTTTTTCCAAGTTCTCCTCCCCGTAAAAATCCGTACGTCCCAAATCTCCCATAAACAGACAATCACCGGTAAAGACCATATAAGCATTTTCCCGATTTTCTTCATAAACCCCATAGCTCATATGTCCCAGTGTATGCCCCGGCGTATGGATCCCTTGGATGGTTAAGGATCCTACCTTTAATTTATCCCCGTCAAAGATTTTTTCACCATAAACATGTCCTAAATCCTCATGTCCGGAAATATAAATTGTCGCTCCGGTTCTTTCCGCTAATTCCATGGATCCAATAATATAATCTTCGTTTCGATGGGTTTCTAAAATATATTTGATCTTTAACCCTTCTTTGCGGGCTTCTTCTAGATACACACCGATATCCCGCTTCGGATCGATAACCGCCACTTCATTTCCCTCTCCCACCATATAAGAATAGTGAGCTAAACCCGCACTTTCAATTTGCCTAAAAAACATAGTTTCTTCCTCCTTTGTTGGCGAAATATATACTCAACAGTATTCCGCCGTTTTTTTTCTTGTATTCTCACATTTGTATTCCTAAATACCCGATTATCCCCGGTTTAATCAAGGGAAGACCTTCCTATTCTACCGTTGAAGTTATTAAAACTAAATTCCCCGGGGTTTTCCCCCGAAAAAAAAGTCCGCCGAAAAATACTTCGGCAAACTTTTTGGAGCGCTTTACACCATTACTATTTACTCTTCCCCGCCTAGGAGTATATATACGTCTCCGTTATAACTTTTTTGACCATTTTCTTCTTGTATGTCCAGATAATTAACAACGACCCCCATGCTCAGGTCCCCGGTTTCTGTATAAAAGGCGGCCTCCTCTTGAGATAGCTGCTGATGGCCGTTCTCCCTATCCAAAAGCCGATCCGTAATCTCTTCCATAGGGATAACCAGCTCAAGATTGCTTTCCATGGCCTTTACGAAAAAGCCTTCAAGGGCTCCCCCTTCCCAGCCGACCCTATAGGTTTCCCCGTTCAAAATAATTTCCTTCGGTTCCCGGTCCTCCCCGGTACTTGTGAACTGCACCTGAATCATATAGTTGTAGGCCCCTATGTCCAATACTTCTTCCTGAGCTCTCTGAAAGCTTCTGTATCGGGGAATCGCTCTTTCGTTTTCCCATTCCTGGGGAGTAATTCCAAACACTTCTTCAAAGTCCCGGTAGTAATTAAAATCCTCGGGAATCCAGTCTAATTCCTCAGTATAATTCATTTGATCAATATAAGATGTGGTACTTCGAATTAATCTACGGTCCTCTTCCGATAGCTCTTCGGCTCTTCGGATTTCTCCCTCTACCAGCATTTCATTCTCCCCAAGTACGGCTTCCAACTGGCTGATTTGAATTCTCCGACTGACGCTGAAGGCATCTACCGGCGGCATAATGGATAGGATGGAAAACACCATCAACAGAATCGCCACGGCGCCGTTCTTCTTTCCTTTATACAGGCTGAATAGAATCCCGGAAACAATGGCAAATACCCCATACAATATCACAAAATATCTTCCGTGGGTTAAGCCTTCTTCCTGTATTTTCAGGAATGAAGCCATGGTTTGAAAAAACACAATGGGAAGGAGTACTTTCGGAAAGATTCTTTTAAAATACTCCACCAGTTTGTTTTCCAAGGTTCCCGCTAAAACGTAGACAAATATCACAACAATAGAATACGTAACCAGCATCGGCTCTAACAGGTTATCCGTCCAAAAATCTCCCCGTATATTCAGCAGGATATAAAGTACTAATATCACCGTGAATAGGGAAACCAGGGGAATAATAATATAGGCCACCAGAACTTCCAGGAACCGGCTCCATTTTACTTTTCCCTCCGCCTCTTTATCCTCTGCGTGGTATTTCGGGATCAGGGATAAGAAGTACATGGGAGCGAAAATCACAAAAATAATGTTCGCTGCATGGGGATAGGCCCGGTAGCTTAGGTTGAAAAGCAGTTGATCCGCAGCTCCGATGATCAAGCTTACCCCTACCATAATCACTGCGGCAAAAAATACGGAGTTAAAGAAAGATTTAAATACGATCAAAAAACTCTGATCAAACTGAAATTTCGATTTCATCGTTGGAATCCAAATAAATCCCACCGTTAAAGCAAGAACCAGCACCCCTGTTCGAATAAAAATAATCAGGCTGAAATCCGGATCCCCCAACATGGTTAAATAGTACAGGGCGGATAATAGCACTGCTCCCCCCGCCAATACCCATCGCCGAATGCTGTGGGTAAAAAACCGTTCATAGATCCCCTGGGCAACCAGGGTTGTCAGTGCTGCGATAACAAAGGTTGCCAACAGACGTTCATGTTGATCAACCCCTAGCCTCTGAATGCTTAACGCATTGATTGCTGCCGCGACGATAAAAAATACAATGGTTAAAGGATAGCGCATGAGAGCATGAATCAGCCCTTCCATGCTTTGTTTTAATCGCTAAGTCAATTTCATAATTCCATCCATCCTCTCTTATAAAAAGCTGTTCTATGTAGTATTTATACCCTTTTTCCCATTTTAAAACCGACCCATGGGGTCGGTTTTATGTTCTTACTTAAATATTAAATGCTTCATTAGGTATTTTGGAAACCCGAACCTTGCCGTAACCAAAGGATCCACCACTTGACAGATTTCCGCATTTCCTGCAGCACTGAGTAGCATCCCCGCCTCGTTAAAGGACAGCTCCAGCTCTTTCATTACCAGCTTTTGCATATCCTCAGTGGCGATTTTAACGGCTGCCAGCAGTTCCCTATGGGAAGCAACGGTGTAAAAGTACTCTGAATCCTCCACCATAGGATTGTTTATCGAATGGTCTTTGATTACCTTTACTTGAACCGTTACCTCTCCACCGACTTCTACTCCACTTACCATAATTTCTCCGTCACCCATGGCGCCGTGAAGGTCTCCCATGGAAAGCAGGGCACCCTTTTGGTGTACCGGCAGGAAGACCGTGGCCCCTTCTTTAATTTTTTTATTATCCATATTTCCTCCATGGGCTCCCGGCGTGCCACAGGGCACCCCTTCCCCTTCAGGAGCTACCCCGATCACTCCGATCATGGGCTCCAAAGGCAGTTCAATATTTTCATCAAATAGTACTTTGTCCCCTTTAATTGGAAGGATTTTAAACTTCGATGTTTTAACCTGATCCCCTAACAGTCCGGCATCCGGTATGGCGGCCAGCACCCCGGAGGAGTTAACGGCAATACGCTGAATATTAATTTCCAACACATCCCCCGGTTCCGCCTCTTCAATAAACAAGGGCCCTGTTGCCGGATTTACATGACCCCAATCCAAGGCTTCCATGGATTGTGCTTCCTTGGTAATTTGATTTTGAAAACAATCATAGGTTTCGAAGGTTACAACGCTTCCGGATTTCACCTTCAATACCGGCGGATGTTCCTTATCCATCATGAATACATGCTGATCCTTACTGATTTTCTTCAAAGCCTTCCCTCCTTTAAAAAACCCTGTCCTTTTCATGATTTTTCTCTTCTTTACATCTTATCGTACTCTTCTAAATAGGAATGCTTTTCTCCGTCTTTCTGCCAACCGATGATGCAGTCCATATTCACATTGTGTCCTGCCCGAAAAATCTTTCGATCCACATGGGGAAAGGTTTCTTTCATATTCTCGATAAAGGTCTTCATCTCTTCCCGTTTGCTACCGATTTTTTTCGATGCCACCATGCAGGCACAGTTAAGAGGCCAAATCCCGCTGTTTTCCGTAAAGGCCGTGATGTCTTTTTCCTCGATTAAATACATGGGCCGGATCAGTTCCATATTGTCAAAATTCTGGGCCTTCAGCTTCGGCAACATGGTTTTGAAATTCCCTGTATAAAACAGGTTTAACATCGTGGTTTCAATTACATCATTATAATGATGTCCCAGAGCCACTTTATTGCATCCCAGTTCCTTCGCCTTGGCATAAAGGGCCCCCCGGCGCATCTTGGCACAGATATAACAGGGATAGTCCTTGGCTTTTTCCTGGGCAATTTCAAAGACTTGATACTCAAAAATATGCAGCGGAATATTTAAATGCTTACAATTATCCACCAACAGTTCCTTAATACTTGGATGATACCCCGGGTCCATGGCAATAAACTCCAAATCGAAATTAGCAATCCCGTTTTTCCGTAGTTCCTGAAAAAGCTTCGCCATTACAAGACTATCCTTTCCCCCGGATATGGCCACGGCGATTTTATCCCCGGATTGAATCAGCTGATAATCCTTCACCCCTTTAATAAACTTGGTCCAAAGCTTTTTTCGGTATTTGGTAATCATTAATTTTTCTATTTCTCCCAGGGGTTTTCGACTTTCCTCGGGCATAATCTGCCCGCAAGCGGCCCCTTCAAATTCTGTCATCTTACCACTCCTTGCCCTTTCAATTTGCTGGATTCTTAGTTTAAGAATACCACCCTTAATAATAAATATCAAACAGAAGTATTCTTCTCCCTAATCATCCTTTCCCTGCATTACCCGCATGGCGTTCAGGATAGCTAACAAGGCGACGCCCACATCGGCAAAAACCGCTTCCCATAATGTAGCCTTCCCCATGGCTCCAAGAATTAAAAACACCAGTTTTACCCCCAGGGCTAAAATAATATTCTGCCAGACGATTTTTCTGGTTCTTCTTCCAATACCTATGGCTTTGGCAATCTTTGAGGGTTCATCATTCATAATGACTAGGTCCGCAGCTTCTATCGCCGCATCGGAGCCGAGGCCGCCCATGGCAACCCCCACATCCGCCCGGGCCAACACCGGGGCATCATTGATTCCGTCCCCGACAAATAGCACTTTCCCTTTGGTGGTTCTGGCGCCTTCAATTTCTTCAAGTTTTTGCACCTTTTGATCCGGAAGCAGTTCCCCATAGACTTTATCAATCCCCAGTTTTCTTCCGATCGCTTCTCCTACAGCCTTACTATCTCCCGTTAACATAACCGTATTTTTAACCCCTAAAGCTTTTAAGGCATCCACCGCTTCTTTTCCATCTTTTTTTATCTCATCGGCAATTTCGATGTATCCCATATATTTTTGGTTTACCGCGATATATATAATAGTTCCCAGGGTTTTAACCCCTTTATACTCGATGTTTTCCCGGTCCATTAACTTACGGTTCCCCGCAAGAATTTCTTCATCCCTGTAATTCACCATAATCCCATGCCCGGGGATTTCCTGATAATTGGAAAGATGTCGGGTCTCGATCTCCCGGTTATAGGCCTCCACCACGGAGATTCCAATAGGATGGTTGGAATACCCTTCGGCATAGGCCGCATATTTCAGCAACTCTTCCCTTTTATTAGCATCCTCCGGCACAATGTCCCGTACCTTGAATACCCCTTCCGTTAAGGTTCCGGTTTTATCAAAAATAACGGTTTCCACATTATTCAGGGCTTCCAGATAGTTGCTGCCTTTAATTAAGATCCCTCTTTTCGAGGCGCCCCCGATCCCTCCGAAAAAGCCCAGGGGAATGGAGATTACCAAGGCGCAGGGACAGGATATTACAAGAAACACCAATCCCCGATAAATCCACTGGGAAAAAAGGGCTCCCGGAAGAACCAAAGGGGGAATGACCGCAAGGAGTAAAGCTGTGATTACCACAACCGGAGTATAGTAGCGGGCAAACTTGGTTATGAAATTCTCCGTAGGCGCCTTTCGACTGCTGGCATTTTCCACTAAATCTAAAATCTTCGATACCGTGGAGTCTTCAAACTCTTTGGTAACGTCCATGGTAAGGACTCCGTTTTTATTAATAAAACCGCTTAAAAGGGTGCTTCCTCCTTTTACTTCCCTTGGGAGGGATTCTCCGGTTAAGGCCGAGGTATCCACCGCGGAGGTTCCCTCTAATACTATCCCGTCAAGGGGCACCCGCTCTCCCGGTTTGATCATAATCCTATCCCCCACTGCCACTTCCTCGGGAGTTACCCTTCGAAGACCCTCCGGGGTTTTAAGATGGGCAAAATCCGGTCGAATATCCATCAATTCCCCAATGGATTTTCTCGAACGGTTCACGGCAATATTCTGAAAATATTCTCCCACACGGTAAAAAAGCATTACCGCTACGGCTTCGGGGTATTCCCCAATGGCAAAGGCTCCCAGGGTGGCGATACTCATTAGGAAATTCTCATCAAACACCTGGCCCCGGGCAATGTTCTTTGCCGCCCGGAGAAGAATTCCTCCCCCTACAATGATATAGCTTAGAACAAACAGTCCCAGACTGAAGTTCTCCGATAGGTTTACGATCATGGCCACGGCAAAAAGTGCCCCTCCAAAACCCAATCGGATTCGATCCTCTTTTGACTGTTCCTGTTCTTTATCATCTTTAAAGGATTTTTCTTTCCCCCTGGCTTTTTCGAACTTTTGAACCCGAACCCCCGGTTCGATGCGGTCCATTATCCTTGCGGCTTCCTTTACAATTTCCGTGATTTCCTGTTTTTCATCGATTTCCAGGGTAAGCTTTTTCGCGATAAAATCCACCCTTGCCTGTTGTACTCCCTGCAGTTTGTTGATTTGGCTTTCCATTTTCTCGGCACAGTTTCCACAACCCAGACCTTCCAGGGCCCATTCTTTTTTGATGGTGTTATGCTTCATGTCTTCTCCTCCTTCGCCCTTTTATTTTCTAGATCAGGCTTTCATTTCGTTGATATGAATTAATCCCTGATCAAAAATTTCTTTCACATGATCATCGTCCAGGGTATAATATACCACCTTTCCCTGTTTTCGATATTTTACCAACCTGGCCTGCTTTAGTACCCGCAATTGATGGGATATTGCCGATTGGCTCATATTTAACAGTACTGCGATGTCACAGACGCACATCTCTGCGGCAAAGAGAGCATATAATATTTTAATCCTTGTGGTATCTCCAAAGACTTTAAACAGCTCGGCTAAATCATACAGCCGCTCGTCTTCGGGCATATTTTCTCCCACTTCATTTACGATGTCATCATGAATAATGGTGCAGTCGCATTTTTCTATTTTGGTTTTCGAATCTTTCATGAGCTTCTCTCCTTTTCATTGTTATGTGTGAGCAAGTATTCATATGTTGATTTCATTATAGTAGCCCCTGCATCCTATGTCAACTATGTACCGTTTAAATTATTAACAAAAAACCGACCGGTTAATTTATCCGGTCGGCATTACCTAACAATTTCTCTATCATCACAGCCAAGAGGACTAACTATGCCTTTTTTTGTATTTCCAGTTCCAGTACCTTCCCTAATCGTTGTATCCCCTCTTGAATTTTATCCTCAGACATCATGGAGTAGTTCAGTCGGAAGGTATTGTCCTTACCTCCATTTGGATAGAAGGACCCCCCGGGCACAAAGGCCACCTTTTCCTCGATGGATTTTTTAAACACTTCCTTTGCATCCATTCCTTCGGGAAGCTCACACCAGGTAAATAAACCGCCTTCAGGATAGGTGTATTTTACGACTTTGGGGAAGTATTCCTTAATGGCCTCCATCATCACATCTCGCCGTTTCCGATAAACATCCTTAATCTTTTCAATATGTTCATCAATGCTGTATACTTCCATAAATTTGTTAATTTCCCGTTGGGTAAGGGTATTGGTATGAAGATCCGCCCCCTGTTTTACGAAAATATACTTTTGCAAGGCTTCTCCGTCCCCTAAGGTCCAACCCACCCGTAATCCGGGACAAAAGATTTTAGAAAAGGTTCCTAAGTAAATTACCCGTCCCTGGGTATCAAAAGACTTAACCGAGGGTGGTCTTTCCCCCTCAAATCGCAATTCTCCGTAGGGATTGTCCTCGATAACGGGAAGATCGAACTCGTTAGCCAGTTCAATTAACCTTTTCCGCCGCTCGATGGACCAGGTCCGCCCCGAAGGATTCTGGAAGTCCGGGATCACATAGATCATTTTAATATTATCCCTTTCCTTTAAGACTTTTTCCAACTCCTCCATGTTCATCCCTTCATGATCCGTATCGATTTCTACGAACTGGGGAGAATAGGATTTTAGTGCATTAATCGCCCCAAGGTAACTGGGGCTCTCGCAGAGCACCACATCCCCTTCGTTCAGAAAGACTTTCCCCGAAAAGTCCAAACCCTGTTGTGATCCGCTGGTAATCAGAATGTTATCCGCCGTGGTTTTCACGCCCACTTCTTCCATTCTTTTTGCGATTTTTTCTCTCAGTGGCAGATATCCTTCCGTACTGCTGTACTGCAGTGCTTTTTCTCCGTCTTCTTCCAATACCCGTTTGGATACGTCGACCATTTCCTTAACGGGAAATAATTCCGGTGCCGGAAGTCCTCCTGCAAAAGAGATGATTTCCGGATTTTCAATGAGTTTTAATATTTCCCGAATCTCCGAAGCCTTAAGTGCCTCCATACGTTTTGCAAATTTCATCAGCCTACCCCTCCATTTTTATTTGGATATCATTATCTTATTATTCAATGCTATTATATCATACTAATAAGTTATTCTGATTGACCCTTCCGATTCTTTCCAACAAAACCCCATTCAGATTTAAGCTGCTTTGATTTGCCTGTGTACTTTCCATTCTACAGGGTATACAAAAGTAATACAGAAAATGCACTCGGAGGGATTCCTATGTTTAAGTTAATCATTAGCAGTTTATGGGATTTTCGAAAATCCTGGAAAAATTATTTGGTTTTCAGTTTATTTTATTTGCTACTAAGCAGTTATGTACTGATCCCTTTTTTGGGCTATTTTTTAAACCGAGTCCTCCTTCTGGTAAGTTCCGGGGTTTTAATCAATTCCGCCGCTTTTTCCCTTCTCCTGGATCCCCGGGGAATTATCGGCCTTATTATACTGTCCACCTTAGCGGTGATCTTTACGGTTATTCAAGTAGGAACCTACATTGTGTTGGCTCATAAGAACAACCGTAATCAAGCTGTTCTCATTTCCGAAGGATTCATAACTTCCATCGTATCCATTAAACGGATGTTGGGTTTAGGGGCCCTTTATCTTGCCCTGCTTTTTTTTCTGATCCTCCCTATTGTGAACATCCCGATAATGCCGGAAATATCGGAGATCATCCAGTTTCCCCAGCTTCTGATGGATACCCTCATGGGAAATATTATAACCCGAAGTCTCTATTTCTTACTGATCGCTCTGTTTATTTACCTTCTTCTTCGATTAATCTTTACGCTGCACGAAGTGCTGATTGAAGATCAAAAAGTATGGACCGGAATGAAAAACAGCTTCCGATTGACAAGGAAAATCAGTTTCAATCTGCTTTTTAAGCTTCTTCTTATGAACTTAATTCTATTTTCCCTGGGAGCACTGTTTTTCACCTTGCTTTCTTCCATAACGGGTTTATTAGATATTCAGGTGAACTATATTCTACGAAATTATCTAATCACCCTAGCCAGTTTGTTAACCTATATTTATTCCCTTTTATTGATCCCCTTAAATATTATTTTTATTACCAAACTCTATGAACAGGCAAAGGGGGAGACTCCAAGGGAGGACCGGCTGAAAACCCATAACCTTTCCTTCCTTGCCAATATTGAACATAAGCTGTTTCGCTTATTGAAAAAGAAAAGAATCCTGCTGCCCGCCATGCTCTTTTTAAGTATCCTGGCCACCTTTTTTACGGGACTGTTTATCAATCAAAACACCATTTATGCCGGTCGGGACGTTGCCGTCATTTCCCACCGGGCCATTGTTCAAGAGGAGTTCGAGAATTCCCTGGAGGGTATCCGGGCCTCCATGGAGGCGGATATTGATATCATCGAATTCGATGTGATGATGACTGAGGATCAGGTTATTGTACTGCATCATGACCGCAGTTTAAGGCGAACTTTTAACCTTCCCTATCAAGTGAACGATCTGACCTACGAAGAACTCCAAAATTTAGAGATCGCTCCTCCCGAAGGCTTTCCGGATCAGGATCCCTTTCTTCCTACCCTGGATGATGCTATGGAAACCGCTTCGGGAGACGCCCATTTACTGATTGATGTAAAAACCAATGGGGATGATGAGGCCTTTGCCCGGGAACTAGTTGATATTATTGAGTATCATGGGATGGAGGAACAAGCCTATGTCCAGTCCTTTAGCAACACCTTCCTTAGCCATGTTCAAGAAATGAACCCGGAAATCATCACCGCCCAGATCATGTATTACACCCTGGGCGACCTTACCTCTTTAGATGTGGATTATTATACCGCCCACCATGGAATGTTGAGTCAAAGTTTCGTTCGACAGGCCCGACAGGACGATAAAGGAATCTGGGTTTGGACAGTGAATACGGAAGAGGCTATTCGTGAGGTTCTTCAATACGATATCGACGGTATTATTACTAATCAGCCCTTACTGGTTAAAGAGGTCCTAGGAAGAAGTGTTGAGGAGGAAGAGGGGGAACATTAATCCTAGCGTTTCCATTGATCCTCTGTCCGCCCTTATCATTATAACATTTTGACAGTCCATAACAAAGGCCCCCTGCAGATACAGGGGGCCTTTTGCTTTTAAATTCTATCCCGTTGATTTTTTAATTCAAATCGAAACGGTCCGCATTCATCACTTTATTCCAGGCCTTTACAAAGTCGTGAACAAATTTATCCTTGCCGTCTTCGCTTCCGTAGACCTCGGCGATTGCCCGAAGTTCCGAGTTGTGGCCGAAGACTAAGTCCACCCTTGTGGCCGTCCATTTCACTGCATCGGATTTCATATCCCGTCCTTCAAAAACCTCCCGATCTTCGGATTTCGGTTTCCACTTGGTCTCCAGATCCAACAGATTTACAAAGAAGTCATTGGTCAGCTTGCCGGGGGTTTCCGTGAAAACCCCATGCTTTTCCCCATTGAAGTTTGCGTCCATAGTCCGCATTCCTCCCACAAGGACGGTCATCTCCGGTGCGGTAAGACCCAGAAGCTGTGCCTTATCAACCAGCATCTCTTCCGCCTTAACCGCATATTTACCCTTCATATAGTTTCTGAATCCGTCGGCCTTCGGTTCCAGTACGTCAAAGGATTCGGCATCGGTCTGCTCTTCCGTGGCATCGGTTCTCCCCGGTGAGAAGGGGACCTTTACGTCAACACCGGCATCCTTAGCCGCTTTTTCAACACCGGCATTTCCTCCAAGGACAATCAGATCCGCTAAGGTGACCTTCTTATTGCCCGATTGCTTTTCATTAAAGGCCTTCTTGATCTTTTCCAGTTCACGGAGGACTCTTTGCAGCTGGTCCGGTTGATTGACCTCCCAGTTCTTCTGGGGAGTCAGGCGTATTCTGGCGCCGTTGGCCCCGCCCCGGTAATCGGAGCCTCTAAAAGTTGAGGCGGCGGACCAGGCGGTGTAGACTAACTCTTGTAAGGTTAAGTCGGAGCTCAGAATGGTTTCTTTCAGCTCCTCAATGTCCTTTTCATCAATCAACTCAAAATCCACCTTGGGCACCGGATCCTGCCAGATAAACTCTTCCTCCGGTACTTCCGGGCCGATGTAACGGCTGATGGGCCCCATATCCCGGTGGGTCAGTTTAAACCATGCCTTTGCAAAGGCATCGGCCAGTTCTTCGGGATTTTCCAAAAAGTGCTTTGCAATAGGCTTATAAATCGGATCCATTCGAAGGGCCATATCCGCTGTGGTCATCATCGGTGCCCACCGTTTATTGGGATTGTGGGCATCAGGCACTTCCGTCTGGGCTTCCGGCTCCACAGGGTGCCACTGCCAGGCACCGGCAGGACTTTTGGATAGATCCCAGTCATATTTAAACAGGGTCTCCAGATAGGTGTTGTCCCATTCGATCGGGGTCTTAGTCCAGGCTCCTTCAATTCCGCTGCTGATGGTGTCCTCTCCGTGTCCCGTGCCCATGCTGTTTTTCCAGCCGAGACCCTGTTCTTCAATGGGGGCCGCTTCCGGCTCCGGTCCTAATTGGTCTGCATCCCCGGCACCGTGGCACTTTCCGAAGGTATGCCCCCCTGCAATCAGGGCTACGGTTTCATAATCGTCCATGGCCATACGGCCAAAGGTATCCCGGATATCCTTTCCCGATTCCACTGCGCTGGGCTTTCCGTTAGGTCCCTCGGGATTTACATAGATCAGCCCCATTTGCACCGCGGCCAAAGGATTTTCCAGGTCACGGTCGCCGGAGTACCGTTCATCTCCCAGCCATTCCTCTTCCGAGCCCCAGTAGGTATCCTCTTCCGGCTCCCAGATGTCTTCTCTTCCCCCGGCAAATCCGATGGTTTTAAAGCCCATGGATTCCAAGGAGCAGTTCCCCGTAAGAATCATCAAATCCGCCCAGGATAACTTGTTTCCGTATTTCTGTTTGATCGGCCATAGAAGTCTTCTGGCTTTATCCAGGTTTACGTTGTCCGGCCAGCTATTAAGGGGCGCAAATCGTTGGTTGCCGGTGTTTCCTCCACCCCGTCCGTCCTGCATCCGGTAGGTTCCCGCACTATGCCATGCCATACGGATCATTAAGGGTCCGTAATGACCGTAATCCGCCGGCCACCATTCCTTAGAGTCCGTCAGCAATTGATATATATCCTTCTTGACTTCATCCAGGTTCAATTTCTTAAATTCCTCTTTGTAATCAAACTCTTCCCCCAGGGGATTCCGTGATACAGGATTCTGATGAAGAATCTTCAGATTTAACTGATCCGGCCACCAATACTTATTTTCCGTTCCCCGTCCTGCTTTTACATTCCCTGTTGCTCCCGTTACGGGACATTTCCCTTGCTCTCCCATAATAAACCTCCTTCATGAATTTTGTTCGTCCGTTGATCTCGATATAGACTTAATTACACATATCTTTCCTATACCCAATTACCGCTGTTGTTTAACAAAATTTCTGATAATTACAGTGGTATTCACCGGACCGTTTTTACGGGCCTCCTCTTGATTGGATTAAACACTGGAATAAAGCCCATCCCAAACAATTTTCCGGTAATGATCCCGGTCCGTATCCCCCTCCGTGGAAATACAAAGGATTTTGGATGCTTCGTTCAGCTTCAACTCTTTCTTCAGATCCGATAGTTCCTCCCGGGCCATCACCTGGGCTACAAGACCCAGCGTTACCCCACCACTTTCCCCGGAGATGATTCTTCGATCCTCTCCCAGGGGATTCCCAAGAATACGCATTCCCTTCGCCGCAATGGTGTCGGGCACCGACAGAAAATGATTTCCGTGATTTTTTAAAATCTCCCAGCCCAGGGTGGAGACCTCACCACAGGCAAGTCCTGCCATAATCGTGTCCAAATCCCCCGTTACCTGTTGTAAACTGCCGTCCCTTGCCCCTGCGGTTTTAAAAACGCAGTCCGCCTTATCCGGCTCCACAATAATGATCTTCGGAGAATTTTCCCCTTGATAGTAATCCGTAAAAAAACCGGTTAATGCCCCGGCCATGGATCCCACCCCCGCTTGCAGGAAAACATGGGTAAGCTCCCGGCCCTTCAGCTGTTCCGTAATTTCATATCCCAGGGTGGTGTACCCTTCCATAATCCACCGGGGAATTTTTTCATAACCCTCCCAAGCGGTATCTTGAATAAGCACCCCGTTGTTTTTTTCCGCCTCTTCCTTTGCAAGCCGCACCGAATCATCATAGTTCCGATCGGTAATATAAGCCTTCGCTCCCAGGTCTCTTATACTGTTTAAGCGCTCCGCCGCGCTCCCCTTGGGAAGGTACACCACACTTTGATATCCCAGCTCCTTCGCCGCCCAGGCTATGCCTCTTCCGTGATTGCCGTCGGTGGCGGTGAAAAAGGTGATCTCGCCGATTTTCTCTTTGATGCTTTTACTCTTCAATAGGTCATAGGATAAGTCTTTAATGTCCATCCCCAGTTGATCTGCAATATAGCTTCCGATGGCATAGGTCCCCCCTAGGGCTTTAAAGGCATTCAGTCCGAATCGGTAACTCTCGTCTTTGACATAAATCCCACTTAATCCTAAGTATTGGGATAGTTCCGAAAGCTCCCGCAGGGGTGTCACCCCGTAATTGGGAAAGGTTTCATGGAACCGTTTCGCTTTCTTACCCATTTTCACCCCAAATTCCCCGGAGGAGGCCTCCTTTTTCTTTTCCCTTTTATTGCTGATCCATTGAATCTCCTTCATCATCCTCACCTTCCCATAATGTATTTTGTCTTTCCCGAAAAATTCTTTTCTTTATATGTGATTATATCCCCAAGGCCTTCTCTTTCCAATAAATAATAAAAAAAACCGAAAAAGAAATCCCTTTCCTTTTCGGGTAGCATTAGAACTTAGATGATATTTCCGATGCGGTCTCCATTACCCGATCAATAAAAAACTGTTCCTTTTCTATACGAAAGGTAGGCACGGAAATACTAACCGCCGCAATACAGTGCACCATTTCATCGAAAATCGGTGCGCCGAAACAGGTAAGGCCCGCCTCCACTTCTTCCCGGTCAATGGCAAAACCATTCTCCCGAACGGTTTGTAAGGATTCCCGGATCTCTTTCCGGTCCGTAAGGGTACGATTGTTATAGGCTTTTAGGGGTTCCTTGGCGTTCATCAATTGATCCAAGCAGCCGTTACTGTTATAGGCCAGCAAACATTTTCCCACAGAGGTGGCATGGAGTTGCCGCTTATCCCCGATATTCGGTACCGCGGAAAATTTTCGTTCGGGATTCGCCTTTAATACCGTTACCGCATAGATTCCCTGGGCAATGGAAATATTAACACTCTCATTGATTTCCTGGGCCAATAACTGGATTACCCCCTGGGCCTGTTTTTCCAGCTGACTGACGGTTTCCGTTTTGCTTCCGATTAAGTAGGGCTTGATGGTCAAATAATACTTCTTCGTTTCCTGTTCCCGGTATACATACCCCGCCTCTTCCAAAGTAATAACCAATCGATGGGTTGTGCTACTGGGAAACTGGAGTCGTTCTCCGATTTCAGTGATGCTCCAGGCCGGCTTCTCCGTGAAAAGCTCCAGAACGTGCAGCGCCTTTGTTACCGATTGGATGCTTCCCTTACTCATAATTCTTCCTCCTTTAGAAAAAAGCCGGAGAATCGCCTCCGGCTTTTATTACCTTCTTACTTATTCAATGGGCTTGAGTTTCGCCGTGAAATGTCTTAAGATCGGAGGCTCCCAGGTAATTTCATATCCCTTTAAGCTGTCGGCCTTTTCTTTAATGGCAATTAAGGCTTCCACAATGACGTCCAGATGAGACTGGGTATAGACTCTTCTCGGTACCGCCAGTCGGGTGAACTCAAACTCCGACTCAATCTGCTCTCCGGTATCGGGATTGTTCCCCATCATATAGGACCCGATGTCGCAGGAACGGATTCCCGCTTCCTTGTAAAGCTCTAGGGCTAAGGTTTGGGCCGGGAACTGATAGTAGGGAATATGGGGAAGCATTTTTTTCGCATCCACAAACAGGGCATGACCCCCTGCCGGAGATTGATGGGCAATGCCCGCTTCCTTCAGTTTCCCCGCAAGGTATTCGATTTGTCCCACCCGGTACTGAAGATAGTCATAGTCCGTTCCTTCTTGTAGTCCGATGGCCATGGCCTCTAAATCCCGGCCCGCCAGGCCTCCGTAGGAAATAAATCCTTCCAGGGGAATGGTTCTGGCTTTCACGGTTTCAAATAAGTCTTCCCGGTCCTTGACTCCGATTAATCCTCCCATGTTGATAATGGCGTCTTTTTTCGCACTCATGGTAAAGACTTCTCCATAACTGAATATTTCTCTTGCAATATCCTTGATGGATTTATTTTCATATCCTTCTTCTCTTTCCTTGATAAAGTAGGCATTTTCCGCGTAACGGGCCGCATCAATGCATACGGGAATATCATATTTTTTCCCAATTTCACTGGTTTCCCGGATGTTTTCCATGGATACCGGTTGACCGCCGGCACTGTTGTTGGTCACCGTAATAATAATCAGCCCCACTTTTTCCCGTCCATGCTCTTCAATTAAGGATACCAGTCGCTTATTGTCCATATTTCCTTTGAAGGGATGGTAGGATTCCGTGTCCGCCGCTTCCTCTATTACGCAATCAATAGCCCTGGCTCCGGCTAATTCCACATGGGCCCGGGTGGTGTCAAAGTGCATGTTGGAAATTGCAACTTTCCCCTCTTGTAAGTACATGGGCATAACCACTTTCTCCGCGGCTCTTCCCTGATGTACCGGTTGGAAATATTCATATCCAAAGATATCTTTAGCGGACTTCATCAGCTCTTTATAACTTCTGGATCCCGAGTAGGCTTCGTCCCCCCGCATCACACCGCTCCACTGCTGATCGCTCATGGCACCGGTCCCGCTGTCGGTTAACAGGTCAATATAGACATCATCGGAATTCAAGGCAAATACGTTGTAGTTTGCCTCTTTGATTTTTTCAATACGCTCTTCCCGGCTTAGGACCTTAATGGGCTCCACCATTTTGATTTTGAAAGGTTCAGCAAAGTACTTTGACATATTGATCGCTCCAATCATCGTTTAGTTTTTATTTAATACCCTCTACTTGTTCCCACATTACGGGAATCATTCCCGCATTATGAATATAATTGAAAGAGAACTTCATCATTCTCTTTCATCTGACTATATTTTATATGATATTGATGAATTTTACAAGGCAAAAAAACAAACGGAGAATTCAGTTTTGAAAAGCCCCGGCGTGGTATCCACGCCGGAGGCCATTACTTGAACTTTTAATTTCGTATAAGCAAATCAGATTTTCTTAGTAAGGATCCCTACAAATCAATTTCAAATAATATGGGCGTGTGGTCTTGTCTTGGACCTGAATCAATCATTTCAGATTTAATAACCCGATCGGCAATACGGTCACTCACCAGCCAATAGTCAATTCTCCATCCTGAATTATTGATTTTACTTGTCTTTGCCCGTTGAGCCCACCAAGTATAAACACCGGTTACATCACCATGAATACGACGAAAGGTATCTGTAAATCCTTTTGCCAAAAGATTTGTGAAGCCTTGCCGTTCCTCATCGGTAAAGCCCGCTGAATTACGATTATTATTAGGATGAGCCAAATCAATTTCTTTATGTGCTACGTTAAAATCACCCGTTGCAATAACATACTTCTTTTTATCCAGATTTGCTAGGTACTCTGCATACTTTTTGTCCCAAATCTGACGTTCTTCTAAACGATTCAAACCATCTCCTGCATTAGGTGTGTAAACTTGTGTTAAGTAGAACTCATCAAACTCTAATGTGATGATTCGCCCCTCAGAGTCCATGGTACTCGGTGCACCAAGTACCGGATAGGTAACGGATGGTTCCAGATCCTTCTTATATAAAAACATGGTACCTGCATAACCCTTGCGGGCCGGCTCCACTGAAACATTCCAAACAATTTCATAGTCAGCAAACTTATCCTTCAAAATTTCTAAATGCTTTTTAGTAGGACCCTTGTTAGGTAACTTTGTTTCCTGTAAGGCAATCACTTCCGGACTATATTCTATAATCCTGTTTAATACATCTCTAGATAATAAAGCACGAGCTGAATCACTTGTTAATGCTGCATTTAATGAATCAATATTCCATGAAATAAACTTCATTGTTTTTCCTCCTTTATATATCACCAACTAAATTTTTCGCATCTGTATCCTAATATAATCATAACTTTACGGTACAATTTTACCACGTTTATACATCAATGCCACACACTCAACATGGCTTGTGTGGGGGAATAGGTCCACCGGTTGAACTTCTTTGGTCTGATAACCCCGTTCTTCTAAATAGGCTAAGTCCCTTGCCAGTGTGGAAGGGTTACAGGAGACGTAAACGATTTTTTTCGGATCCATTTTCACCATGGTCTCCAGTACCGTTTCCTCACACCCCTTTCTCGGGGGGTCCACCACCACTACATCGGCGGTGATGCCTTTTTCGTAAAGTTTCGGTACCACATCCTCTGCGGCGCCCAGTAAAAACTCCGTGTTGGATAGATTGTTCAGTTCCCCATTTTTCTTCGCATCCTCAATGGCTTCGGGAACGATTTCAATGCCGTAAACTTTCTTTGCCTGTTGGGCAAGGAATAAGGAGATGCTTCCGATTCCGCAGTAGAGATCAAATACAGTTTCTTCTCTTTTAAGGTCCGCATAATCCAAAGCTTTTTGATAAAGCACCTGGGTTTGTGTGGGATTTACTTGAAAGAAGGACCGGGGAGAAATGTAAAAGGATAGATCCATTAGCTGATCTACAATGTATCCTTCCCCGTAAAGTGTTGCCGTCTTCTCACCGAAAATTACATTTGTGTTTTTCGTATTAATATTTTGCACCACGGTTTTAAGGTTCTTGACTTCTTTTTTCAACTCCCGGATGAGCTCCTCTTTATAGGGAAGCTCTTTCCCGTTGATGACAAAGATTACCATCACTTCTCCGGTTTTATTACTGACTCGACTGACCATATGCCGCAGGAGACCTTGCCGGCTTTTTTCATCATATACCGTTACTGAGTATTTTCCAATGTACTCTTTGACAATTTTGGTTAATACATCATTGACCGGATGCTGAATATAGCAATGCTCCGTGTTTACAATTTCATGGGTTCCGGTTTTAAAAAATCCCATAACCGGAGTGTTTCCTTCCATGCCGACGGGAAACTGGGCTTTGTTTCGGTAGTGGTAGGGTTCTTTCATTCCCATTGCTGCATGCACCGGTGCATCAATTTTCCCTAATCGCTGTAAGGTTTCCCGAACCCGTCTGGTTTTTATATTCAGTTGCTCTGAGTAATCCAGGCTCATGATTTGACACCCGCCGCAAACCTCGGCAATAGGACAACGGGGGATCACCCGCTGATCGGAAGGCTTTTGTATATCCAGCAGTTTAGCAAATCCGTAGTTCTTTTTCAGTTTCGTAACCTCCACCTTCAGTTCATCTCCAGGAAGACCTCCTTGAATAAATAGGGGGATTCCTTTAACTTTACCGACCCCTTCCCCTTTATGACCGATATCCTCTATGGTTACAGTATATATTCCGTTTTTCTTAAGCATATTTTCACGACTCCTTAATGATTCCTGATTTTCTTTTGATAATTCCATCTTACAACATATTTATAATAAAATCATGGGTAAATTCACATATACGGTTTATTATTATTTCAAAATATTCTATAATAGTACTTAAGTACTTTTAAAGAAGGTGGTGGATAAATGCATGCTTAGAGGAATCGCTAAACTTTTACTTTTAATTATTTTAGTATTTATGGCGACAGGCTTTCCCATATATTTTGACCGCATGGATGCTGAATCTTTCTGGGAGCGGGCTTCTAGCAGGATAGAGTCTCCTGAAGATCCTGAGAGTCCCGAGGCCAACGGCACCTTATATTTTCATCATGATTTAGAACGTCAGTCCGAGGAGTCTTTTCTTCTTCATATGACCATAGAAAACCGAGGAGAAGCGGTAAATTTTCAAGAGGATTTGGTGGATTTAACAATTACTCATGGAGGGCAGCAGTTAAAATCATTAAATCTCAATGATTTTAATATTGATATTCCCTTTGGTGAGACCATTGATCCGGAAGAAACCATTGAGTTTTCCATTGAGCTGGACCGGAGATCCTTAGGTCTTCCTTATGAATCCTATGTTTTGGAAGTTCAACCCCGGAGTGACCTGGCTCCTTTGGATGCCGAGGATCTGGAGCTTGCTTTCTCCTTTGAGGAAAACTTCACCTATTTACCGGCAATTCCAGACATCCCCGGGAGTGAAACCGCTCTAACCCTTTATTTTCCCACAAGTATGGAGGATTACTCCGTACCGGTTACCCGGATTATTCCCTACACATCCATGCAAATTCGCGCCACGGTAGACGGCCTTTTCGATGGTCCCCAGGAAGAGTTAGGCCTTACCGTCCCGGAGGAGGGCATCATGCCTCCTTGGCGAAACCTGGCCTTTGACAATGGTCTGGCCACCATCAATCTCAGTGAGGATTTGGAAGATTTCGATGAAGATGCAACCCTTGGGCAGCAGGCTTATCGAGCCTATGCCTATTCCGTGAACGCAACAAGCTTTACGGATCGTGTACAGTTCACCTTCGATCGCCGCACCCGGGAAGAAGCCTTCGGTGGCTTTGCCGTGGAGGATCCCGTTACCTTGCCGGAAGGACCGGTTATGTACTTCGGATACGAAACCGATACAGAGAGATTCTTACTCGTTCCAAGGTATCTTCAAGAGGATCCGCCCTTTGTGGAAAATCAAAACTATTACAACGAAGATTTTGAATTGGAAGATCCCCAGGGCTTTTATCAATTGTTAAGCTATGCAGGCCATCCCGATTATTATAATGAACAGCAACAACCCCTTATCAAGGATTCAGTTGAACTGAATAGTCTTGAGTTGGAGGACAATACCCTGGAGATTACCTTTGATGAAGGAGCTATGGAATCCATATCCCAGGACGCCGAACAGGCTATGCTGGATGGACTGCTCCTAAGCTTTACCAGCTTTTCCAATGTGGATGCCGTCGTGTTTCATATTACCGATTATGAAGAAGACTCGCTCCATCATTATTCCATCGGAAGCCCCATGGAGGCCCCGAACCATATTAATCCCGAAGAACCAAGGGACGATTAAGTCCCCCTTAGGAAATCGTCTCTCTTAAAAAGAAGGTTGATCTTATCACAGATCAACCTCCTTTTTATCTTTATACATCTTTTATATCTTTAACATCTTTAGTATCTTTAGTATCTTTAACATCTTTAGTATCTTTAACATCTTTAGTATCTTTAATAATCGGATCTCCTTCTAAGCTTGCTCCATAACTTCCTCCACCTCTTCAAGCATTTCCCGTATGGGAAGATCGTAGGGACACCTGGGTTCACAATCCCCGCATTTAATACAGTCGGAAGCTTTTTTATCCAGAGCGTCGTACCTTGTCTTTGCCCATTCCTTAAGATTATACCTTGAATAATAGCCTTCCATTAAGAACTGGGCGGGGATATTAATTCCCACGGCACAGGGGGCACAGTAGCCGCAGCGTCGACAAAACCGGTTGCCCAGTTTCCCTTGGATTTCTTCGATTTTTTCCTGTTCCTGACCGGTTAATCCATAATCCTTCAGGGAAACCGCCGCATTTTCCTTTACCTGAGCTATGGAATCCATCCCGGGTATAATCACCGAGATATTCGGATTGTTTAGAATGTATTTGAGGGCCAAGCTTCCATCCTCTATTGCTCCTCCTGCCAGGGGCTTCATCACAATGACTCCGATGCCCTGTTTCTTGGCTTTTTCAAAAACTTTTTCTCCCTGGCTTTCCACAATATTATAGGGAAACTGAATACTTGCGAACTTTTTACTGTCCACGGCTCTTTCCGCCATATCCACATCGTGTCCCGTAAAGCCGATGGCCTTGATTTTACCGGCTTCCTTTGCCTCCTTCAATGCCTTATAGGCGCCCTTTTCACTCATGATTTCTTCATACTCTTCCATCTTCCGTACGTTATGGAGTTGATATAAGTCGATACAGTGGGTTTGAAGATTGTTCAAGCTGGTTTCAATATCCTTTTTCATCCCCTGATAATCTCTTGCCATGGATTTTGTTGCAAGAACCCATTGATCCCGATTGCCGGCAATGGCTTTTCCGATAACTTCCTCGCTTTTTCCATAGCCCCGGGCGGTATCAATAAAGTTTATCCCTGATTCCAAACAGGTCTTTACAACTTCTATTCCCTCTTCATCACTAATTCGTTGAATGGGGATTCCTCCAAAACCGATAACGGAACCTCCAAATTCCCATTTTCCCAGCATTCTTTTTTCCATATGCTCACTCCTATCACTGTCGTATTCCGAATCTGGCTGGATCTTTTTTTCTTCCTCCTGCTTGCTCAGTAAACCATTTACTCCTTACTCTGTACTGTTTTGTGTAAGAAATCTCTTTATTTTTCTTCCTCATCCTCTACTTCTTCGTAGTCCACATCCTTGACATTCCCAAAATCCCCCCGGGAATTTCCCTGAAAGGGACCATCTTCACCTTTGGAACTTCTTTTATTGGTAAAGTCTCCAGAATCTTTATAATATACATTTACGGTCCCTTCCGTGATCATGGATTTGATTTTTCGTTTAATGGTCTTAATCAAAAACATTCTTGTAAAAGGAATGACCAAAACAAACCCTAAAACATCGGTGAAGATTCCCGGTGTTAATAGCAGGGCTCCTCCCACCAACACACAAAGACCATTGATCAGTTCGTCCCCGGGCATCTTTCCCATGGCCATCTCCCGCTTGATGTTTCCGATGATTTGCCGTCCTTCGCTTTTTGACAGGACCGCCCCCACTACTCCGGTGATAAACACCAGCATAATGGTATTGAAAGCTCCGATCTCATTTCCGATTTGTATTAAAATGTACAACTCTACAATGGGAACCACTGTGAACAGTAGAATTAACCTTCCTAGCATTTTTTCACCTCTCAGGACTGATAGATTTTTTCCAGTAACTGATATACTTCCGGATAGGCCTTTTTCAAATTCACCGGCCGTTTTTTATTCTTATCAAAAAAAACATGCTCCGTAAAACCGGTGGCCAAAAGCTCCTCTTCCTGCCGTAAAATCCGATAATGAAATTTCATTCGGCTACTTTGAAACTCCTCGATCCACACTTCCAAGGTCAAATTGTCGTCGTATAAAGCGGAGCTGATATACTTACAGTTCACTTCAATCACCGGCAGAAAAATTCCCTGTCTTTCCATCTCCCGGTAACTCATCCCCCGCTCTTTTAAAAATGAGGTTCTTGCCACTTCAAACCAGGTAAAATAATTGGAATGGTAAATAATCCCCATTTGGTCTGTTTCACTGTATCTTGGCCGGATATTGGTTGTATGAAAATTCATGGTATCCCTCCTTGCCCTGTGTTTTTATAGAACTTTACTTTTTCCGCTATAGATCAAACCGGTTTTTCCGTCCACGGTGATAATGTCTCCGGTGTTCAGTTTTGTTGTGGCGCCATCTACACCAACCACAGTGGTTTTATGAAGATTGAGCCCAACAATCGCTGCATGACTGGTAAGTCCTCCTTCTTCCACAACTACGGCTCCCGCCCGTTCGATCGCTTCGATAAAGTTTCGACTGGTTGCATAGGAAACAAGAACATCCCCCGGCTCAACCTTGTCTAAATCTTCATTATCCTCTACGATTACCGCCCGGCCGGTAATGGAATAGTTTCCGATTCCTTTACCGGAAAGTAAAATATCACTGGCAACATGGACTTTTATCAGGTTCGTGGTCCCGGATACGCCCACGGGAACTCCTGCAGTAATGACGACTAAGTCTCCCGCCTGGATATGGTTTTCCTTTAAGGCTTCCATAACCGACAGATTGATGATATCGTCGGTTCCTTCCAAATCCTCCATTAACATGCTGTATACTCCCCAACTGAGACTTAACTGTCTTCGCACATGCTCCTTGGTGGTTGCGGCAATTATACCGGAGCTGGGTCTGAATTTTGATACCATTCTCGCAGTGTGACCCGAGGAGGTGGCAGTAATAATTGCGGCAGCGCCCAGGTCCATGGCGGTGGTGCAGGTGGCATAGCTGATGGCATCGGTCACGGAAGGCGTGGTTTCCGACCCTCTTTCTTTGAGTTTTTTTCCGTAATTAATGGACTGCTCCGTTCGAATGGCAATATTGGCCATGGTCATAACCGCTTCCTCCGGATATTTCCCTGCGGCGGTTTCTCCCGAGAGCATGATGGCGTCGCTGCCGTCCAGTATGGCGTTGGAGACATCGGTGACCTCCGCCCGGGTAGGCCGCGGGTTTCGAATCATGGAGTCCAGCATCTGGGTTGCGGTAATTACCGGTTTCCCCACGGCATTACATCTTCGGATCATATCCTTTTGGATCAAGGCGATCTCTTCCGTAGGAACTTCAACCCCCAAATCTCCTCTTGCTACCATAATCCCGTCGGAGACTTCAATGATCTCGTCTAAATTGTCTACCCCCTCCTGGTTTTCAATCTTTGGAATGATTTGAATGGAATCACCGCCGTGGTCTTCCAGAATTCGTTTAATGTCCAATACGTCTTCCGCTTTTCGTATAAAGGATGGGGCGATAAAGTCCACGCCCATTCTTATGCCGAATTTTATATCTTCAATATCCTTATCCGTCAGTGCGGGCAGGTTGGTTTTTACCCCGGGAAGATTTACCCCCTTATGGTCCTTGATCTCCCCCTGATTTTCCACGGTACACTGAATATCCGTATCATTTAAAAAGCCTTCCACCTTCAGGGAAACCAGGCCGTCATCGATCAGGATTTTATCCCCGATTTCCAAGTCCCCCACAATGCCTTCATAGGAAACCGAAGCCATGGTATGATCTCCCAGGATATCCCGGGTGGTGATAATATAGGAGTCCCCCTCTTTCAGCTCTACTTTGTCAACTTTAAACTTTCCCGTTCGGATTTCCGGTCCCTTGGTGTCCAGCATAATGGCCAGGGGCACTTCCAGATCCTCCCGAACTTTTTTAATTTCCTCGATTCTTGCCTGATGCTCCTCATGATTGCCATGGGAAAAATTCAGTCTTGCCACATTCATCCCGTTTTGCACCAGGTTTTGTAATATTTCATAACTTTCACTGGCCGGGCCTATGGTACATACTACCTTTGTTTTTTTCATCCTTGCACCTCCGTTTGATTTATCAAATCTATAAAAAATCTCTAACTAACCTTCTGTTGTTGCCTTACAGGTTTCCTTAAAAACCCTCCTTGGGATGGTCCCCCTTTATTTCGAAAGAATATCCGCTAAATCATAGGTTTCCTTTTCCATTTCATTCTCCAGGGCTAAGGCTTCCTTAATGGGCATGGAGATAACTTTGGTGCCCCGCATGCCCACGGCCACACTTTCTTTGCCTTCCAACAATAACTCCACGGCCTTGGCTCCCATCTGGCTGGCCATGACCCGATCCTTTGCCGTGGGTGTGCCGCCCCGCTGAATATGTCCAAGGATGGTGGCCCGGGTTTCGATGCCGGTTTTTTCCTGGATCTGTTTTCCCAGATCAATAGCATTTCCCGCCCCTTCCGCCAGGACAATTAAGCTATGTAGCTTTCCCCGGTTCCTGCCCTGGAGCAGTTTGTTGCATACCCGATCAACATCAAAGGGGATCTCGGGGACAATGATGCTTTCCGCTCCTCCGGCGAGGCCTGCATGAAGGGCCAGATCCCCACAGTCTCTTCCCATCACTTCAATGATGTTGGCCCGGCCGTGGGAGGTGGAGGTGTCCCGTATTTTTCCGATGGCATCCAGGGCCGTGTTGACGGCAGTATCAAACCCGATGGTATACTCGGTATAGGCCAAATCGTTATCGATGGTACCCGGCAGTCCCACGGTGGGAACCCCATTTTCCGAAAGCACCTGGGCCCCTCGAAAAGAACCGTCTCCCCCGATGACCACCAGGCCGTCGATATTAAAAATATTAATCACATTTAAAGCCTTTCGAAGCCCCTCCGGGGTTTTGAACCGCTCACTTCTTGCACTTCTCAGCTTGGTTCCTCCCCGATGGATAATATCTGCCACGGAGGATAGATTCATCTCTTCAATTTCCGCATTCAAAAGGCCTTCATAGCCCTGCCGGATTCCTAAGACCTTTAACTCTTTATGAACTCCGTATCGTACCACGGAACGAATCGCTGCGTTCATTCCCGGAGCATCCCCTCCACTGGTGAGTACTGCAATCGTTTGCATAATCATCACTCCATTTCCATTCCTTAATTTAAGTATAACTTAGCCGTCCCGTTGATTATTACCGCTATAAAGGGCTCCCTATTCATACAGGGTAACCGCCTCTTCTCCCAATTCTTTTTTCAACATTCTCAGCGCCTTTCCGTTATGGGGAATCCACAAGGATTTCGGCGCTTTGAGTTTTTCCTCCGTGTCTTTAATACTCAGATACACCGGAGTGTCCCCCCGTTCCTTTCCTAATATCATCTTTACCCGATCAAAGGTTTCTTTATCATTTTTATTTTCCAGGATGATGCAAATTTTTCGTTTTTTCAGGGTTTCCACGGATTTAATTTTGTTGATCAATATCTTCGGATCCTCATCCTCTTTAACATCCAGCGTCCCTTTGATCAGTAGAATTTGATCTTCTTCAATCAAGGGCTGATAGCGTTCATAGACATTGGGGAAAATCACGCACTCCAGATCTCCGTATAAATCCTCGATTCGAATAAAGGCCATCAGGTTATTGTTTCGGGTCATTTTCGTGGACTTTTCCGCCACCAGTCCTCCCACAATCACCGGCTGCTTGTCTCGAAAAACCGGAGTGTTTTCCGACTCCTTCACTCCTTCTTTCAGCTCCGCGCTGTTGGTACTGATAAAGTCCTTTAAGATGTTTTCATACTCCGCTAAGGGGTGACCTGTAATGTACATCCCCACGGTTTCCTTTTCCATGGCCAGTTTCTTTTTCTCATTAAATTCCTTTAGATCCGGCAGTCGTTGGCTGGGTATGGACAAATTGTCCACAGCCCCTAGATCAAACAGACCGATTTGCCCGTCCACATTTTTTTTCTTTGCTTTGGACACACTGTCCAACACGTTTTCATGAATGGACATCAGCTGGGCCCGATTGGCCTCAAAGCCGTCAAAGGCACCGCATTTGATTAAACTCTCGATGGCCCGTTTGTTTAAGTCCTTGGAGAGAACTTTTTGGCAGAAATCATTAAAATCCTTATATTCTCCCTTTTCCTGTCGAATCCTTACGATGGAGTCGATCATGGAGACCCCTACATTTTTCACCGCCGCCATGCCGAATCGGATTTTTCCCTCCTCCACCGTAAACTTGGAGTGGCTTTTGTTGATATTCGGAGGAAGAATTTCGATCTCCATCTTTTTGGCATCATGAATGTACTGGGCCACCTTTGAAGTGTCTCCCATAATGCTGGTCATCAGCGCCGCCATAAATTCCACGGGGTAGTAATACTTTAAATAAGCAGTTTGATAGGCCAGTACCGCATAGGCCGCCGCATGGGATTTATTAAAGGCGTACTTGGCGAAATCAATCATCTCGTCATAGATCTTATTTGCCGCCTCTTTGGGAATTCCCTTTCGAATGCAGCCCTGTATCTCCACCTGTCCCTGTTCATCCTCTTTTCCATGAATGAAGTACTCCCGTTCCTTTTCCATCACATCCATTTTTTTCTTTCCCATGGCCCGACGAACGATGTCACTGCGGCCGTAACTGTAGCCTCCCAGTTCCCGAACCACCTGCATAACCTGTTCCTGGTACACCATGCAGCCGTAGGTTACGTCAAGAATCGGCTTTAGAGCTTCATGGGTGTAGGTCACCGTGGAGGGATCCTTCTTCGAGGAAATGTACCTTGGAATAGACTCCATGGGTCCCGGACGGAATAGAGAGATTCCCGCCACCACGTCTTCGAAGGAGTCGGGTTTTAACTCCTTCATAAAGGAAATCATCCCCGTACTCTCCAACTGGAATACCCCCAGGGTATCCCCTTTGCTGATCAGCTGATATACGTTGGGATCCTCATAATCCCCTTTGGAAAAATCGATTTTCTCCCGGTGAATGGCCTCCACATTATCCATGGCATTTCGAATCACCGTCAGGGTTCTAAGCCCCAGAAAGTCCATTTTTAATAATCCTAATTCTTCCAGGGTTCCCATGGTAAACTGAGTGGAAACGCTGTCGTTATGCATATACAAGGGCACATATTCGTCCACCGCCTTCTTGGCGATGACCACCCCGGCGGCATGGGTGGAGGCGTGTCTCGGAAGCCCCTCCACCCGTCTTGCCATTTGTATTAAATAGTCCGCCTGGTCATCCTCTTTCATGATTTCTTTCAGCTTCGGATTGACCTTCAGAGCTTGATCGATGGTCATTCCGATGGCAAAGGGAATTTCCTTGGCGATGCGGTCCACCTGGATATAGGGCATATCAATTACCCGGCCCACATCCCGAATGGCGGCCCTTGCCGCCATGGTTCCAAAGGTAATGATCTGGGCCACCTTTTCCGAACCGTATTTGGCCTTTACGTAGTCGATGACTTCCTCCCGGCGTTCGTAGCAAAAGTCGATATCAATATCCGGCATGGAGACCCGTTCGGGATTTAAGAACCGCTCAAAAATCAATTGGTACTTGATGGGATCAATGTCGGTGATCTCTAGGGTATAGGCCACAATACTCCCCGCGGCGCTTCCTCTTCCCGGTCCCACGGCGATGTTTTGATCCTTGGCGTAGCGGATAAAGTCCCAGACGATTAAGAAGTACTCCACATACCCCATACTTTTGATGGTGTCCAGTTCATACTGCAGTCGATCCACCATCTCCTTCGTGGGCTCTCCGTAACGCCTATACAGTCCGTCGGTACAAAGTCTCTCTAAGTAGCTGTCCACACTATACCCATCCGGTACCCGGTAATCGGGAAGATGCATGGCATCAAAGTCAAATTCCACGTTGCACCGCTCTGCTATTTTCACAGTGTTTTCCAGGGCCTCGGGCACATGGGAAAATAGCTCTTCCATCTCCTCCGGAGATTTTAAATAGAACTCGCTATTGGGAAATTTCATCCGCTGGGTATCCTGCATAATTTTCCCCGTCTGAATGCACAGCAGGATGTCATGGGGCTCATGGTCCTCTTGGTCAATATAGTGCAGGTCATTGGTGGCCACTAAGGGAATGTCCAGCTTTTGGCTCATTTGCAAAAATTCATGATTCACCAGTTTTTGCTCTTTCAACTGATGGTCCTGAAGTTCCAGATAAAAATGCTCCGGTCCAAAAATTCCCTTAAGCTTCAGGGCCAGTTCTTCCGCATTCTGATGCTCTCCGTTCAGAACCAGCTGCTGAATATCCCCGGCTAAACAGGCGCTAAGACAAATCAGCCCTTCCTTATGTTTCTCCAGGGTCTCATAATCGATTCTGGGCTTGTAATAAAAGCCCTCCAAAAAACCCTTGGATACCAGTTTGATTAAGTTTTGGTAACCGGTTTCGTTTTCCGCCAGTAAGACCAGGTGTCCCTGATTCTTATCCTTTACCGGATCTTTATCCTCCATGGCTCTGCGGGCGGTGTAGACTTCACAACCGATAATGGGCTTGATGCCCTTTTCCCTGGCCTTTTTATAAAATTCAACCACTCCGAACATGGATCCATGATCGGTAATGGCGATACTATCCATTCCCTTTTCCTTTACCCGGTCCATCAGCCGGTCAATGGTGGTGAAACCGTCAAGCAGACTGTACTCCGTATGGACGTGCAGGTGAGTGAACTTTTGCTGCATCATTTTTACACCTCAACTTCTATTAATCTCTTAGGAATTATTATACCATAAATGGGGCTTTCTTTTTATTCTCCCGGGGATTTATTCCTCGAAAAAAGCTCTAAGACCCTCGGTCCTAGAGCTTTTTATGAATTTACTCTTTCCTGTTTGTTAAACTTTTGTGATGTTTCAATAGCAATAAATTCACCAATTCAATTTTTTTAGGCCCGGATGCCCGGTACTCTACCCTGAATTATAAAATCATCGCTCCGATAATTCCAAAAATCATAATCGGAATATTGAAGTGAATAAAGGTGGGTACACAGGTATCCCAAATATGATCGTGCTGACCATCTACACTAAGTCCTGCCGAAGGTCCAAGGGTACTGTCGGAAGCCGGGGATCCCGCATCACCGAGCGCCGCTGCAGAGCCGATTAACAGCACCGTTGCCATGGGGCTGAATCCCAGTTCTGCTGCCAAGGGTACATAAATCGCGGCGATAATGGGAATGGTTCCGAAAGAGGTTCCGATCCCCATGGTAATAAACAGACCGATGACAATCATACCGGTGGCTGCCACCAATTGATTACCATCGATGGCTCCCGATACGGAGTCCACTAAGGCTTCCACACCGCCGGTGGCACGAATAACGTCTCCATAGCCTGAGGCCACCAGCATAACGAAGGCGATAAAGCCCATCATACCGATACCGCTTTTGACCATTTCGTCAATGCCCGTCCATTTAATGGCGCCACCAACGAGCATAATGGCCAGTCCCAATATGGCACCCAGGGCCAAGGAGCCCACCGTTATTTGAATAACTAAAGCGGCTAAAGCTCCCACAACGGTAACTGCATGGTTCTTATTAAATACCACTTCCTCAATCTTCTGTTCCTGCTCTCCAAACTCTGTCCCGGTTTCTTCCAAGGGCTTGTACTCTCTAGGCTTTCGGTAGGTGAACAGAACCGCAATAAACAGTCCCACCACCATGGCCAGTCCGGGAATCCACATAACGTGCCATATCTCTCCGTTTGCCAGCTCTAAACCGCTAGCGGCCATTTCGTCCCGAATAATGTTATGAAATATTAAACCAAAACCTACGGGAAGAGCTACATAAGGAGCCTTCAGTCCGAAGGTCAACGCCGTTGCCACAGCTCTTCTGTCAATTTTTAATTTGTTCATTACCATAATCAATGGGGGAATTAAAATCGGGATAAAGGCAATGTGGACCGGTATTAAATTCTGAGAAAAAATACTGATAAAGGCAATGATAAATACCAAGGATTTCCCGGTCCCCTTCATGCTTTTGGATAACTTCTGGGTGATAATCGTTGCAGCACCGGTTTTATGAATGGCTGCAGCCAAAGCTCCCAGTAAGATGTAGTTCAGAGCGGTTTCGGCATTTCCTCCCATACCTCCAATCAGGGTTTCCATGGTTTCCATTAAGGGCATACCTGCTAAAAGGCCCCCTACTACAGCGGCCACAATCAAGGCCAATAAAACGTTCAATTTTAATAAGGATAATACCACCATGACAATAACTGAAATTAAAACAGGGTTCGTTAACATGTTCTCACTCCTTTGTTTGATTTATTAGAATATTATGGCTTATTTAATTATTATAATATCACAGCGTCTCTAATGCGTCAAAAAAACTCCCGAAGGGATCGCCGGGAGTTTTTTTTGACTCTGTCTGTTTTTCTTTACTATCTTTTTTCTACTATTCTCTGTATTTTTTCAGTGCTGTTTTGCAGTGCTTTAACTATTTTGTATAGTTTCCTACTGTTTTATGCTATTCTTCTTCTAAATACTTAAGTCTCCAATTTTCTTTTCAACGGCCTGTAAGATCTTTTCATTATCAATCAGCTCCGAAGCGGTATTGATATCCTTATAAAGAATCCGGTCCTCTATTAAAGCGGGCAGCACTTCCCTCAGGGTGGTATAGACCGGTTCGGTTCCAAGTCCCATTTCCTTATGCTCCTGGAATTCTACAGCCTGGGCCGCGGACATCAACTCAATACCCAACACTCGGGAACTGTTATAGACAATATCCCGGGCTTTTCGCGCCGCAATGGTTCCCATGCTTACGTGGTCCTCCTGATTCGCCGATGAGGGAATGGAGTCCACACTGGCGGGATGGGCCAGCACCTTGTTTTCCGATACCAGGGCCGCTGCGGAATACTGGGCGATCATAAATCCGGAGTGCAGTCCCCCTTTTTCCGTCAGAAAGGCGGGCAGTCCGCTGAGTTGAGGATTCACCAGGCGCTCGATCCTTCGCTCAGAAGCGTTGGCCACCTCCGCCATGGCAATTCCCAGGTAATCAAAGGTTAGGGCCATGGGCTGTCCATGGAAGTTTCCTCCGGAGATTACATGATCCTCTTCCGTGAAGATTACCGGATTGTCCGTTACGGAGTTCATTTCAATTTCCACTTTTTCCAGTACGTATCGAAGGGTATCCTTGGTCGCCCCATGAATCTGAGGAATGCAACGGAGGCTATAGGCATCCTGTACCCGTATTTCTCCTTGCTTCGTGGTCAATTTGCTGCTGTCCAACAAGCGTCTTAAATTGGCCGCCGTATTGATTTGTCCGCTGTGGGGTCTAACCCCGTGAAGTTTGGGATCGAAGGCATCGGTGATGCCGTTTAAAGCTTCAATGGTCAGGGCGGAGGAGATGTCCGACATCTTCGCCAATACCATGGCTTTATGAAGGGTCAGGGCTCCCACCGAGGTCATGGCCTGGGTTCCGTTGATCAGTCCCAATCCTTCCTTAGCGGTAAGGACAATGGTTTCGATCCCCGCTTCTTTCATCGCCTCTTTCCCTGTCATTCTTTTTCCTTGATAGATGGCTTCCCCTTCGCCGATCATGACCAAGACCATATGAGACAGGGGCGCTAAATCTCCGCTGGCACCCAGAGATCCTTTCTCGGGAATGATGGGGTGGACCCCTTTATTCAGCATATCAATTAAGGTTTCTATGGTTTTTATTCGAACCCCGGAATATCCTTTCGCCAGGGCATTTGCCCGAAGCAGCATGATTCCCCGGGCCTCTTCCTCGGAGAAGGGATTGCCCACACCGCAGGAATGACTGATAATCAGGTTTCGCTGAAGGTCTTCCGTTTCTTCCTTGGATATGGCTACGTCGCTGAACTTACCGAAACCCGTGGTAATGCCGTAGGCTACCCGCTCTTCTTCCACGTAACGCTCTACCAAATCTCTGGACTCTTGAATTTTCCCCTTTGCTTCCTCCGCCAAGGTCACAGGCTTGTGGTGCACTGCCACTTCAATAAACCGCTGTAAATTTAAGGTGTTACCGTCAATTTGAATCATGATACGCCTCCTTAAAAATATTGTTTTCTTTTATTCTATCCATCCTCCGTCGCTAAACCGTCTAATCTTTTTAAGATATCAATCTCATAGCATCGCTGGATTTTCTCCAGATTATCAATGCCCTGTCGGCAATACCAGGACAGGCTCTGGGGTAAGCAGTCCTGCAGGCTTTTCGGCACATGTTTTCGCTCCATCATTTCTCTTTTGATTCCGCTTTTTATACGATAAAGAATTCCCAACTCATAGGGACTCTGTATCTTTTTACAGTATTTATCCCCTCGGGAAAGGCATTCCTGCGCTTTATGATACTCCCCTTCACGAAAATATATCAGGGCCATAAAGCCTTCCGCCGTGGATCTCCCCCAGGTTACATCATATTTGACATAAAGCCTTAAGCCCTCTTTCAAGTACTCCTTCGCCCGATGAAAGTCTCCGCCGTCAAAGGCCGCTTGTCCAGCCTTGGTGTAAAACATATTTAGACTCCGGCTGATATTTTGATCCTCGCAGATTCTAATGGCTTCATCGTAATACTTTAACCCTTCGAAAAACTTCATTTGGGATCTTCGAACCTCCCCCAGATAATTATAGCCGGCGGCGATGTTGAGCAGGTATTTTTCCCTGGATTTTGGTAACTGGCTAAAGAGACGAATGGAATAGCGAAGGGTTTCGTCCGCCTGCTGATAAGCTCCGGTCATCAGGTAGTAGACCCCCTGCAACCGATAAAACACCGCTTCTTCCTTGGGATAATCGATGGTTTTTAACAGCTCCATGCCTTTTTTCAGATTCCCTCTTACGGTTTCGCTGTCGTGGATTTGTATGCCATAATAGATCCGCTGTTTATATCCCTTTACTGCATTACTATGATCCTGATGTTCCAGGGCGACTTGGATCATGTTGTCTATATGTTCCAGACCAACCTCATAGGAACCTTCCCAAATCAGATAACGCCCTTTGATATAGTGAAAATACATCTCTTCCTTGGCAAAGGCCCCATGCCCGGCACCGGTTTCTTTTGCCTTTACCAGATAATACTCGATATCTTTCATGGCTTTACTCATTTGTCTTTTCGATAAATAAAATTGACTGAGATCCTCCCCGGTGTGTTGCTCTAACACCGGGAACAGCTCATGACTGAAATCCACATACTGATTCAGATTTTTAATACTATATTTCAGGGTTTTTCCATGATTCCCGGCTCGGGAAAAATGATAGATCAGCTTGGAATACAATAGCCGGTCCCGGTTTCCATGATCTAATTTTTTTTCGAGGTTTTTCCCAATGCGGGTATGCAGTATTTTCCGCTTTCCCTTGCTTTGTCTGAGATAACAGAACTCCCGAAGTTTTTGATGGGTAAAACGGTATTGGATCCGATCCTCCTCTTCATCCTCTTCCAGAATGCCTTCCTTGGACAGGGCTTCTAAATGATTAATCAGGGCCAGCTCGTCCCAGCCGGTTAAATCCTTTAACCCTTCAAAATCAACTTTATCAAAGAATATGGCGGCCATATCCGAAACCTCCTCCTCTTTTTTGGAAAGGTTTCGAAATCGGGTTTTCAACAAATCTTCGATTTTCGGCGTAAAAGTTCCCCTGTTATTATTATTTTTTAAAGTATAGAGATACTCCACGATAAAAAAAGGATTCCCTTCGGTCTCCCGATATATTTCTTTTTTAAGTCTTTCACGCTGGGTCCTTCTTCTTTTTTGTAAATTCTTCTCACTCTTTCGAGGAAAATACTTCTCGAAATTTTCCATGAAATCCAGGGTTTCTTCCTTTGTAAAACGCTCTAAAAATATTTTTCCCAATCGATTCTCTCGGCTCAGTTGAGATAAAAAGAATTTCAAATCCCGATTTTCACCGTTCCTTAAGGTTCCCAGCATCCGAAGACCCTTAGAATCAATTTTCATCAACAGGTTCTCCAGGAGTCGTAGACTCTTTTCGTCCATCCACTGCAAATCCTCAAAAACCAGTAAAACATCCTTCTTTCTCAGTACCCGCTGAAAAATTTCCACTAAGGCTTCTTCCAATAATTGATCTTGAACTTTTCCTTTCCCGTTAAAGGGATCCTCGGGACTCTCCTCATTCATGAGAAAGTGTGGGAAAGCCCTGGCAGCTATTTCACTCCAAGCTTTAGGCAGTCGGATCTCTTCTTTTTTCAACACCGGCAACAGTTTGGCCATAATGGCATTCCAGGGCTTTAAAACATAATCCTCTTCAGCGGCATAGCAATTAGCGGAAAGAATCCGCTGGTTATCCAGTCGGGCATCCTTTAACAGCTTTTCCTTCAAACTGGTTTTGCCGATCCCCGCTTCTCCTAAAATAACCAAGGCACTTTTCCCTTGATTCTCTCCCGAAGCCTCTAAAAAAGCCTGTCCTTTTTTTAATTCTTCTTGGCGACCAAAGAATATACTCTTCTCTTCCCGGGACTCTGCAGGGGAATTTTTATCCCCTTGTTGCAGAATTTCAAGGTGAACTTTCCGGGTTTTTTCATCGGGTTCAATCCCCAGTTCCTCCTCTAGGCAACGGTGAAGATTCTGATAAACCTCCAGGGCTTTGGAGCTGAGCCCCAGGGACTGATATACCTCCATAAGCTTCCGGTAGCCCCGTTCATCGAATTCATCCTCTTGGATCACTTTTTTACATTCCTTCTCCCCTTGAATAAAATTGCCTTTTTTCAGTGCTTCATCGATTTTTTCGTGGGATTTTTCAATATAAAGGTTTCGATAAAAGCTCCGTTGCTGGTCCACCCAATTGGAAAAACCTTCTTCATTTTTAATGTAGAAGCCTTTCAAAAACTCTCCCCGATAAAGTTCAAGGATTTTTCCCGGGTTTTGTTGGACCGATTGAATGTCGCTTTCAATGGGAACTTCTTTATTGATCATTACCGTGGATTTTTTCGGCGAATGAATAATTTCCAACCCGAAGGCCTTTCGGGTCTTGTACATGGCATTTCTGAGATTTTTCTTAGCAACCTCTTCATTGCTCTCTGCCCAAAAAAGACTGACCAGTTCCTCCCGGGTTCCCTGGTGTTGTACCAGTAAATAATAAAACAGGGCCTCGGCCTTTCGGTAAGGGAAGTGTAGTTTTTCACCGTTTTTATAAACTCCCGGGGTACCGAATAAATTCACTTTGATGATATCCATAAAAATCGATTCCTTTCTTTGGCAACGAACCAAGATCCTTCCTTATCTCCCGTTATAATCAACGTTCTTTCATAACTCTTCCTGAACATAATAACTAGTTCCATTATATCTCATTCTATTTCCCCCGTAAAATAAAAAATCGGAGCAGAAATTCTACTCCGATTGTTTTAATTTTATAACTTATCTCTATATGCCCTCTTTATAAAAGCCTATATGTTTTATTCCGCTTCCATGCAAGGGTAGCGATAATCCCGGGGAGCATCATAGGTTTCTTTTATGGCTCTTGCGGACAGCCATCGTTGCATGTTCAGCTTGCTTCCCGCTTTGTCATTGGTTCCCGAAGCCCGGGCGCCGCCAAAGGGTTGTTGATTGACTATAGAACCCGTGGGTTTATCATTGATATAGAAGTTCCCCGCCGCCTGTTGCAGAACTCTTTGGGCTTTGATGACCGCCTCCCGATCCTTGGCAAATATACTTCCTGTCAGTCCATAGTCCGTTGCCTCATCACATTCCCGGAGAATTTCATCATACTGATCGTCCTCGTAAACGAAAATGGTAATCACCGGTCCGAAAATTTCCTCTACCATGGTTTTAAATCGGGGATTCGTGGTTTCGATGATGGTGGGGTCCACAAAATACCCTTTCGAGTCATCATAGGTTCCCCCGTAAAGAACCTTTCCTTCTTCCGATTCCTTGGCATAATCAATATAGGAGGTGATCTTCTCAAAGGCCGGTTTATCAATAACCGGATTGACAAAGTTTCTAAAGTCCTGGGTGGAACCCACCTTTAACTCCCGGGTCAAGCCGATAAACTCTTCTTTGATCTCCGGCCATAAACTTTTGGGAATATAGGCCCTGGAGGCTGCGGAACATTTCTGTCCCTGATACTCAAAGGCTCCCCGAACTAAGGCCGTGGCTATAGGCCGGGTGTCCGCTGAGGGATGGACAACTACAAAATCTTTTCCTCCGGTTTCCCCCACAATTCGGGGATAGTTTCGATACCCGGATATGTTTTTGCCTACGGTCTCCCACATGTACCTGAAGGTTTTGGTGGATCCCGTGAAATGCACGCCTGCTAGATCTCTATGGGGCAGAATTTTTCCGCCGATTTCCGATCCCGACCCCGGTAAAAAGTTGATCACTCCCTTGGGAAGTCCCGCTTCTTCAAGGATTTTCATAAAGAAATAAGCAGAGTAAACCGCTGAGGATGCCGGTTTCCATATTACAGTGTTTCCTGCCATGGCCGGTGCCGTAGGAAGATTTCCCGCAATCGCCGTAAAGTTAAAGGGGGTTACCGCAAATATAAATCCATCCAAGGGTCTATATTCCATACGGTTCCAGGTATTGTCCGGGGAATAGGGTTGATCTTTCATGATCTCCGCCATGAAATAGGCGTTGAATCTAAGGAAGTCAATCAGCTCACAAGCCGCATCGATCTCCGCCTGATGAATGTTTTTTCCCTGGCCCAGCATGGTGGCTGCATTAATGGTTGCCCGATAAGGACCGGCCACTAAGTCCGCCGCCTTTAAGAATATGGCCGCTCGTTCTTCCCAGGGCATATGGGCCCATTCTTTCTTAGCTTCCATTGAAGCTTCGATGGCTTTTTCGATTTCTTCAGAGCCGGCTTTGTGATACTCCGCCAGCAAAAGAGTATGGTCCTCAGGAGAAGTTCTTTTTCCCATGTTTCCGGTTTGAATTTCCTCTCCATTCACAATCACCGGAATTTCCAAAACTTCTTTTTTTAATTCCTGTAATCTCTCCTTAACTTCCTTTTTTTCCGAACTTCCTTCCCGATAGGTTAAAATCGGTTCATTTTCCGGTTTTTCAATGACAAAATAGGCATTGGACACAAGTAACTACCTCCTTGAAATTATGGTGTTTTTCCTTCGTTCCTTTGTTTACCCCAAAACGCGCCCCTTAAAACCTTTTATCGTCGGACTAAGGGACTGCCTTCTTTATCAAAGACCAGCCTTCCCCCTTTTATAACCTTTTCCACAGTGCTCACACCGATGTGATAGGGAATGTACTTATAAGATTCAAATTCCAGTAAAATCATATCCCCCTGTTTTCCCACGTCGATGCTTCCAATGGTGTCCGCCCGGTCAACGGCGGCTGCGCCGTTAATGGTAAAAGCATTGATGGCCTCCTCGGGAGATAAATTCATATACAATGTGGCAAGGGAAAAAACCAAGGGAATGGATTCAGAAAAGCAGCTTCCCGGATTCAAGTCCGTGGCCAGGGCTACTGCGGAACCCCGGTCAATCATCTCCCGGGCTCTGGCGTATTCCTCCTTCAGACTGAAGGCTGTTCCCGGCAGGATTGTGGCTACCACATCCTTCTTCGCCATCTGATCAATCCCTTCCTTCGACGCTTGCAGCAGATGATCTGCGGAGGTTGCTCCCAGTTCCGCCGCCAGTTCCGCTCCCCCTAGGGGGACAATCTCGTCGGCGTGAAGCTTGATCTTCAGTCCCATTTCTTTGGCCTTTGTCAGTAGCCGTCGGGACTGCTCAATATTGAATACATTGGCCTCACAGAAAACATCACAAAACTCTGCAAGCTTTCTCTTGACCACCACGGGCAGAACCTCTTCGATGATCTCTTCAATCATTTCATCCTCCCGGCCCTTATACTCCTTCGGCACCGCATGGGCACCCAAATAGGTCTTCACCACTTCAATAGGGTGATCCCGGTCGGTATCATGCATAACTTCCAGTTGTTTGATCTCCGTGTCAAAGTCCAGTCCGTATCCGCTCTTACCTTCCACGGTGGTCACCCCGAAGGATAACATAGAATCCAGACGTTTCATGCCTTCCCGGTATAGCTCTTCCTTTGTGGCGGCCTTGGTTTGACGAACACTGCTGAGAATGCCTCCCCCTCGGTTCATAATATCCATATAATCGTCGCCCCGAAGCCTCCAGGAGAATTCCTCCGCCCGGTAACCTCCCCAGATATAATGGGTGTGGGAGTCAACAAACCCCGGTAGTAAAGCCTTTCCCTTGGCATCTATAACCTCATACCGTGCCTCGTCATACTCCTTCAGGATTTCCTCCTGGGGCCCTACCGCTTTAATTATCCCCTCTTCCACAACCACGGCGCCTTTTTCAATAATCCCGAGATCCGACATTTCCTTTCCCTTTTTGGCTGCAAAGCCGCTGCAGGTTACTACTTCCGATGTGTTTTTAATTATCATACTTCCTTTATTCATTGCCTGTTTCGCTCCTTTCTCGATTTCAGATTGACTGTCATGGTCGTTGCTGTTACCCTGTTACTACTTCTGCCTTTAACCGGTACAGCACCCTTATAACAATAGCATAAGCACCCCCGGTACTTATGCTATTGTGACCTTTTAAAGATCCTCTTATTTCGTTTTATACTATACCCCGGATTCCCGGTTTTTATTCAATACCTTCCTTAAACTTTGGGAAAATCCCAGGAACTCATTACTCCATAATCCGTTGTTCTAAAACCTGGTCCATGGAGAAGTCCTCTACCCCGAGGTAATAAACCGCGGTGTCGATTAAGGCTTCCATCGGTAATAGACCGATAATCTCGGAACCCACTACGTTTACACCGTATCTTTTCGCCTCGATTTTAATCAGTTCAAACACCCGGTATAAAGCGGTTTTTGTAAAGTCCGTCATGTTCATGGAAACCTGAACAATCCCCCGGTCCTTCAGTTCAATACCGATCCCCTTGCAGTACCGGAATCCTCCGCTTAAATGCCGGACATTCTTTGCAATTTGATTGGCAAAATCAATGTCATCGGTATCCAGATTTACGTTAAAGGCCACTAAGGGCATTCGGGCTCCTACCGCGGTGATTCCTGCTGTAGGATGGATTTTTTTGCCGCCGAAATCCGGCTCCCAGTCCTCTTCTTGAACCTTTTCTTCCATGGCTTCAAACTGTCCTTTTCTTACCTTGGCCAGGTTTTGTCGATGGGGCGCCGTGGCGGATTTCTCATATAGGAAGATGGGGAGATCATATTTTTCATTGACCGCCTTGGCCACTTCCTTGGAAAGCTCAATGGCCTCATCCATGGTGACATTTTTGATTGGAATAAAGGGTACCACGTCCGTGGCTCCCATTCTCGGATGCTGTCCTTCGTGCTTGGTCATATCAATCTCTTCCGTGGCAATGCCCATGGCTTCAATCACCGCTTCCTTTAAAGGATCCGGCTCTCCCACTAAGGTTACCACGGTTCGGTTGTGGTCCTCGTCGGAGCTGTAGTCCAAGAGTTTTACCCCTTGCTTGCCCCGAAAGGGTTCAACAATTCGATCCACTTTTTTCGGATCTCTTCCTTCACTGAAATTCGGTACACACTGTACAATTTTGTTCATTTTAACAATCTCCTTTCTATTTGGAAATCCTGTCTGGTTAACTTTTTCACGAATAACCAGCCCTATCCGGGTACTTTCACTCCCGGATAAGGCTAGTAATTTTACTTCTTATTTTTTTCAAAGGCTTCTTTCACTAAATCCTCCACTAAATCTTTCTTAGGGATGTAGGGAATGGTAATATGGTCGGCACCGGTGTTTTCTTTGTTATACTCAATACTGGTGCTGATGGAATTTTCATTCCTGGCCCAAGCCCGTCGGGCAACACCGCCCATAACATCCCAGGGCATAGCGGTGCTTAAAATATCATCCACCCGTCGGCTTCCGTCAAGAACCATACCGAAACCGCCGTTGATGGATTTTCCGATGCCCACGCCGCCGCCGTTATGCAGAGCAATTAAGCTCATACCCCGAGCTGCGTTTCCAGCAAAGCATTGGGTGGCCATATCCGCCATAACGTTACTGCCGTCTTTGATGTTGGCGGTTTCTCTAAAGGGGGAGTCGGTACCGCTGACGTCGTGGTGGTCCCGTCCAAGCATAATGGGACCCACTTCCCCTTTTCGTACCATTTCATTAAACTTCAGGGCAATGTTGGTTCGTCCCATGGCGTCCTGGTAAAGAATTCTCGCCTGGGTTCCCACAACCAGTTGGTTTTCCTCCGCATCCCGAATCCACACATAGTTGTCCCGGTCCTGTCCCCGACGTTCGGGGTCGATGCAGTCCATGGCGGCCTTATCAGTTTTCCGAAGGTCTTCCGGATCTCCGCTTAGGCACACCCATCTAAAGGGTCCGTATCCGTAGTCAAATAATTCCGGTCCCATAATATCCTCCACATAGGAGGGGAAGATGAAACCGTCCTTATCATCGATTTTGTTCTTGGAAATTTCCTTTACCCCGGCATCGTACACCGCTTTCATAAAGGAGTTTCCGTAGTCAAAGAAATAAGTTCCCCGTTCGTCCAGGGTTTTGATTAATTCAAAGTGCTTTTTCAGGGTGTCATCCACCATCTTGGTAAACTTCTCCCGATCAGTTTGCAGCAGTTCCGTTCGCTCTTCAAAGGTCAGCCCCTGGGGACAATAGCCTCCGTCATAAGCCGCATGGCAGGAGGTTTGATCCGATAAAAGCTCGATCTTTTCGTTGTTTTCCACGGCATACTCCAATAAATCCACAATGTTTCCGTGATAGGCGATGGAGATGGGCTCTCTTTTTTCCATATATTCCTTTGCGGTATCAAAGACTTCTTTTAAGTCACTGGAGATCTTACTAACCCAACCCTGGTCATACCGGGTTTTGATACGGGAGTAATCAACCTCCGCCACAATTCCCACCCCATTGGCAATTTCAATGGCCTTCGGCTGAGCTCCGCTCATCCCCCCAAGGCCCGAGGATACAAAAAGGTGCCCTCTAAGATCCTTATCATCGGCGATGCCCAGTTTTTTACGTCCGGCATTTACGATGGTATTAAAGGTTCCGTGGACAATTCCCTGGGGACCGATATACATCCATCCACCGGCGGTCATCTGTCCATAATTGGCAACCCCCATCTGCTCTGCAATGTCCTGATCTTTAATGTTGTCAAACATGCCGATCATTAAAGAATTGGTAATAATCACTCTCGGAGCTTTCGGGTGGGATTTAAACAATCCCAGGGGATGTCCCGACTCTACCACTAAGGTCTGGTCTACCGTCAGTTCTTCTAAATATTTTTTTAACAATTGATACTGCATCCAGTTCTGGCAAACCCGGCCGGTTTCCCCGTAGGTTACCAGCTCATAGGGGTATAGGGCAATGTCAAAATCCAGGTTGTTGTCAATCATCACCTGCATGGCTTTCCCCTCAAGGCAGTTGCCTTTATACTCTTCAATGGGTTTTCCTTTGATTTCCCCCTTCGGTCGGAATCGATAGCCGTAAATTCTTCCTTTGGTCATTAATTCCTCTAAAAATTCCGGCGCCAACGTGTCGTGTAAAGATTCAGGGACATACCGAAGGGCGTTTTTCAACGCCACCTCGGTTTGTTCCTTGCTTAGCTTGAATCCCCGGTCCGGGGCCCGTCGGATCCCCTCTTGAAAATGGGGGTAATCCGGCAATTCATTATCCAATTTAATGGTCATGGCTTCCGATACATCAAAATTACTACTCATCTAGGACCTCTCCTTTCCTAAAACAATCCTGTGATAGTTCCTTCTTCATCAATATCCATTCTTTCCGCAGAGGGTACCTTCGGAAGTCCCGGCATAGTCATGACGTCTCCCGTTAAGCAGACAATGAAGCCGGCTCCTGCAGATACGTTGACTTCCCGTACGGTAATGTCGAATCCTTCCGGCGCTCCTAATAAAGTGGGGTCATCGGTTAAGGAATACTGGGTCTTCGCCATACAAATCGGTAATTTATCCAATCCGATTTCCTCCAGCTTTTGAATTTGTTTTTCCGCCTTGCCGGTAAATACCACGTTGTCTCCACCGTAGATTTCCTTGACAATGGTTTCCACTTTTTCCGGAATGGATTTTTCCACTTCATAGAGAGGCTTATAATCCGCTTCCCCTTTTTCAACAATGCCTACGACCTTTTCCGCAAGCTCAATACCGCCTTCTCCCCCTTTAGTAAATACTTCGGACAGGGCTACGTCCACGCCAAGATCTTCGCAAAGGGCTCGAAGGGCCTTAATTTCTTCCTCGGTATCCGTTGGGAATCGGTTCATGGCCACAACTGCGGGTAAACCGAACTTTCGGATGTTTTCCACTTGCTTTTTCAAGTTTACAAATCCTTTTTTCAGTGCATCCACATTTTCCGCTTCTAAACTCTTTTTGTCCACACCGCCATGCATCTTCAGTGCCCGAATGGTGCCGACGATGACTACCGCATCAGGCTTTAATCCGCCGTACCGGCATTTAATGTCTAAGAATTTTTCCGCTCCAAGATCCGCGCCGAATCCAGCTTCCGTTACGGCGTAGTCTCCAAGTTTCAGCGCCATCTTCGTTGCCATAATACTGTTACAACCGTGGGCAATGTTTGCGAAGGGTCCTCCGTGGATAAATGCGGGCGTGTTCTCCAGGGTTTGTACCAGGTTCGGTTTCATAGCATCCTTAAGCACTAAAGCTAAGGCTCCCTGAATGTTCAGTTCCTTCGCCAGAACCGGTTGATTCTTTCTCGTATAAGCAACCACAATGTTTCCAAGACGTTCTTTTAAATCCGCAAGACTATTGGCTAAACAAAGGGTGGCCATTACTTCCGATGCCACAGAGATCATAAAGCTGTCCTGTCGGGTGAATCCGTTTCCTTTTGGTCCCAGGCCTACGGTAACTTCTCTTAGGGCCCGGTCGTTCATATCCATTACCCGTTTCCAAACAATCTGTCGGGTATCGATATCTAAGGTGTTACCCTGATGGATATGATTGTCAATGGCTGCGGATAATAAGTTGTTCGCCGTGGTAATGGCGTGCATGTCTCCGGTAAAATGAAGGTTGATGTCCTCCATGGGTACTACCTGGGCCTGTCCCCCACCGGCAGCGCCTCCTTTAACTCCAAAAACCGGTCCTAGGGAAGGCTCTCGTAGGGCGATTGCGGTTTTCTTCCCGATTTGGTTCAGTGCCTGTCCAAGTCCTACTGTTGTGGTGGATTTTCCTTCTCCCGCCGGGGTAGGATTGATCGCAGTTACCAAAATCAACTTTCCGTTTTCCTGCTTTTCCAATCGATCAAACAAATCCAGTGATACCTTGGCTTTATAATGACCATACATCTCCAATTCATCACTGTTGATTCCCGCCTCCTCGGCGATCTCAGAAATGTACTTCATCTTTGCTTGTTGTGCAATTTGAATATCCGTTAACATTTTATCTCTTCCTTTCTATGTGTGATAATATTATGATATCTTTTCACCGTCAATTTTACGTCAAAAAAACAGGGAGAAAAAAAAAGATATTCACCCTGTTTTAATGATAAACTTTGACAATTTTTTCGTTATGTATTTTTGTCAGATCCAATAATTCCTGTTCAATGATTCCCTTAGCTTCCCTCTGTATAACCTGAATCATAGGCCGGGTTGGAAAAGATCGATTGAATTTCCGAACCACCGCATTTCTCCCGGAACTGAGTTCAATCAATCGACCCTCAAGATATACTTCAAAGCTTCGCAAAAATGCCTGAACAAAATTTTCGTCAAATATTTCTCCCTGGTAGACAATCAGATATTCCACCACATCACTGAAAGACCATGCCTTACGATATACCCGGTCGGTACTCAGGGCGTCAAATTGGTCGCAAATCCCCACAATTCGGGCAAAAGGGTGAATCTCACCGCCCTTTAATCCCTTGGGATAGCCTTTTCCGTTAACCCACTCATGATGATCCCTAACGATCCGCCGGGATTCTTCACAGAGCAGATCCAGACTCTTTACCAATTCATACCCTTTCGTGGTATGCCTTTTAATCTCTCCATATTCTCCGTCGGTAAGCCCCTTGGATTTTTTCAGAATTTCCTCGTCCACTCCTACTTTTCCGATGTCATGCAGAAGGGCTCCCAGGCCGATTTTTTTCAAGTTTTTTTTGCCGTATCCAATGGATTTTCCTAAAATCATGGCAAGAATACAAACATTTACCGAATGGGCAAAGGTATAATTATCCGTGGAACGGACTTCGGTTAAATCAATCAACAGTTTTTTATTTTCCAATATTTCGCTTAAAATTTCCTCTACCAGATTTTCTATCTTTTCAAATTCTGAATTTTTGTTGTCAATTAATCGACTGAAGCTTGTTTTAAACTGATCCTGGATCTGATTTTGGGTATCCTGAATGATCCCTTCCATGATTTCCATGGGATACTGATGATGCCAGTCAATATAAACTTCCTTCACATCATAGTTTTTCATCCTTTGAATGAAGGGGCCCTTTAGAAGCTCCCCTTTATGAAGTAGGAGCTGGTCTTCCTCGGTAAATATGGGCTTCGCTAATCGCATTCCCGGCTTCAGTGCCTCTTTTCGAATCCTCAGCATGGGTGTCTGTCCTCCTTGACTTCTATTGTAAAACTTCACATTTCCCCTCTGTTTATTATACCCTGCATTTCAATAAATACCAATGATTCCTTTTCCTTATCCCCTCGATCCTTTACGAACCTTTCTTTTGCCCAAGTTATATATAACGGTTCTGACGTATTTTTTCCCCCAGATTATTGATTTTTCGAAAGCGATGATTGACGCCGGATTTTCCCACCGGGGGATTCATCATTTCCCCCAGTTCTTTCAAGCTGGCGTCCTCGTGTTGAATCCGAAGTTCCGCCAGGGTCCGCAAGCTTTCCGGAAGTTCTTCGAGACCGATGGTTCGTTGAATCAAATGAATGTTTTCCAATTGTTTTACCGATGCATTTACGGTCTTGCTGAGATTTGCAGTTTCACAGTTTACCACCCGATTAATATTATTGCGCATTTCCTTTAAAATCCGGGCGTTTTCCAGCTCCAACAGAGCATTATGAGCGCCGATAATATTCAACAGCTCCACGATTTGATCCCCTTCTTTCAAATACACCACCTGGTATTTTTTCCGAGGGACGATTTTCGCATTGAGGCCAAAGCCGTTGACCAGGGTTTGAATCCCTTTTGCTACGGCAATTTCATGGGCCACAAACTCCAGATGATAGGTTTTTTCCGGGGCACTGATGGACCCTCCTGAAAGAAAGGCCCCCCGGAGATATGCCCGTTTACAGCATCGTTTATCAACGATATATTCCCGGGGAAAGCGTATCAGGGCTTGACGGGAGGAAGATTCCTCCACCAGTCCCAGCTCTTCAATGATTTTCCTACTGCCCATGGTATGGGTGATCACCATCAGGTAATAGTTGGATTTTTTAAAGCTTGAATTTTTACGGACTTTAATCTCCGGATTGATGGCAAAGAGAAGCTTGATCAGTTTAAAGATCTTCCGGGCCACCGCCGGATTTTCCACCGTAACCTTTAAATTGAATTTTCCCTCGGTGGTGGGAACCGTCTCTCCGTTCAGCCCGATCAAGGCGGCGAGCTCCGCTCTATGACAACAGGGGGTCTCGGCTTCCAGTCGGGCCAATTCTCCCTTGGTCTTTAAAGAAAACGACATTTTATCACGTCCTTATTATTCTATACCCGCTTTTTATATAATCGAAGTCCCTGCTCAATAATATTTTTTTCATCCCGGTATCGAGCCATATCCACGGCTTTGTCCTCATGTACAAAAATCGCTTCGATAAAGCCCTCTTCCTTCTGAGGCAAACAATCGATACTATTGGATTCCATTAAAAACCAGTGTACGGTTTTATGCACCCGTTGGTCTTTGCTCCAGGAATTATGATAGCTGTATTCGATCTTATCGATATATTCCATAGGCCAGGCACGAACCTTGGCCTCTTCCAAAACTTCTCTTTGTGCGGATTCCTCCAGGGTTTCCCCCGGTTCCACCTTGCCCTTGGGCAACACAAAGTCTCCGTTATATTTTTTTAGTAATAGGACGGCGTTTCCGAAAATTACCACGCCTCCCGCACTGATTTCTATACTCAAGACTCTCCACTCCTTCAATTTTGTGGATCTGCTTCTTTAAACCCTCTGTAATTACTATTCATTATAGCATAATAAATAAAATCTTGAAAATCCATAAAAAAAGGGCTCCCCATTTCTCCGGAACCCCTGCAAATCTTAGTCTATTATAGTTGTTGTTATGTGTCTGTCCTTCCTTGGGAAGTTGCCCCCGATAACCATTGGAAATAATGGGATTTACCTCTTCCCGGAACGCCACCGATAAACCATCGGGAACCTTTTTTTTCGTAGGCACAGGAAATAATCAATCGGGAAAGCTCCAGGTTGTTATGGCGTACATAATCCTTTCGCACTTCAACTAAATCCTCTTCCAGAATATTAATATTTAAATCTTTCAGTTTCCGGCGGTCTTCCTCCCCTATGGATACCAGATGGGCCCCTTCTTTTTCGTACTTCTCCTTAACGGCTTCGGGGAGCTCCCGGCTGTTATTGGCGATCACCCAGTCCAGATGCAGGTTCCGATGGTGATTCAACAGACCCTGGACATGATCAAACACCGAATAACCGTCGGTTTCTCCCGGCTGGGTCATAATATTGGGGATGTAAACCTTTGATGCCTTGGTCTTTTGAATCTGTTTCCTTAGTTTTTCCACTAATAAGTTGGGAATAACACTGGTGTACAGGCTCCCCGGTCCCAGAACCACCACATCCGCCTCTTCAATGGCCCGTAGGGCCTCCTTCAAAGGCTTGGAGTACTTCGGCTTGATGAATACCCGATGGATTTTGCTCTGATGCTCCAGGCTTTTCACCGGGATATCCGATTCTCCCTTCACCACGGTTCCGTTTTCCAGTTTTGCATACAGGGTAATATCCTCTAGGGACACCGGCAACACCTGTCCCGTAACCGCTAAAATACTGGACATCTCCTTGATGGCACTTTCAAAATCCCCGGTGATTTCGTTCATGGAGGCAATAAACAGGTTTCCGAAATTCTGCCCTTTTAACTGCCCCTCTTCAAATCGGTAGTTTAACAGTTTTTCCATGGTGGGTTCCATATCCGATAGGGCCAGAATGCAGTTTCGTATATCTCCGGGAGGGAGCATTCCCAGGTCTTCCCTAAGGATTCCCGAACCGCCGCCGTCATCGGCCACGGTAACGATCGCGGTGATATTCGCGGTAAATTTCTTTAGTCCCCGAAGGAGTACGGAAAGCCCGGTTCCCCCACCGACAACCACCACCTTCGGGCCCCGGATTAAGCGTTTCTGCCTTAGGATCTGGGTTCGTATATCCTTCTTGGAAAAGGTTTTCAGTTTGATATTGGTGAGAAAGAATATCAGCATCCCCCGTAGGGACAGGATTACCAGTATCAACCCCAGTCCCAGTAAAAAACCTTTCACCGGCAGGGTCAAATAGTTATTCAGTCTGGTGAAAATTCCGCTGAAGGCGGAAAGCATCATGGCAAATCCTAGGAAAACAAAGAACAGATACTCTTTAATTCGCCAACCGGTCTTTATTATTTCCTTTACAATGACAGCCTCCCCCTTTCCTTCCTTCCCTTTTGTTAGCCTTTCCCTTTCCCCTTATCCCGGTGATGAATGGTTACCCGGTTTTCATCCTCGGTCAGTTCCTGAAAGAGCTTATTCACCAAGGTAACCGAGCGATGCCGTCCCCCGGTGCACCCGATGGCTATGACCAGATTATTCTTGCCCTCCTGAATGTAATTCGGAATTAAAAATCGAATCATATCCAACAGCTTGTCATAAAAAGCTTGACTGATTTCATGGTCCATGACAAAGCGTTGCACCCGGGGATCATCCCCGGTGTACTCCTTTAAGGTCTTATCGTAAAATGGATTCGGTAAAAAACGGACATCAAAAACCAGATCCGACTCCAGGGGAATGCCGTACTTAAAACCGAAGGAAATCAAAGAAATCCGAAGGTTTCGTCCCTTTCGTCCTTCAATGTAAAGGTTTCGGATCTCCTCCTTCAAAGACTGCAGATCCAGACCCGTGGTATCCATAATATTGTTCGCCATCTGGCGTAAATTCCGAAGCTTCTCCCGTTCCTTTTGGATGCCTTCCTCCAGGGAGCGGGACATGGACAGGGGATGACTTCTTCTCGTTTCTTTAAAGCGCTTGATCAGTTCCTCATTCCCCGCATCCAAAAATAATATTTCATAATGATAGCCCAGCCGTTCCAACTCTTCCAGGTTTGATACCAGGTCATCGAAAAATTCTCCTCCCCGGATGTCCATAACAATGGCCACTTTTTCAAGTTTTCCCTGGGACTGGTCACAGAGCTCCGCAAATTTTTGCAACAGCATGGGAGGCATGTTGTCCACACAATAAAATCCTAAATCCTCCATATATTTGATCACTTGGCTTTTTCCGGCCCCGGACATCCCGGTAATGATGGTGAACTTCATCCTCTCATCTCCTCGTTAAGTAAAGTACCCTTTTATAAGTACTTGCGTAAGTGACTTAATGTTTGTCTACGGCGAAGTTACTCTTCACCGATAATCCGAAGTTCCCGCTCCAAATCCACGCCGAATTGTTCCTTCACGGTTTTTTGCACCTTTTCCACTAAGTCTATGACATCCTGAGCCGTAGCCCCTCCCTGGTTTACTATGAACCCGCTGTGTAGGGTGGATACTTCCGCACCGCCGACCCGGCACCCTTTCAGGTTGCTGTCTTCAATCAGTTTCCCTGCAAAATATCCCTCCGGCCGTTTGAAAACACTGCCGGCACTGGGTAGGTGAATCGGCTGTTTCGTGGTTCTCTTTTGATCCAGTTCCTGGATTTTTCCGTAGATTTCCTCCGGCGATCCTGTTTCCAGCTCCATGACCACTTCCAGCACCGCATACTCTTTTTTTTGTAAAATACTGCTACGGTATCCCAACTCCAGCTCATCATTGCGGAAGGTAATCACACGCCCCCGGTCATCCAGGGCCTTAACGGAAGTAATCACATCCTTCATCTCGCCGCCATAGGCCCCGGCGTTCATGAATACGGCGCCTCCCAGACTTCCGGGAATCCCGCTGGCAAATTCAAAACCTTTTAAAGAGGCTTTGGCAATTCTTTTGGCCAGCCTTGAAAGAAGAATGCCGGATTCCGCGGTTACCCTTGTTCCTTCAATGGTTACCCGGTTGTAACTTTCCCCCAGTTTAATGACCACCCCCCGTATGCCTTTATCCCGGACCAGTAGATTGCTGGCATTTCCGATAATCATATAGGGGATCTTTTCTCGCTTTAAACTTTTTACGGTTTCCGTAATCTCCTCCATTTTTTCCGGCAGCACCAAAAAATCCGCCGGCCCGCCGATTTTAAAGGAGGTATGATTCTTCATGGGTTCGTCGGTTAAAATTCGATTATCATCCACGGTTTTCTGTAATGTTTCTAAAATCTTGGTTTTATTCAATGTATCCACTCCCAGTTCATTAATATGTTTTCATTTAATCAAATTTAATCAAAGTATAGTCAATGGATTTTCCCCTGTAGGTCTTAAGGCTTTGGGTGCTCTTCATACTTCAAACTCTCCGACAACCTTATTGTTCCCGGTTGTCGAACTTTTAGAAAATAAATCTCTTCCAAAAAAGCACAGGCCTCCCCGGTATAAATCGGACAATTTCCATGGCATTTCTTCCCGACTTTTTCAATGACCAGGATTACTTCTCTTCCCGACAATTGATCTCCCCGCCGAACCTTTCTGTCCCGGAGCTCTTTGATTTTTTCCACCCGGATATTCGCTTTGAATCGCTGATGACAAAAGCCTACCTTTCCCCGGTTCAGATCCTCTTCGATGATCTTTTTCCCTCGCCGGGTAATCAGGGACACATCTTCATTTTCTTTTAGGGTGAGTTCCGCCTGTCTCTCCCAGCGGCCCTCCCGCTTCTTTTGCAGTCCGGTGATTCGCATTTTCAGCCTCCGATTTGAGACATGTTTCGAGTAATCGCTTTGTAGTCCACGGTATCCAAGAAGTGTTTTTCCGGCTTGGATGCAATGGCCTGTGCCAAAAGTTCCCTTAGGGACCCGGTTTCCTCCCGAAGAGCGGGAAGAAGATCAATTTCCTGGGAGCTGTGGAGGCAGGGCTTTAACTTCCCGTCAAAGGTGACCCGGAGCCGATTGCATTCGCTGCAAAAATGACTGGATATGGGGTCAATAAAGCCTACCCTTCCTTTAGCGCTGGGAAGTTTGTAGTACTGTGCGGGACTGGCGGTCTCATGAAGCTGGGGCACCAATTCCGGAACCCGTTTTCTTATTTCTTCATTGGAGATAAAGTGTTTTTTGGACCAGGAACTGGCCTCTCCGATAGGCATCAGTTCGATGAACCGTACATCGATGGGGTAGACTTTTGTTAAGTCCATTAGTTTCCGGATGTCTTCTTCGTTTTCTCCTCCGATGATTACGGTGTTTAACTTAATGGGGTCCAGGCCGAGGGTTAAGGCTTCTTCAATACCTTCCAGAACCTTCTCTACTTCTCCTCCCCGGGTGATTTCCCGATACCTATGGGGATCCAGGGAATCGATGCTGATGTTTACCCGTTTAAGCCCCGCTTCCTTTAATTCTTTTCCGTATTCTTTCAGGAGCAATCCGTTGGTGGTCATGGCAATATCCTCGATGCCTTCAATGGCGGAAATCCCCTTGATCAAATCGATAATGCCCTTTCGTACCAGGGGCTCTCCCCCGGTGATTCGAACCTTGCGAATCCCCAGACTTGCACTCTCTTTGGCGATTTTTACAATTTCTTCGATGCTTAACACATCGCAGTGCTTCATTTTCTCCACGCCGGCTTCCGGCATACAGTATTTGCAACGGAGATTACAAAAGTCCGTTACAGAAATTCGCAGATAATTGATATTTCTTTTATAGGTATCTTTCATAAGATCTCTCCATTCTATAGAGCCTTTTGGCTCACTCGCTTGCTTCCATGATAGATATTCATTCGATTTCCCCGGGCAAAACCGATCAAAGTGATATCCAGGTCCTTTGCGATATTAACGGACAGTTCTGTGGGCGCCGACCGGGAAACAATCACCGGTATCGCTTTTTTGGCCGCCTTGATGATCATCTCCGAGGAAAGCCTTCCGCTGGTAATTAGAATTTTATCCTCCAGGGGCTCTTCCTTGGCAAAGGCCTCCCCGATAATTTTATCCAGGGCATTATGTCTTCCAATATCTTCATGAAAAAACAGCACCTTTTCCTGATCACAGAGAGCACAAAAGTGCACTCCTCCGGTTTCCTTAAAAAGCCCGGATTTTTGATTCAGTTCTGTGGATAATTTAAGAATGTGTCGATAATCATAGATGATATCGTTTTTGATCTCCTGGCTTCCCAGAGAATCCAACACATTATAAAACACGGTTCCTTTCCCGCATCCCGTGGTAACGGTCCGTTTGCCGTACAGCTTCTGTTTTAGGTTGATTTTATTCTTTAATTGTATATGAATATGACCGGCCTCTTCCTCCACGGTGATCTTTCCCACATCGCTTTTATGGACAATCATCCCTTCGGATATTAAAAAACCCAGGGCCAAATACTGAAGATTTTCCGATGTGTTCGGGGAGCAAAGCAGGGTGATGAACTCTTCATCATTTAAATATACGGTTAAGGGATATTCCACCACCACCTGGTCTTCCATCCCTTTTATTAATCCATCCTTAATCTGTTCTATCTGAATTTTTTTTGTCCGCTCCATGGTTTTCCCTCCCAGTATTGCTCTTTTCCGGTTCTCCCTCTTGATTACTCCCGGTCTTTATACTTTTGGTATACCGCCGAGTGTAAGGACACCAGAATTCCTAAAAACAAATAAACCACCAATCCGTCGATAAATTGTACGCCCACCGTGGCAATGATCAAAAAAGGAATGACTGTTATTAAAAACACTTTTTTATTAAAACGTTGAAATTTTTCTTTGATTTTCATTCACACTTCTCCTTCAGGATATGACCATTATTTTTTTCCTTTATGCTTATTTTAACATAGAAACCATAAAAAAAGCCATGTTTCAGATGGATTCTTTCTGAAACACCGCTTCTACTATTTCGGATTGCATCAATCCCTATTACGCTTTAGTCAATGTTTTATCCTAATTTTTCGTTTAGAACTTCCACAATATATCTGGAGACGTCGGCCGTAACCGAAGCGCATCGTTCTTTTCTTTCTCCGTCGGCATACTCAAGGTTATCCGCTTTGATATACTTGCTAACGGAGTCGTAACAAAGGGTGCTTTTGGCTACGGTAGTCGTTCCGCTCGGCCGATTACCCGAATCATAAATCGGAAGATCCGCCGTTTTGTACCAATCCATCATTTCTTTAATCACCGGTCTCGCCTCTGCCGGCTCTAAAACTGCACCTACGAATGTGGCTGCAACCCCTAAAGCTCCGCATAGGGAGGCTTCACTGGCATAACCTCCGGAAAAAGAGTGAAACATCTGGGTGTTGTAGTGGTTGTACGGATACCCGACTTCATCCGCTAACGTGCCGAATAGACCTTCGGCAACACCGATCCCTCATCCACCTTGTTCATGATAAGCATTATAAGCCCGATCCGCCACCATATCAGGATCTACCTTTTTATAATTCACCGGGTATACTGCTTCATCCCGGTCTCCAGCCGCTTGCACATCTTCATCGCATCCGGTTAAGATACTGCTCATCCCTCCAAGTACCGTAACACCGGCTAAAGTTGTCCCCATTCCTTTTAAAAAGTTTTTTCTAGTTATTTGCTTTTCGCTCATTCTACTCCTCCTATGCAATATAATTTCATAATTTTACTGTTAGTTATTTATCTAACAATAGTATATTACAGATGAGTAATATTAGATAATTAGTATTCATTATAGTCTATAACAATTTTTTATCCTTCTTCGTTTTTTTTCTGCATAGGTCTTTCCGTTATGTTATAATAACAATAAATTGTTAATATATAGGAAGCTTGGAAAGGATGTTGTTAATGAATCTTCAGTACTTAAAGTCATTTTATATAACAGTAAAACTCAATAGCATCTCCAAAGCGGCTAAAGAACTGCACCTTACCCAGCCGGGCTTAAGTATGCAACTACAATCGTTGGAAAAAGAATTTGATTCCAAACTGTTGACTCGCAGTAACCGCGGGGTAGAACTGACCGATGCCGGGAAAATTCTCTTTGATTATGCCGACACTATTCTATCGCTACAAGACAATATACAACGGGATCTCAGTAATTTTAAAACATCTAAAAAAGAACTGTTTCTAGGAGCCTGTAAATCTATCGGAGAACACGCTCTTCCCTGTAGTATATATATTTTCAAAAATCAACATCCCGATATTAACATCAATTTTAATATCTACAATTCCCAGGATGTGATCAATCGACTGAAGGATAATACCATTAACCTAGGGATCGTTCAGGGACATATTTCGGAAGAGACCATCGATTCAGAGTTCATCGGAGAAGATCCGATCCTATTAGTGACCTCATCCCCTACTCAAAAAAAAGAGATCTCCCTCGACGAACTCCGGGATATCCCTCTTATTTCCCGAGAAAAAGGCTCCGGTAATGAAAAATCCGTTGAAGAAGCATTAAAGCAGCATGGTATTCGAAGCGAAGATCTTAATATTATGTACCGGTTAAATTCCATGGAGGCCATCAAAAGTTCCGTAGCTTCAGGAAAAGGTATGGCCTTTATCCCGAAACTGACCATCGAAAGAGAACTCTACGAGGGAACATTGCACCCTGTAAATGTGGAGAATCTTAACGTTAGCAGTAGCTACTACATCATCTATCGAAAAAAACATCCTTTTTCCATCTATGAAGAAGAGTTTAAAAAATTCTTGCAATCCTCCAGCCGAGGATTTTGTTAGTCGAAAGAACCCCCGACGGAATGTTTCCATCGGGGGTTCTTTCGGCTTTTTATTCTAAATCGTCATTTTCCACATTCCTTCATTGTCATTAACATTAACTCCGATATTCTTTTTGTTACTGATCCAATGCATCCTCTATCGCTTCAATCGCACCTTTACTGGATACCGTGGCACCGGATACCGTATCTACATCCGTGGACTGGGAGGCGATCACCGCTTCAATGATTTCTTCAATGGCTTCATCCCCAAGACCTCCGGTTTCGCTTTCCTTAACAATAATGATCTCCAAAATTTCGTCTCCCTCGGTTATTACATCCAGGGTAATCCCTCCGCCGTAACCGCTGCCGGTACCTAGGGTCCCTTTAGGATCATAGTCCAGGGTAACTTCCCGCTCCTCTAAGATAATTCCCTCTTGATCCAATGCGGATTCAACCGCTTGCATCGTAGCTTTTGAGGAAACCGTAGCGCCGGTCTGTACATCCACATCGGTACTTTGTTGCGCGATGATTTTTTCAATAATACCGTTGATGGCTGCATCACCGATCCCCGGAGTTTCCTGTTCTGCAAGGATATGAATTTCCACAATTTCATTCCCGTCTAGAATCACATCAAGGACAATTTCACTACTTTCATAAAAGCCTAAGGCTCTTCCTAGAAAACCTTCTGCTTCATATTCCAAAGAGTCTTCCTCTCCTTCATAGGTTCCATCAGCTTTTGCCAGTGCCATTTCCACGGCTGCCATGGTAGCCGTAGAGGATACCGTCGCTCCGGTCTGTACGTCTACGTCGGTACTTTGGTTCTCAATAATCCGGTCAATGACCGCATTAATCGCTCCGTCTCCGATACCTGGAGTCTCCTCCTGTTCCATCACAACGATTTCAATAATATCACCGTTTTCCAGGATTACATCAAGAACAATTTCACTGCTTTCATAAAAGCCCAAAGCGCTTCCTACATACCCTCTCGGTTCATAGGCTTCCATATCCTCGGCATCCACATTGCTTAACGCATCCTCCACCGCTTCAATCGTACCTTCACTGGATACCGTGGCACTGGATACCGTATCCACATCCGTTGATTGAGCCGTCAAAATCTTTTCAATCATTTCATCGATGGCTTCATCTCCCAAGCCCGCAGTTTCACTTTCTTCCATAACGAAAATTCCGGATATTTCTCCGTTGTCCACCACTACATCCAGTACAATATCTCCGCCATAACCGTTACCGGTACCTAGGACGCCTTCTTGCTGTCGGGATCCTGCTTCAAGTTCAACGCCTCCATCTTCCAAGGCTTGAATAACGCCGTTGATAATGGCTTCGCTGGACAATGTAGCCCCGGATACGGTATCCACGTCCACAGACTGGGCTTCTCGGATTGCAGCAATAGTTTCTTCCATCGCCTCATCTCCCAAACCTTCCGTCTCACTATGTTCTATAATATTAATAGCCATGATTTCACCATCATTTATGATCACGTCTAGCTCCACATCACCGCCATACCCTTGAGCAACAACGCTATAAACCTCACCGGTGACTAATCCGGCCTCTGCCAATGCTTCCTCCACTGCAGTGATCACCGCGTTTGAGGATATTGTTGCGCCGGTTACCGCTTCAACATCCGTAGTATTATTCTCAATGATTTCTTCTAGTACTTCGTAGATTGCATCGTCTCCAAGACCCTCAGTTTCATTTTGTTCCACTACTTGAATCTCTACGATATCTTCTTGATTGATAAAAACTTCCAAACGAACTTCTCCACCATAGCCTTCAGCCGTAACCACATAACTTTGTGCTCCGGCGGTAACATCATCACGTAACGCATCATACCCCAAAAGTGAACCTAGGGCGATGATGGTCATTACCAGTGCAGCAATTATTTGCTTCCTATCCATCTGCTTCATCCCTTTCTGGGATCTGCTTATTATTTGAACCTTAAATTTTTAATCCATCCTATTATAGCACAGCTTAGTTAAATATTAAACATAGAAGTTATTGATTAGTAATGTATATCAACTTTTCTTATATAACATCACTTTCCTTAATGATGCTTTACGAGAATGTTAATCCATCCCTAAATCATGTAACGCATCAGTATTTTCGAACCGATAACCCCTCCCACTCCCATAAAAAGGGCAAAAACCCAACCATGTAATGAAAAAGAGGGGATTCCGCTGAAGAAAGCGCCGATATTACATCCGAAGGCGATTCGTGCCCCATATCCCATTAACAGACCGCCCATAATTCCAAAACCAATCTGTTTAAAGTTTTTGATTTTTCGCCATTTAAATTCGTTGCTGATCAGCACGGATAACAACGCCCCAACAATCACGGCGACATTTAAAATGCTGACGGTATTTAATAAAAAGGTCTCTCCTCCGGTCAGTTCCCCATAGTACGCAACATAGCTTCCGGGAAAATCACTATAACCAACCTTATTCAAGACCCATATTCCCCAATACAGAAAACCGGAAGTAACCCGCCATGGAGCGCCGGTAGTCCATAATAGCAGCACATTTAAAAAGCTTAACACAATTGCTGCTACCCAGTAGGGCCAGGGGGTCTTTAGCACCTTTTCATAGAATTTACTCATCGGAAACCACCTTCTCAATGTAAATCTCCCATTCTCCCTCTCCGATTTCTATATAATCCATTTTATGACCCTGCTTATCCACCCATTCGATCACGTTCGTAATCGAACAGTTATGATCCGTCTTCATAATCAGCAGATCTCCGGCCTTCATTTTCTCCAGCTTTTTCAATGCTTTTATTAGTGGAATCGGACAAGGTTCATACATACAGTCCAAAAATTCTTCCTTCATAACTTTTCCCCCCTCACTTTATAAATCCGATGCTTCTTTTTTCTTTGAGAAATTTCGTGCTCCCATATACAAAATCCCTAAAACCGCAAGCTGCAGCAATAATGCGGGAATAAATCCGAATATATCCGGCAGGTAAATGATTTCTGCGTCTTCTATCAATGTGCTGTACCAAAAGGAATAGTGAAAAATCCCCGCAAGCACAGATCCTCCGATAAAGGCAATCAATACAATGATCTGCAGGGTAAAACCTTCTCCGATTCTCATTAGGGTTCCCGAAGCACATCCTCCGGCAATGACCATTCCAATACCAAAAAGAATGCCTCCGATCACAGTATGCCACCCCACCGGTCTAAGATTCCCCGGCACTTCGTTAAGCTGAAAACTGCTCGTATCAATGGACTGGATTTGAAGAACAAAAAAACCTATTGTTGATATCATCAATGCTAGGATCACAGCTTGTAAAAGTTTGGTAGTTCCAATGGTCAAGGGATTTCGAATACTGGCCGCAAAGCAAAAGCGTGAACGCTCCAAGGTAAAGCCCAGAAAAATTCCCACAGGAAAAACCCACATATAGGAAGATTCCCTTAGAAACAAAACCGTCCCCGTACCAAGGATTATTAGAAACAGTATCCAGGCATAAGGTTTCTGATTATTCCTCTGAACCCTCTTCATTTCTTGTTGCCGTCTTTTTTTCAAAGCTTCAATTCGTTCAGAAGTCATTGTCCCCCTCCTTGAATAATATTTTCGGTCCGACTTTATTTTATCATTATTCTTATTTATATACCCGATCTTTTGAAAAAAAGCCCCCTATACAGTATAGAGCGCTTTTATAACGATTATCTTTTGCTTTTTTCTTACTGGGTTTCCTTTTCTTTTTTACGATAAATCACAGAGGAGATTATAATACTCACTTCAAATAGAATCATCATGGGTCCCGCTAATAGTGCTTGGGAAATAATATCCGGCGGTGTAATCAGCGCCGATAATACCACAACAACCAGGAATACAAACTTACGAGCCCGTCGCAGAGTTCTCGGCCGTACCAGGTTAAACTTTGTCAAAAGCAGTACCAGCATCGGCAGTTCGAAAGCCACCCCGAAGGCGAATAAAATGGAGGTGACAAAGCCGATGTAGCTGGTAAAGGAAAACAGCGGCTGTACCTGTTCACTGGCCATCCCTGCAAAAAATTCAATGCTTAAGGGGAGAATCAGCAGATAGGCGAAAATAATCCCTCCGACAAAAAAGAAGGTGCCGAAAAATACGGATAAAAACAAGAATATCTTCTGTTTTTTTTGAATGCCGGGAATCACGAAAGCCCAAACCTGATAAAATATAATGGGCAATGCCCCTACAAGTCCGGCCATCAAAGCCAGCTTAATATGGGCCATTAACAATTCCGGAGGACTTAGGTAAATAAAATCCACCTCTCCGCCGGGTCGGATCATCAGGTTTTGAATTTCATCAACGAAATAAAAAGCCACCCCCGTTGCTGCCAACAAGGTAATAATCACTATTATAATCCGTTTTCTTAACTCGGTTAAATGTTCAACCAGTGTTAATCCTTCTTCATTCAAGGAAGGACCCTCCTTAAGCACTTATCGTACTGTCTATTTTGGATGCCTATTTCCTTAACCATGGTAGGGTTACTGCTCATTACTATTCTTTTGATTCTTTCTCATTGTTTTCCGCCGTTTCGTTTTCCTTTGTCTGAGCGGTCTTTGTTTCTTTTGTTTCCTCTTCTTTCTTTTCCTTCGCTTTTTTCGACTCCGAAGTGTCTCCGTCTCCCATAAGATTGCTGGTTTCCTTCTTAAATTCCTTCAGACTTTTCCCCACGGCTTTTCCGATCTCCGGAAGTTTTGAGGGACCGAAAATCACCAGGGCTACAACTAAAATCAGTATCAATTCTACTATACCTAATCTTCCACCAAACATATTTATTCCTCCTAAAGTATATTCCCAGCACAGTCTTACCTTATAATCCTTTCTACGTGCTGTTCTCATCTTGATAAAATTATAACATATCGTGGATAGGAATGATTCTATTTTTCCGTCTTATGCAAAAGTCTTATAGTTCATAATAGTTGGTTATGCCTGTAAGCACCCCTACCAAGCTGCGTTTTACAGCCTTCGGTAGGACTCCTTGAAGGAATAATCCTGGGCCTCTTCCATGGCCTCTTCAATTTTATTCAGCAAGGAATCTTTATCCCGGGGCAGGGTTCCCTCCAAGGCCACATAATTCGATGCATGATTGCTTCGGAAAATGGTATGCTCTAAATCCAATCCCTCGATCATCTTCTGGGTCTCCAGTAGCACTTCCCTTGGATTTAACAACTGGAAGGTTCCTTTTTTCACCTCATCATATAAGGGCGTCCCCTCCTGGACCAACAGGGTCAAAAGCGCAAAGTAATCGGGCTGAATACGATTTATGACCTTCGCCGATTCCCATGCGTGTTCCTGCCATAAATCCTTGCCCCCCAGTCCCGAGACCACTGTAACCGACAGGGTGAAGCCTGCCTCCTTTGCTCTTTCCCCGGCTTCCATCATTTCCCCGGGTGTAACCCCTTTGTTGACCTGTCGCAGGATCTTATCACTGCCGGACTCCACTCCTAAGTAAAGCATGGATAAGCCTAAGCTGTTAAGTTTTTTCAGATCTTCCGGGCTTTTTCGTAAAATGTCCTTGGGCGCACTGTATGCGGATACCTTTTTACACTCGGGAAAAAGTCGTCGGATTTCCCCCAGGATTTTTTCCAAAGCCTCTGTGGGGATTCCTAAAGCATTTCCATCGGCTAAAAATATTTTTTCCACAACAGGGTGCACTTCCCGTACCCTTTCCAGGTCCCGAAGTATGTCTTCAACCTTCCGTAGGCGAAAGCTTTTATCTTTATACATCCCGCAAAAGCTGCACTGATTATGGGAACAGCCGATGCTTACTTGCAGGATTAAACTGTAGGCCTCACTGGGAGGCCGATAAATTTGACCTTCATAGTTCATCATTGATCTCTCCAATTCTTTTGCTTTTCTTTATTTTACCACAGTTTCCCCAAATTTTTCACCGGTCATGAACCGGGAATTTTTAACTTTCTTCATGATAATCTCCCTTTGGGTTTCTAAAAATCTTCGGGACACAGGGAGACGGTCCTCTGCCCATTGCAGAAAATCCGGGGTGAAACCGGAGGGGGTCATCAGTACCGATCCTAAAATCAGCCACAGGGTGTGTTCAAAGAGAAAAAGGGGCATTTCCACTGCCTTCATAATGCCCTGGGCATCTCCAAAAACTTTTTCTGAAAATACGATTAATTGACGGGCTTTCCCGTCTAAGGGTTCCCTGGCATAATCCATGGAAAAAAGGGTATGGTGTTGGTTTTCATAATCCTCTTTACAGTCCTGCAGATCGTCCGCCATTTGTAAAAGCACCCCGTAATTATAACAAAACTTTTCTTCCTCGGGCAGAAGGTTCCCTTTCACCAAATACCCATCCGCCAGTACGGAAGCCCCCCCTTTATGAAAACTGATTTGCAGCACCTCTTCTTCCCTTTGTGCTTTCTTCCGTTCCTCGCTTTTAACAATCAGTGTTTGCTGTCTTAAACTTTCTCGCTGGCTGTGATGAATATACAGCAGACTTTGAAAAACCCGGGGATAGGATGCTCTGGGAAAGGTTTTTTCAATTTTTTCAATCATATGAAAAATTTTTTCCTCTTTCCTTCCCCGGGGCGTATCTTTTTCCCCTGCCAAGCGCCGGTTTAAACGATCACAGGCCAGATATTTTTCCCCTTTGCTGATCTTCGGATCATCCATAAAGTTGTCTGTATAAGGGTACAGCATACTGTATCCGAAAACCCCGTCGGTACAGGACACAGTCACCCCAAAAGCCTTTTGAAGCAGGTTCATGATCCATACATTCCGCAGGGCCTGTCCCGTATCTTCCCGGGGGAAATCCGGCTCATATTTTTGTACTTTTTCAAGAAATTCTTCGGAGCTTCTGAAAAAAGCGGGATCCTGTAAAATTGTTTTCCCAGGGGAAGCAAAGATCGGACCCTTTATCAAAAATTCTTTTAGCCCCCTTTCCAGCTGCTCTTTCGATTTGGACTTTTCCATTTCCTCTGAGAAATTCAGAATCGCCTTTTCCGTTTCCTGTTTTTCTTTGAAACCCACCACGGGAATTTCTTTTTCCCTTTTTCCTAAAGAAGAGTCTTCCCAAAGACTTAAGGCCTGCTGATATAAAGAAGAACCCCCGGGAAGAGAGCTTTTCCAAGGCACTTCTTTTCTCATTTTCTCCATTCCCCTCACCTCCACTTTTTACTTAATTATACCCTCATTCAATGAAAAACCCCACAAGGATGGACTCCCTGTGGGGCTTAACAACTAGTAATGTTAAAAATATCGAGCTTATCGGTTTAAGACGCTTTTTCGATATTTACTGCACTTACCTTCAGTTCCGGAATCTTCGAATACTCATCCAACACACTGCCATTGGTCAGAACATTGGCTGCTCCCTGTGCCCAGTGGAATGGAATGAACACGGTATTTCCCGTAATTTTGTCGGTAACCTTGGCTTTCACGGTGATGGATCCTCTTCGGGAGGAAACTTTAATCTTGTCACCGGTTTCAATATTCTTTGCACGGGCAACTTCAGGACTGATTTCAATAAAACTCTCCGGTGCTAAGTTATTCAGACCTTCCGTTTTTCCGGTCATGGTTCTTGTATGATACTGATAAAGCACCCGGCCGGTGGTCATAATCATTGGATATTCGTCATCAGTGATTTCTGCAGAAGGTTTGTACTGTGCCGGTTTAAAGAGACCCAGCCCTCGAGCAAATCGCTCCCCATGTAAGAATTTGGTGCCTTCATGGGTTTTGGTTGGACATGGCCACTGTAGACCGCTGCCTTCCAGTCGACTATAATCGATCCCTGCATATTGAGGGGTTACCATTGCAATCTCATCCATGATCTCCGATGCACTTTCATAGGTTTTCTCATCACCCAGTCGGTTCATCAGGGTCATAAAGACCTCCCAGTCATTTTTCGCCTCACCGGGGGCATCGATGGCTTTTCGAATCCGCTGCACTCTTCTTTCGGTATTAACAAAGGTTCCATCCTTTTCTGCATAGGCGGTTGCAGGAAGTACCACATCTGCCAATTCCGCCGTTTCCGTCAAGAAGATGTCCTGTACCACTAAGAAGTCTAAACTCTCCATGGCTTTACGAATATGCTTGGTGTCCGGGTCGGAAACCATAGGGTTCTCCCCCATAACATAAAGCATCTTTAAACTTTTACGGATGGCGTTATCCATCATCTCGGGAAGGGTAAGTCCGTTTTCGTCGGAAAGGTCGGCACCCCAAGCTTGATCGAATTTCTTCTTCATGTCGGGGTTCGCCACCGGTTGGTAACCCGGATAGACGTTGGGAAGACCTCCCATATCACAGGCTCCCTGCACATTGTTTTGGCCTCGTAGAGGGTTCACGCCGGTACCTTCTCTTCCGATATTTCCCGTAAGCATGGCAAGGTTTGCAATGCTCATTACACTTTCCGTACCGGTACTGTGCTGGGTGATTCCCATACAGTAATAAATCGCTGCCCGTTTGGCTTCGCCGTAAATTTTCCCTGCTTTAATAATGTCCTTAGCGTCCACTTCACAGATTTCCGCAACTTTTTCAGGCGTGTACTCTTTCACAAGCTCCTTTAACGCTTCAAAGTTTTCCGTTCGTTCTTCAATGAATTGATCATCCTGAAGTCCCTCTTCCAAAATCACATGCATCAGTCCGTTGGAAAGGGCCAGGCTGGTTCCCGGTTTGATTTGTAGGAATACATCAGCGTAATAGGCCAGCTCAATTTCCCGGGGATCGGCTACAATAAGCTTCGCTCCATTTTTCACCGCTTGTTTCATCTTGGATCCGATCACCGGATGATTCTCCGTGGTATTGGATCCTGTTACAAATAAAACGTCGGATGCTAATACTTCGTTTACACTGTTTGTCATCGCTCCGCTTCCTAACGTGGTTGCAAGACCTGCAACGGTAGAGGAATGTCAGAGCCGGGCGCAGTGGTCCACACTGTTGGTTCCAAGGGTTGCCCGCATAAACTTTTGCATCATGTAGTTATCTTCCGTACTACACCTCGCTGAGGTCAGTCCTGCAAAAGCCCCGGGACCGTTTTCCTCTTGAATTTCTTTTATTTTTCCGATGATGGTATCATAAGCTTCTTCCCAGCTGGCTTCCTGAAGTCTTCCGTCTTTTCGAACCAAAGGCATCTTCAGCCGATCGGGATGGCTTAAGAAGTCAAAGGCGAATTTACCCTTTGCACAGAGCATTCGATCATTCACACCCTCCGCCGGTTGCACTTCCACTACTTTATTATCCTTTATCAGTAAATCCATTTGACACCCGACGCCACAATAGGAACAGGTGGTTCGGACTTTATCCACTTCCCAGTATCGGAATTTGGTTTTCTTTTTGGATCCCAGAGCATCTACGGGACATACGGATACACAGTTTCCACAGGATACACAGGTGGATTCGGAAAGACCCCGCTCTAAAGGTGTTGCTACATGGGTCTCAAATCCTCTCTCTGCAAAACCGATGGCGTGGGTTTCCTGAAGCTGATCACAAACCATTACACATTTTCCGCATCGGATGCATTTGTTCTGATCGCTGTAATAAAAATCATTGGACTGATCGATTTCATAGTGGTTTCTTGCTCCGTCGTAAGAGGTTTCTTCCACACCGTACTCATAACAAAGATCCTGCAAGGTACACTCCCCGGCTTTTTCACAGGTTAAGCATTCCAGGGGATGGTCCGCTAAAAGAAGATCCAGAATTTCTTTCCGGGCGGTTACCACATCTTCACTTTCCGTCTCTACTTCCATTCCCTCATAAACCGGCGTTACACAGGCCGTGGGAAGGTTGTTGCCACCATTTACTTCCACCACACAAATTCTACAGGAACCATGGGGCTTTAATCTTGGATCGTGACAAAAGGTGGGGATTTTAATGCCTATTTTTTTCGCCGCTTCTAATACGGTGGTGTCTTTTTCCACTTCCACCTTTTGACCGTTAATTGATAAGGTCACCATTTACTTTCGCCTCCTTCGTAAAATCATTTCGCTCATTATCTATTTTAAAGAATTATCGAATCTCTAAAGATATTTCCTTAACCGATCCTTACCCTTTTTTGATTGCGTCAAAAGGACAGGCTTCTAAGCAAGCATTACATTTGATACATTTTTCCGTATCAATATGGTATACGGTTTTGCCTTTTGTACCACTGATACAATCCACCGGACACTTCGCTGCACAGATTCCGCATTTCTTACATTTATCTTCGATTACCATGTAGTTCAATAAGGCCTTGCAAACCCCGGCCGGACATCGCTTATCATGCACATGGGCTTCATATTCATCCATAAAGTAATCCAGGGTGGAAAGTACCGGATTCGGTGCCGTTTGACCCAGACCGCAAAGAGATGCATTCTTAATGGTTTTCGCTAAGGTCTTCAGCTTGTCCAGATCCGCCGGGGTTCCTTTCCCTTCGGCGATTTTATCCAGCATCTCCAACATTCTCTTTGTGCCGTCTCGACAAGGGGTACATTTACCACAGGATTCTTCCACGGTAAAGTCTAAGAAGAACCGGGCGATATCCACCATACAGTTATCTTCATCCATGACGATCATTCCACCGGAACCCATCATGGATCCAAGCTCTATTAAGTTGTCGTAATCAATCGGCGTGTCGATGTGTGCCGCCGGAATACATCCTCCGGAAGGTCCGCCGGTTTGTACCGCTTTAAATTCTTTTCCTCCGGGAATCCCGCCTCCGACATCATAAATCGCTTCTCGCAGGGTGGTTCCCATGGGGATCTCTAAGAGTCCCGTATTGTTTATTTTTCCGCCTAGGGCAAATACCTTGGTTCCTTTGGACTTTTCCGTTCCGATACTGGCAAACCACTCGGGGCCTCGGAGGATAATCTGAGGAATGTTGGCGTAGGTTTCTACATTGTTTAACAGGGTGGGTTTGTCAAAAATCCCCTTTACTGCCGGGAATGGCGGTCGTGGTACGGGCATTCCCCGTTTTCCTTCAATGGATTTGATTAATGCGGTTTCCTCACCGCATACAAAAGCTCCGGCTCCAAGACGGATTTCCATATCAAAGCTGAAGTCCGTTCCAAAGATGTTCTCTCCTAGAAGACCCATCTCTTTTGCCTGATCAATGGCAATTTGCAATCGATTTACCGCAATAGGATACTCGGCTCGAACATAGACATACCCTTTATCCGCTCCTACGGCATAACCGGCAATGGCCATAGCTTCAATCACTACATGAGGGTCCCCCTCTAATACGGAACGGTCCATAAAAGCTCCCGGGTCTCCTTCATCGGCGTTACAGGCCACATACTTTTGATCCCCTTCCGCCTTTGCGGTAAAGTCCCACTTTAAACCGGCCGGGAAACCTCCGCCGCCTCGACCACGAAGTCCGGAATCTTTTAGAAGTTGAATAACCTCTTCCGGTTTCATATCGGAAAGTACTCGCCCTAAGGCTTCGTATCCGTCATAGGCAATATACTCTTCGATCACTTCAGGGTTGATCACCCCACAGTTTCCAAGGGCTACCCTCTCTTGTTTTTTATAGAAGCCCACATCGTTAATGGACTGCATTTCTCCTTCTTGATAGGATTCTTTATACAGTAAATCCGTAACGATTCTTCCCTTTACCAGGTGTTCTGAAACAATGGTATCCACATCTTCCACCTTCAGCTGGCTGTAAAAAGCTCCCTCAGGGTAAACAATGACGATAGGGCCCGCTTCACAAAGTCCGAAACATCCGGTTTTCACTACCTTTGCCTCATCTTTTAAATCATTCTTTTCAATCAACTCTTTAAACCGTTCTTCAATTTTCAAGGAATCGGAAGACACACACCCGGTTCCTCCACATACAAGTATATGGGATCGATATAATTCCATTTTCAAACCTCCTTGCGCTTAGTTTAGTCCCTTACTTTTCATAGGCTCCAATCGTATATTCCTGGACAACCTTTCCGTTCACAACATGATCGGTAATTACTTTTTTCGCTTTTTCCGCGTCCATATGCACATAGGTGACCTTTTCTTCCCCCTGCTTATAGACTTCAAACATCGGCTCCAATCGACAGGCGCCGATACATCCGGTTTGGGTTACGGTAACGTCCTGCAGGTTTCTTTTCTTAACTTCTTCCACTAAGGCCATCATCACCGGTCTTGCACCGGCGGAAATCCCACAGGTTGCCATTCCCACCACAATTCGTGTTCCCTGTCCGCTTCTTCGCATATCCACTTTGTCTAAGGATTCTTTTCGAAGTTTTCTCAGTTCTTCTAAACTTTTCATGACCGAACCTCCCTAAATTCATAATTTTTTTCCAATAGGTTCCTTTAGCCTTGATATTTCTCCATTATTCCCGGTATATCTTGGACTTCCAGCTTTCCATACACATCTTCATTGATGGTGATAATCGGAGCCAGTCCACAGGCACCGATACATCGGGTGGCTTCTAAGGTGAACCTTCCGTCCTCAGAGGTTTCCCCGGTTTTGGTATCAATGATTTCACTGATCTTGTCTAAAATCGGCTGGGCATTTTTTACGTAACAGGCCGTTCCCATACACACCGAAACAACATACTCTCCCTTGGGTACCAGGGAAAATTGGGAGTAGAAGGTTACTACCCCGTAGATATCACTCATCGGTACTTTTAAGGCTTCCGATACATGCTTTTGCACCTCATAGGGTACGCACCCGAAAATCTTTTGGGCTTGAGTCAACACGGGCATAAGGGGCCCTTTCGTTCCTTCTACTTTTTCAATGAGTTGATCCAGCTTCTGAAAATTCTCTTCCGTTAACACTTTACTTACCAATTCTTCCATAATGTCCCTCCTTAGCTATATATTCATTATACTTGGTACTTTATAATGATTGAAAACTTGTTAACACGTACTCTTCTCCATTTTACTTTACCCTGTGTAAAAATTCAAATTTTATTATTTTTTTTTGAATATTTCCATGGTCTTCGGGTATCTATTAATGTTAAATTTTTAACTACTTTAGTATATAATAAAAACGAGGTAAAATCAATAAGCAGTTGCTAACTTTTTTGATGTTTCCCAGTGCTTTTTTAACACTTATTCCAACAATCCTTTTTAAAATTATATATGCAAAAAAAGAAAGCTATAGGCTAGAAACTCGGCCTATAGCTTTTGAACGCTCCTCCGTTTTAACCGGATTTAAGTTCTTCTCTATTTCAAATATTTACTGTTCTTTCCTACTACCCTTTTCCCGTGGAGTGTTTGCCTAAGCTAAATATTTTCGAATATTTTCCGCATCTTTTTTTGTAACCCGTTCCACGGCTAAAAGTTCTTCCTCCGTGGCTTTTTTAATATGATCCAAGGTTTTAAAATGATTATACAGGGCCAGCTTTTTCACCCGACCGATTCCCGGCACATCGTCCAATGCGGATTTCTCCTGGTGCTTTTTCATCAGACTGCGATGATGAGTGATGGCAAAACGATGCACCTCTTCCTGCACCTGACTGATAAAAAGCATTAAGGGGCTGCCCTTTTTCAAGGGTATTTCCTCTCCCCGGTAAACAAGCCCCCGGGTACGGTGCTTATCGTCCTTAACCATACCGCACACGGGAACCCTCACCCCGAGTTTTTCCAGCACCCTTTCTACAATGGCCACCTGGCCCTTGCCTCCATCGATTAAGATCAGTTCCGGAAAGGTAGCAAATTTTCCCAAGGTCTCCACTTCGGAAAAATCTTCGAGACTTTGGAGGTCCTGAATTTCTCTTAATCCTCTTCTAAACCGTCGTTCCAGCACCTCTTCCATGCTCTTGTAATCATCGGGGCCCTTGACCTTTTGTATTTTGAAGCGCCGATATTCCTTTCGGTCGGGTTTGGTGTCGGTAAAGACCACCATGGATCCCACGGACTCCACTCCCTGGATATTGGAGATATCATAGGCTTCAATGCGATGGGGAATTCCATCTAATGTTAGACGCTCCTGTAAACCGGTAAGGACCTGCTCCACCTTTTCTTCCTTTTTCTTTTCCACTTCCACTTTTTGGTCAAGAAACAGTTTGGCATTTTCCTTTACCATGGTTAACAGCTTTTTCTTTTCCCCGATTTTGGGAATCTGCAATGTGACCTTCTCATTTTTTCTCGAAGAGAGCCAGCTTTCAATAATTTCCCGATCTTCAAACTCCTGTTCCAGTAATACTTCCTTGGGAATAAAGTTCATACCGCTGTAAAACTGCTTGATAAAAGAAGACAGGATCTCCTCTTCCTTCTCCTCCGCATCATTTTCCAAAATGAAATTTTCCCGCTGCACCAATTTCCCCTTTCGAATAAAGAAAACCTGTACGGAACTTTTATTATCTCGCTTGGCCATGGCGATAATATCCTGATCGTATTCCTTAGTGGACACCACCTTTTGACGCTGAAGGATTTCTCTGAGGGCTTCCACCTGGTCCCGGTATTTCGCCGCATTTTCAAAATCCATGGCCTCCGCCGCCTGATGCATTTGCCCCTCTATTTTTTTGATCAGTTCATCCTCCCGTCCCTCCAAAAATAAGAGAATCCCCTGGATCATTTCCTGATAGGCCTCTTTATTTACCCGACCGGTACAGGGGCCGATGCATTTTTTGATGTGATAATTAAGGCATGGGCGGACCTTTTTTTCGATCAGTTTGTTAATATCCTTATTGCACTGGCGAATAGGATAGAGACTTCGAAGAATATTCAAGGTCTCGTTTAAGGCCCAGATATTGGTGTAGGGGCCGAAATACTTAGCCCCGTCCTTTCGAATTTTCCGGGTTTTCAATAGCCTTGGGAACTCTTCCTGCAGGGTTACCTTAATATAGGGATAGGTTTTATCATCCCGCAGCAGTACATTGTATTTCGGTTTATTTTCCTTAATTAAGTTGTTCTCCAGAATCAAGGCTTCAATCTCCGAGTCCGTGACGATGTACTCGAAGTGATGAATATTGGGAACCATGGCCTGCACCTTGGGAGGCTGGTTTCTGGAAGACTGAAAATATTGACGCACCCGGCTTCTGAGATTAATGGCCTTACCCACATAAATAATGTGGTCGTTGGCGTTTTTCATCAGATAAACCCCGGGGCTTTTCGGCAGATGCTCTAATAGTTTTTGAATCCGTTCTGAGATCTCCTCATTCATCTATTGGCCTCCTCAGGATGAACATTCTTTAGTTTCCGTCGAGAAAAGCAAGGGTTTTAAATATCTTCCGGTATAGGACTTTTTCACCTTTGCAATTTCCTCCGGGGTTCCCGTGGCTAAAATCCCGCCGCCTTCCTGGCCCCCCTCGGGTCCTAGATCAATGATATGATCCGCAATTTTAATAACGTCCAGATTATGCTCAATGACCAATACGGAGTTACCGCCCTCTACCAGACGCTGCAGCACCCCGGTGAGTTTATGCACATCGGCGGTGTGAAGACCGGTGGTAGGTTCGTCCAGAATGTATAACGTTTTCCCTGTGCTTCGCTTGCTTAGCTCCGTGGCCAGTTTAATCCGTTGGGCTTCTCCTCCGGAGAGCTGGGTGGAGGGTTGTCCTAATTTAATATAACTAAGGCCTACATCCTGTAGTGTCTGGATCTTGCGTTTGATTTTCGGAATGTTCTCAAAGAATTCCAAAGCGTTTTCCACGGTCATATCCAGTACGTCGGCAATGGTTTTTCCTTTGTATAAAATGTCCAGGGTCTCCCGGTTGTAACGCTTTCCTTTACATACTTCACAGGGCACATAGACATCGGGAAGAAAGTGCATTTCGATCTTGATAATTCCGTCACCGTTGCAGGCTTCGCATCGGCCTCCTTTGACGTTAAAGCTGAATCGTCCTTTTTTGTATCCCCGGGTTTTGGCCATTTGAGTTTTCGCAAAGGCATCCCGGATTTCGTCAAACACGCCGGTATAGGTGGCGGGATTGGACCGTGGGGTTCTCCCGATGGGGGACTGATCAATTTCGATGACTTTATCGATGTGTTCCATCCCCATTACCCGGTCATGGTCCCCCGGTATGGCCTTGGCCCGATTTAAGGTGTAGGCCAGTTGTTTATATAAAATTTCATTAATGAGTGTACTCTTTCCGGAACCGGAAACCCCGGTTACACAGGTGAACAATCCCAAGGGTACGCTGACATTAATATCTTTTAAGTTGTTTTCCCGGGCTCCGTAAATTTCCAAGGCTTTTCCATTGGGTTTTCTCCGTTCCCTTGGAATCGGGATGGCTTTCTTTCCGCTGAGGTACTGACCTGTAATAGACTCCGGAACCTTCTCAATTTCTTTCGCTGTCCCTTGGGCAACGATATAGCCCCCCAGATTCCCGGCACCGGGACCTACGTCAATGACGTGATCCGCCTTACGAATGGTGTCTTCATCGTGTTCCACCACGATTACGGTGTTTCCGATCTCCGCCAGGTTTTTTAAGGTCTTCAACAGTTGATCATTGTCCCGTTGATGAAGACCGATGCTGGGTTCGTCCAGTACATAGAGCACCCCTACCAGTTTCGAGCCGATTTGGGTGGCCAGTCGAATCCGTTGGGATTCTCCCCCGGACAGGGTACCCGCATTCCGGGACAACGTCAGGTATCCGAGACCCACATCAAACAAAAAGCTGAGCCTTGCCCGGATTTCTTTAATGATCTGATGGGCAATAAAGGTTTTTCGGTCATCCAGCTCCACTTCTTCAAAGAATTTCAAGGCATTTTTTACCGAGTAGTCCGTGATCTGTTGAATATTTTTATTATCAAAGGTTACGGCCAGGGCCACATCCTTCAGCCTTCCTCCGTTGCAGGTTTTGCAGGTTTTCTCACTCATAAACCCTTCGATTTTCTCCCGCATGTAATCCGAGTGGGTTTCCAGGTAGCGTCGTTCCAAATTATATACCACTCCTTCAAAAACCACGGAATGGGTTCTTCGTCCCCCGTATTTGGAGTCGTACTCAAACTCCACAAGAGTGCCTCCACTGCCGTAAAGAAGATCCTCAATAAATTCTTCGGGAAAATCTTTCAGCGGTGTGGTAAGATTTCCGCCGTACTTTTTCGTCAGCGCCTTTCCCATTTTGAAGTAATAGGTTTCTTCCCCGTTGCCATTGGCTTTTCCCCAGGGAGCAACCCCTCCTTCTTTGATACTCAACTCCCGGTTGGGAATCACTAACTTCGGATCCACCACCTTCTTATGGCCGATGCCTCCGCAGGTTTCACAGGCGCCATAGGGGCTGTTGAAGGAAAACATTCGGGGGGACAGTTCTTCCAGACCGATTTCATGTTCCGGGCAGGAAAACTTTGTGGAAAGCAGCATTTCCTCTCCATCGATGACGTCCACTTTCACCAGGCCGTCGGAGAGTTTAATCACGGTCTCCAGGGAGTCGCTGAGTCTTCGCTCCACCCCTTCCTTTACTACGATTCGGTCCACCACCACATCAATGTCATGCTTTTTATTTTTCTCCAGTTCAATGTCCTCGCTGATTTCCCGCATTTCTCCGTCCACCCGCAGCCGGACGAAGCCTTCCTTTTTCATCTCTTCCAGAATCTTTTTATGCATCCCTTTTTTCCCGCTGATAATGGGAGCCAATAATTGAATCTTGGTTTTTTCTCCCAGTTCCATGATTTTGTCGGTGATTTCTCCAATGGTCTGTTGCCGTATTTCTATGCCGCAGACGGGACAGTGAGGCGTCCCCACCCGGGCAAATAACAGTCGCAGGTAATCATAGATTTCCGTTACCGTCCCCACAGTAGACCGGGGATTTTTATTCGTGGTCTTTTGATCAATGGATATCGCCGGGGACAGCCCTTCAATGGACTCCACATCGGGTTTTTCCATTTGACCGAGAAACTGTCTTGCATAGGCGGACAGACTCTCAATATAGCGTCGTTGTCCTTCCGCGTAGATGGTATCAAAAGCCAGGGAGGATTTCCCCGACCCGGAAATTCCGGTAATGACCACAAACTGATCCCGGGGAATTTCCACGTTAATATTCTGCAAATTATGCTCTTTGCCACCCTTTACTACAATTTTATCTCTTGTCATCTCTACACCTCTTTTAATTGTTCAATTTCATCCCGAAGTTCCGCTGCCTTTTCGAATTCCAAGGCTTTTGCCGCGGCTTTCATTTCTTTTTCCAGCAGGGTGATTCGTTTTTCCCGCTGGCTCTCGGTTAACTGCTCTTTCTTCGGCTTCTTTTTCGCCAGTTCCAGGGTATATTCCACTTCATCCTCCGCCACTTTTGTGGCTTCAATGATCTCGCTGATGTCTTTCTTAATAGTAATCGGTTGAATGTTATGTTTCTCATTATAGGCGATTTGCACCCCTCGCCGTCTTTCCGTCTCATCAATGGCCCGTTTCATAGACCCCGTGATTTTATCCGCATACATCACTACCCGGCCTTCCGTATTTCTGGCGGCGCGACCGATGGTTTGGACCATGGAGGTTTCCGAACGAAGAAAGCCTTCCTTGTCCGCATCGAGAATGGCCACCAGGGATACTTCCGGTAAATCCAGTCCTTCTCGAAGGAGGTTGATGCCGATTAATACATCAAATTTTCCCAGGCGAAGGTCCCGGATAATTTCCATCCGTTCCATGGTGTCAATATCCGAGTGGAGATAGCGCACTTTAATCCCCAGTTCTTCCAAATAGTTGGTCAAGTCTTCCGACATTTTTTTCGTTAAGGTGGTCACCAGTACCCGGAATTTTTTCTCTACTTCTTTATAAATTTCTCCGACCAGATCATCAATCTGCCCTTTTACCGGACGGACATCCACCTTGGGATCAATAATTCCCGTGGGACGAATCAACTGTTCCGTAATCATCTGACTCCGCTCACTTTCATAGGGCCCCGGTGTTGCGGAAACGTACACAATCTGATTGATTAAGGATTCAAATTCCTCAAAATTCAACGGTCGATTATCATAAGCCGAAGGGAGACGAAATCCGTACTCCACCAGATTTTCCTTTCGGGAGCGGTCCCCGCCGAACATTCCCCGTACCTGAGGGATACTGACATGGGATTCATCGGCGATCATTAAATAGTCATCAGGAAAATAGTCCAGCAGGGTAAAGGGACGACTTCCCGGTTCTCTACCGGATAAATGACGGGAGTAGTTCTCAATTCCCTGGCAGAATCCGGTTTCCCGAAGCATTTCGATATCATACATGGTCCGCTGTCGAATCCGCTGGGCTTCCAAAAGTTTTTCCTCCTGTTTAAAATAGGCTTCCCGTTCTTCCAACTCCTCTTCAATGGCCTTAATGGCATCTTCCAGCTTTTCCGATCCCGTAGCATAGTGGGACGCCGGGAAAATGGATACATGGACCCGTTCCCCTACAATTTCCCCGGTAAGGGCGTTCACTTCCGTAATCCGCTCAATTTCATCTCCGAAAAATTCCACGCGGATCGCCTGCTCCGATGAATTTGCAGGAAAAATTTCCAGGATATCCCCCCGTACCCGAAAGGTCCCCCGTACAAAATTTATATCATTCCGTTCATATTGAATATCCACCAGTTTCCGAAGAATCTCATCTCGATCCCGTTCCATCCCCGGTCTCAAGGACAGCCCCAATTCCTTATACTCTTCCGGATTTCCCAGACCGTAGATACAGGATACACTGGCTACGATAATCACATCCCGTCGTTCAAAAAGAGCGGAAGTGGCGGAGTGTCGCAGTTTATCAATTTCATCATTGATGGAGGCATCCTTTTCGATGAACATATCATTATGGGCCACATAGGCCTCGGGCTGATAATAATCGTAATAGCTTACAAAATATTCCACCGCATTGTGGGGAAAAAACTCCCGGAACTCGCTGGCCAGTTGGGCCGCCAGGGTTTTGTTATGGGCCAATACCAAGGTGGGCCGTTGCACCTGCTGAATCACGTTAGCCATGGTGAAGGTCTTTCCCGACCCGGTAACCCCTAAAAGGGTTTGATCCCGATGCCCTTGATTCAGACTGCTGACCAAGTCCCCAATGGCCTGGGGCTGATCCCCCGTGGGTTGAAAAGACGATTGAATTTCAAAACGTTCCTCCATTAAATCTCATCCTTTATTATGGTTTCATCTTCCTTGTTGACTGTACTTTTTTTGATTTGTTGAGAACTTTAGTTCGTATATTAGTTCGTATTATTGTATGTTTTTTTACCGGGCTTGTCAACCGATGCCCTCGTGATTTTGCCGTCACCGCTTTACCCAATAACTAGACCCCCACATTATAGTGCCATAGCCATGCCATATGAAGAAACAGCACCATGGCATAGACCACCAGGCCGAATTTAGCAATGGGATCTTTATATTTTTTCGTTCGTCGAATAAGAAACATGACCCCGAGGATCATCAGAACTCTTAAAATAGCCGCTTTTAACAAGGGGAGCTCAAAGAGCCATACCATCAAAGGGTTTGCCTCTTCAATGACGTTTAAATCCACCACCCCGAAATAGGTCAATAAGAAATCCAAAAACATCATATAGCCCAGTACCCTGACTTTGTTTTTCATGGGATCCTCCTTCGGGGTTTCCTAATTAATAATCATTATTATTGATAAAGCAAAAATAATGTGGCAGTTGACATAATCTCACTACCACACTATTATTATAGCACATTGAAAATCCATATTCAATTAACTTGTCCTTTGTTCTTGAAAGGATGATTGCTTCCTATTCAAGGCCCAGTTCTTCTTTTAAAACCTCAATGGCCTTTTCCAACTGCTTGTCTTCCCCTTCTTCAATCAGGTCTACGCTGACGGTTTGTTCCATTTCCACGATGATGTCCGGCTCAATGCCTTCATCCTGAATGTAGTTTCCCTCGGGAGTAAAGTACTGGGATACGGTATATCGAAAACCGGAGCCGTCTTCTTCATAGCTTCGAATACCTTGAACCAAAGCTTTTCCAAAGGTGGTTTCTCCAATAACCGTCCCACGGTTACCGTCTTGCACCGCTCCGGCTAAAATTTCCGAAGCACTGGCACTTCCTTTATTTACCAGTACGGTCAAGGGAACATCCACATGATCACTTGAAGCGGTTTCTTGCTGTTGATTTCCTTCCCGGTCCTCGGTATAAACAATCACCTGTTCATCCAGAATCATATCGGCAATTTCAATGGTTTGGCTTAATAGTCCCCCCGGATTGTTTCGAAGATCCAGCACCAAAGCCTCCATATTATCTTCTACCAAAGCATCCAGGGCTTCGTTAAAGTCCCCGGCGGTTTGTTGATTAAAGTTGGTAATTCGGATATAGCCGATATCCTCTTCCAGCATTTCATATTGAACGGTTTCAATCTTAATGGTTTCCCGCTCAATGGTAAGTTCGATCAGTTCCCGTTCTCCTTCTCTTCGAATGGCAACATCCACTTCCGTTCCCGGTTCTCCCCGCATCAGGTCCACGGCTTTATTAAGATTCGGGCCTTGGACTTCTTCTCCGTCAACCTCTATAATACGGTCTCCGGTTTGAATCCCCGCTCGATATCCCGGGGTGCTTTCTATAGGGGATACAACGGTAACATATCCGTCTTCTCCCGGGGTCACGATAATTCCGATCCCTCCAAAAGAGCCTTCGGTTTCCGTCATGAAATCCTCATATTCGTCGGAGCTCATATAGGTGGTATAAGGGTCTCCCGTAGCTTCAAACATTCCCCGTACCGCCCCTTCCATCAGAGTGGACTCATCCAGATCCTCATAGTAATTCTCCAACAAAAAATCTCTCATATAGGTCAGCTTTGAAAAATCCTCTTCCAATTCCTGATAATGCTCCATATGATCATCGGATATTAAGTAGTTCTCTCCCACTTGAAGGGCAATGTAATTGCCTAATGTCATATTCACGATTGTGGTTAGCAGCACCAACACTACAGCGCCGATTAATGCTTTCTTTTTACTTATCATTCAACGCGCTCCTCTTTATTCTCTGTCGTTTATCTCAGCTTTATCTTTCATTGCCTTTGTATCATCCTTATATTCTACCACACATTATTCATTTAACCAATGATAGGGATTAATGACTTTCGGGTCTCCATTCACTCGTACTTCATAGTGCAGATGAGGCCCCGTGGAGTATCCTGTACTGCCAATAGATGCAATGACTTCCCCCTGTTCCACTCGGTCTCCTACCGATACATGATTTTGGGAATTATGTGCGTATAAAGTAGAGATTCCTTCACCATGGTAAATCACAACATAGTTACCGTAGCTTGGTCCATAGGTGGAGAGCATCACTTCCCCGGACAAACTGGCCACAATCGGTGTCCCCATGGGGGCAGGAATGTCAATTCCCCAGTGGGGTCTCCATTCACCGAAGATGGGATGGGTCCGGTAACCGTAGGCGGAAGAAATTCTACGATAGCCCGGCACCGGCCAGGACCGATTGGCCTCAGCAGGAGTGGAGGGTTCCTCTTCTTCTTCCGATTCTTCCGGCTCCGGTTCCCTTTCTTCAGCAGCATCCTCTTCCTCCGATGCTTCCCGTTCCGCTTCTTCCTCCGCCTTTCTTTCCGCTTCCCGTCTTGCCTGTTCTTCCGCTTCTTTGCGGGCCTGTTCCTCAGCCGCCCGTTTTTCCGCTTCCATTCGTTCCTGGATTTCTCTTTCTATTCGCTGGATTTCTCCTTCAAGATACTCCGACTCTTCTTCCCGTTCTGAGAGTTCCTGTTCCATCTCCGCGATGGTACTTTGGATTTCCACCCTGAGACGCTTTTGGGTTCCCCTGGATACTTGCAGGGTTTCCACCTTGTTTTCCACATCCTGTTGGTAGCTTAACAGTTGACTCTTTTGATCCTCCAGAATATCCTGCTTTGCTGCCACCAGAGCGGCCTGTTCTTCCAGTTCCTCAATCAATTGTACATCATGGTCCGCAATTTTTCGAATCATATCCATGTTGGAAAGAAGTTCCGTAAAGTCCCGGGAACCAAAAAGTATTTCTATGTAACTGATACTTCCTTTTCGGTACATGGCCGCGACTCGAGTGCCCAGCAACTCATTTTTATCGCCTAAACCCGCCTTGGCCTCCAAAAGCTCCTCCTCGGTTACTTCAATGTCCTCTGTAACCCGGGAGATATTAGATTCAATGTCATCAATTTCTCTTTCCGCTTCGATGATTTCCATTTCAATCTCTTCAAGCTTCTCAATAATCTCCGATTCTTCCATTTCATTCTCTTCAATTTTTGCTTCGATTTCCCGTTGCTCTTCCTCCACTTCCTTTAACTGATCCTGAACTTCATCGACTTCTTCAGCAAAAGAAAATAGGGCTGGGCTAATCAGCAACAAAAATACCATCATCAGACATAAAAACTTTCTTTTTTTCATGCTCTTTCTCCCCTTTATATGGAAAATGGTCTTTGAGTACTAATTTACCCAGCCCTATTCACTTTAATCTATCTATTTCAACATTTGTTTGCTATGGGTCACTTTTTTTGTTTGTATTTTTTTATTTTTTTCTCTATCAATTACGTAACCAGTCCATGGGATTGGTGGTATTTCCGTTCCGTTGCACTTCAAAGTGTAGGTGTGGCCCTGTGGACATCCCCGTGGTTCCGATCCGAGCAATGGTTTCGCCGCCTTGGACCTGTTGTCCTCTACTCACTTGATTCCTGGAATTGTGAGCATAGAGCGTGGAGATGCCGTTTCCATGATCAATAACCACAACATTGCCATAGCTTCCGCTGTACTGAGACATGATTACAGTCCCTGATGCAGCGGCCACAACCGGCGTGCCTGAGGGTGCAGGGATATCAATTCCCGCGTGGAATCTTGTTCCTCCCAATACAGGATGGGTTCGATTTCCGTAGGGAGAAGAGATTCGGGTATATCCCGGTACCGGCCAGACCGATGGTCGGCTGGTGTCTACTTGCTCCTGGCTACCCTGGTCCTTGGTAGCCTCTTCCTTGGCAGCCTGCTCCTGGGCTTTTCTTTCCTCTTCCTTTCTACGTCGCTCCGCTTCTAAACGGGCTCGTTCCGCTTCTTGAAGCTCTTGGATCTCCGCCTGAAGATTTTGGGATTCCTGTTCCTTTTGGTTCAGTTCCTCTTCCATCTGACCAATGGCGCTTTGAACTTCTCGACGCAGGCTTACTTGAGTGCCTCTGGAAACTTGCAACTGCTCTTTTTGATCCTTTGCGTCCTCCTGGTAACTCACCAGTTTAGCCTCTTGGTCTTCCAACATCTTTTTCTTACTGGCAATAAGGTTTCTCTGTTCTTCCAACTCTTCGATTAGTTCCACGTCTTGATTGGCAATCTTTCGAATCATGTCCACATTCGTTAACAGTTCGGTAAAGTCCCCTGATCCTAATAATACTTCTATGTACCCAATATTTCCCCGGCGGTACATGGTGTCTAGACGGGATTCCAGGGTGTCATTTTTCTCTACAATGGTCTCTTCCGCTTCCACCAATTCTTCCTTGGTGTCTTCAATTTTTTCTGTGGTTTCAGATATTTGCCCTTCGAGACGGTCGATTTCATCTTCCGTCTCGATAATTTCCATTTCCAAGGTTTCGATTTTCTCAATAATTTCCGCTTCTTCCATGGATTTGTCTTGAATTTGGCTTTCCACGGCTTTTTGTCGTTCTTCCACTTCCTTTAAGCTATCTTTTTTTTCATCAATTTCATTGGCAAATACATACATCCCGGAAGTTACCAGTAAAAACGATGCAATAATCATGATAAACTTGCTGCTTCTTTTCACTATACATCCCATCCTTTCAATTTGTGATTACACTTTTAAGTGTTTTCGCATGGAGATTAAACTACCCAGTATTCCAACCCCGATTCCAAGCACCACAAACACTAAGGAAATTTGTTGCAGCATGGCGTCCGCCGAGACAATGTATTCAGCAAACAAGGCATAGAATCGAGTGTAAACCAAGTTGTAAATATATTCATATCCGAAGTACACCACGGTCAGGGCAATTAAGGATCCGATCAATCCTAAAAATATCCCTTCAATGACAAAGGGCCATCGAATAAACCAGTTGGTGGCTCCCACATATTTCATAATGGTGATTTCCTGTCTTCTTGCATTTAAGGTGAGCTTTATGGTGTTGGAAATGATAAACACTGCAATCAATCCTAAAATGACAATTAAAAACAGGCCTGCCACTTGAACAAAATCCGCAATGTTTACAAGGTTATCGATAACATCCTGGTAATATCTTACTTCATCCACACCGGAAATTCCCTGGATGTTTCGTACCACCGCTTGGGAAGCCTCTAACTCTTGAAAGTACACAATGTAGGAATTCGGTAAGGGATTGTTCTCCAAGGTATCCAGCAGATATCCCTGTTCTCCCCAGCTTTCCTTCATTTTATCCAAAGCATCATCCTGGGACTCGTATTCCACATTGGCGACCCCTTGAATGCTTTCCAGCTCTGTGCCGATGCTGTCGATTTTTTCATTTTCCAGTTCCTCTTCCAGGTAGACCTGAATATTGTCGAACTGACTTTGCCCCATTAAGGCAATATTGTTCATATTGATCACCAGGGTGATAATAACCCCTAGAACCAACAGTGAGGCAGTTACGGAACCGATGGAAGCAATGGACATGCCCCGGTTCCTCCATAATCCCAGTAATCCTTGCTTTGTCATATATCCCATGGTTTTAATCTTCATAGCCATATACTCCTTTCTTGTCGTCCCGAATCACTGTGCCCTTTTCTATGGCTATTACCCGCTGCTCCATCACATCAACAATATCCTTGGCATGGGTGGCCATGATGATCGTGGTTCCCCGCTGATTGATGTGGCGCAGTACCCGCATGATTTCCCAAGCGGTATCGGGGTCAAGGTTCCCCGTGGGTTCGTCGGCAATGACAATACTTGGATTGTTAATAATACTTCTTGCTATGGACACCCGTTGCATTTCTCCTCCTGAGAGTTCATTGGGATATTTCTTTGCTTTATCGCTCAGTCCTACCAAACCTAATACCATCGGAACCTGCCGTCGGATCTCCCGACTCTTTGCCTCCACAATTTCCATGGCAAAGGCTACGTTCTCATATACGGTTTTATTCGGCAATAACCGGAAATCCTGAAAAATCACACCAATACTCCTTCGGAGCAGAGGAATGTTTCGATTGGATACCTTGGTGATATCGTCTTCATTCATCATGATTTTTCCTGAAGTTGCTTGTTCCTCATGGAGCAGTAATTTTATAAAAGTGGATTTTCCGGCCCCGCTGGGTCCTACTAAAAACACAAACTCTCCTTTATCAATTTTTATATTGATATCTTTTAAAGCCACGACATCATGGCGATAGGTTTTTCCCACATTTTGAAATTCGATCAAGCTGAATCATCTCCTACTATATAGTTATTCGACAAAAAACGACCATTCCCTTCTTTTCCAACGAAATTTATATAATTTTATAAAGTTTTAACAAATATCAGTTGTCCAAATGCTTTGTTTGATTGACATAAGCTTCTTATTTATTATAACAGCCTTTTTTTATAAATTCCAATCGAATTAACAATAATTCCTGAATGAATGTTAAAATAAGACCAAAGGAGGAGTTTAAAATGTCTTTTAACAAGAAAGAGCTGCGCCAAGAGATGATCCAGCAACGAAAATCCCTTTCCCCCCTGGAAATCAAGGAAAAGAGCTTGGAAATTTTTCATCGATTACAGGGCTTATCGGCCTATGAAAACGCAAGGAAACTTATGACTTATGTTCCCTTCCGGGAGGAAATTCACACCACTTTATTAATTCGGGATTTTCTTGCAAAAAATCGACAAGTGTTTATTCCCGTTACTCAACCGAAGGAAAAAAAGATTATCATTTCTGAGCTTCTGGATTTGGAGAAAGATCTGGAAACCGGGCATTTCGGTGTAATGGAACCGAAACCCTTTGCTTTTCGTCCGAAGGATCCCAAAATTATTGATCTGGTCATTGTTCCCGGTTTGGCCTTTACCACGAGTGGTTACCGCATCGGCTATGGCGGAGGGTACTATGACCGATTTCTTCCCACGTTGGAGCAAAATCCGGTTACCATTGCCTTAGCCCTAGACTTTCAAATTGTGGATTCCCTGCCCATTGACCGCTACGACGTGCCCGTCGATATGATTGTTACCGAGAGCCGAGTCATTGATTGTCAAAAACATCGCTAAGGCTTCCTGGATGATCCAAAAACCGTTTTCCAAATCCATCCACTTAATAAAAAATAAAAGAATAAAAGAATAAAAAAACACGGGAGAGATTTTTTCTCTTCCCGTGTTTTTTTATTTTTTTCCGTATTGTTCTTGCCATGGTTCTACAGAGGTTCTAAGGAAAAACCCCTTGTCAGACTTGTGACATACTCCCACCACTTATAGAAGTGGGGGCTTCTCGTTCGAGTAGTCTACCGACTACAGCATAAGCGAGCTATCCCCGCGTGTCCCACGGTTCATGTGTCAGCAAATAAGCTAACTCATTACCTTGAATATTTTACACAGAGAAGGAGTGTAATCATCGCTTGGTTGTCGCATTCAGAATACACCGAGCTGACATATTTAGTATACCCCTTTTTGCAAGAACAAAACCACCGATTCATCTCCCACCTACGCGCTCACTTTTTGAGTAAGGAAGGCTAAGAGGAGGGAGACTTCTCGGCATTGCGGTTAAATTACTTGTTTTCTTCTTTTTTATGGTCTTTCTTTTCCTCTTCATGAACCCGCTTAAGCTTCTCCGCTACTTTATGATAAATTGTGCCTTCCGGGTAGCCGGCTTCCTCATCGCACTTCCCTGCGGGGATTCCTGTTAAGATTTCGATGCCTTGATCCACATGACTAATGGCATATATATGAAACTCTCCGGCTTTTACCGATTCTATGACCTCTTCTTTAAGCATCAGATTTTTTAAATTTTTCTCCGGGATCATAACCCCTTGCTCACCGGTTAAGCCTTTGATTTTACAAACATCATAAAATCCTTCGATTTTTTCGTTTGCGCCGCCGATGGGTTGAATTTCTCCCTTTTGATTTACGGATCCCGTTACGGCGATTCCCTGTTTCAGGGGAATATCCGCAATGCTTGAAAGGATTGCATAAAGCTCCGTACTGGAGGCACTGTCTCCATCAATCATGGAATAGGTTTGTTCAAAACTGATGCTTACCGAAAGTGCCATGGGATTTTTTTGAGCAAATTTCGCTCCTAAATACCCGCTGAGGATTAATACCCCTTTATCGTGGATATTTCCACTCTGTTTTACTTCCCGCTCTACATTGATGATTCCGGCTTTTCCTTTATAGGTGGATACAGTGATCCGGCTGGGTCTTCCAAAGGAATGTTCCCCGGTACCCATAACCGCTAATCCGTTGATCTGTCCGATTTTTTCTCCTTCAACATCAATTAAAAGGGTTCCCTCGTCAAACATCTCATTTAATTTTTCCTCATACTTACTGTTTCGATAGATTTTTTCCTGGATGGCTTTTTCCACATGTTCCGTTCCCACGTGAGTAGCATTCTCTGTGGACGCCCAGGCATCTGCTTCATATAGAATCTCCACAATCTGATTAAAGCGGGAGCTGAGCTTCTTTTGATGATCTGCAATCCTTGAGCTGTAGTCAATAACCCGCTTTACCGCATATTTATCAAAATCCAATAGTTCCTGTTCTTCACAGTGGGCGGAGATGAAGCCGGCCATTTTCATCATATGATCTTTATTCTTATCCATTTCCACGTCAAAATCCGACATAACCTTAAATAATTTTTTAAAGTCCTCATCATAGGAAAACAGTAGTCGATAAATGTAAGGGTCTCCGATTAAAATCACTTTGATATCCAAGGGGATGGGCTCCGGTTTAATGCTGGAGGTTACCACCTGGCCCCACTGCTTACCCATGTTTTCGATGTTAATCTCTCCGGTCTTTAAGGATCTTTTTAGAATTTGCCATGCAAAGGGTTCTGTCAACACTTCCCTTGCCTGAATAATTAGAAATCCTCCGTTGGCCTGGTGCAATGCTCCCGGCTTGATCTGGGTAAAGTCGGTTTTCAAAGCCCCCATTTCGTTTTTATATTCTATACTTCCTAAAAGATTATAGTAACTGGGGTTGGTTTCTTGAATCATGGGCGCATATTCTTTTTTACTGTTATCAATAAATAAATTAACCTGATAGCGGTTCATAAAATTTCCTTTGGGTTTCATCTGCATCATCAGCATTTCCTGAGGGCTCTGGGCCCCTTTGGATTTACCGTTTTTAAACTGCTTGATATTTTCAAGAATATCCTGTTCCAGCTCGTGTAGATAATCCACAACTTTTTGCCGTTTACCGTAGGCTTTAAACAGATCCTTCAGGTGTTCGTTTAGAACATAGTAGCTGACCCGTTTTTCCAGTTTTTTAATCTCCTCCCGGGCCTTTTCTTCAATACTGCGAAGCTCATTGAATAGATCGATGGTTTCCAGATTCAATTTTTCCGACTTTTCCCGCAGCTCTTGAATTTCTTCGGTGCTCAGCTCTTCATACTCTTCCTGACTCATGGGTTTTCCGTCGCTTAAGGGTGCGGTGACCAGCCCCTGCTCCGTTTCCCGAAAAACAAAGCCATGCTTCTTCGCAATTTCGTTGAGTTTTTGAATGACTTCTTTATGCTTTTGCTGATATTGTTGATGAATTTCACTCTTTTGGGTTTCATAATCCGTACCGGAAAAAGCATTCGGAATTTCTTCCAACAGCTTATCGATAACCTGTTCCAAATCTTTTTTAAATTCCTTTCCGGTACCTTTATCCATGGAAAGAGCCTTCGGTTTATCCGGGGTGGAAAAATTATATACATAGACCCAATCATCCGGTGCCTTCATTTCTTTGGCATGTTCTTCAGTAATGGACCGGGCATAGCTATTTCTTCCGGTACCGCTTAAGCCGGAAATATAAACGTTATAGCCTTTTTTCTTTACATTCAGTGAGAACTCCAGGGCTTTCGTCGCCCGTTCCTGTCCGATAATCCCCCTAAGGGGCTTTAAGTCTGCGGTGGTTTCAAAATCCAAGTCTTCGATTTTACATGAACTGGTAAGCTTCTCCGGTTTCACTTTTAAATTATCAATCATACCTTCACATCCTTTTTATAAGTTTATGTATTTATACCTCTTTTTAAGGATTTTAAAAGGTTTTTTGTAAATAAACTCTTAAAGCATCAACCCCAGGCGAATAACTAATACGCTGATTAGCAGAAAAATGAAGTTTTCCAGCTTTCCTCCGGTTTTAATATAAAAAGGGAAACGCACTTTTTTATCCAGAGGCCAAAACAATCTGAGCCCCTGTTTCGTAAACATATCGGAAAAAATATGGGAGCCCATTCCGATCCCCAGAATCACGCTGTAATTTGGATAACCGTAAAAGGTTGTAATTTGATGGGTTGCAAAAATCACTAAGGCTAAAAATAACAAAGAATGGGACAGTCCCCGATGATTGCTGATAAGCAAAAGCAGCAACAAAAACCCCACCCACGCTAAGGGATAATGATGATAATAATAAGCAGCAAAAATACTGAGAAGGGCCACCAGACCATGGGTGATATTTCTCAAGGTGCGGAACCCTTTTTTCGCAAAGGATTTCGACATGACAAAGCCCATAAATATCATGAATAGGATCCCATGGAAGATCGGGGTATTCTCAAAGGCAAGGTACCCTGCCACCAATAAGATCCCCAGGAGTAAAAACCAGATCTTTTCGATTAAGTCCGCTTTTACAACCCCGAAGCCTTTAGATAGGCTAGAACCTCCCATATCCATATCGGGAAGCAGGGCCCCAAGCAGGGCCACCCCTATGGAAACTACATTCAGTTCATGGTCATAAAAGGATAATCCGATGATTGTCGCTGTAAATAGTACGGTGAATACGCCAAAGGCGGCATGGGTTCTTCCCATCATGACAGTCCACTCCAATACTGGGTTATACCCCCATTATATAACGAACATTTGTTTCGACGCAAGGTTTTTCAATACTTTTAGCCAAATTTCCATAAAAAAACCACTTCTCCCGGTATTGATGATGAGAAGTGGTTCACTCGATTATCGTTACAACGATTACTTTTCTAAGGATTCATAATCTCCAAGGGAGTCGCTACCGTAAAGTCCGCTTCGGTTGCTTCTTTTATTTCTTCCACAGTGACTTCCTTGGCCCGCTCCTTTAGGACCAGCCCTTTCTTCGCAACTTCAAACACACCCATTTCCGTTACTATCAGGTCCACTTCCTTTTCCGCGGTTAAGGGCAAGTTGCATTGCTTCAGGATTTTGGGACTGCCCTTGCTGGTATGTTCCATGGCAACTATCACTCTTTTGGCTCCCACTACCAGGTCCATGGCTCCTCCCATACCGGGAACCATCTTCCCGGGAATCATCCAATTAGCCAGATTTCCTTCCTGATCCACTTGAAGAGCTCCTAGTACCGTAGCATCCACATGGCCTCCCCGAATAATGGCAAAGGAAGTGGCGCTGTCGAAAAATGCGGCGCCTTTTTTCACAGTGACATGCATGCCTCCCGCATTGACCAGGTCCGGATCTTCCTTCCCCGGTTCCGGAGCGCCCCCCATACCGATGTATCCGTTTTCCGATTGAAGAATCACTTCCACATCCTCTTCAATATAATTAGCCACCTTGGTGGGCATACCGATGCCAAGGTTGACGATATCCCCGTCTTTTAACTCTTTTGCTACCCGTTTAACAATTCGTTCTCTCGCTTCCATTATACCGTCCCCCTTACAATATGATCGACAAAAATATGGGGTGTTGCCACATTGTTGGGATCGATCTCCCCGACATTGACCACCTGTTCCGCTTCCACGATCACCCGGTCCGCCGCCATCGCCATGATGGGGTTAAAATTCCTAGTGGAGTTCCTATACCAGATATTCCCTTTTCCATCCACGATACTGCCTCGAATAAGGGCCAGATCCGCCTTTATGGGCATCTCCAATAAATAGTCCTTTCCGTCAACTTCCACCACTTCTTTTCCCTCTTCCACCACGGTGCCGACCCCTGTAGGGGTTAAGAAGCCCCCCAGGCCTGCTCCGGCGGATCGGATCTGTTCCGCCAGGGTTCCCTGGGGAACCAGGCGAACATCCATCTCGTTGCTGTGCATCTGTTTTCCCGACTCCTTGTTGGTGCCGATATGGGAGGTTATCACTTTTTTTACCTGTTTGTTCACCACAAGCTTTCCGATCCCCCGATCAGGAAAACCGGTATCGTTACAGATCAAGGTCAAGTCCTTAACCCCTTTTTCCAGGAGACCTTCAATTAATCGGTCCGGGGATCCATTGCCTAAAAACCCTCCGATCATAATGGTCATGCCGTCTTCCATATAGGAAATCGCTTCTTTGATGTCTATGACTTTTTCCACAATTCATCACTCCCTGTTCTATATAATTGTATTTCTTGATTATTTACTATTGTATTACAGGAAAGCGGTTTTCACAACAGCCCAGTCCCTATAATTAAACAGTTACCCCAAAACTTCGTGAATCATCCGACGTCCGTTTTTATGGGTGATATACTCGATTTCCTTCGATGAAAACCCTTCCTTTTCCATGGCTGCAATCAACCCTTGAATTTCTCCCATATCTTGGATTTCCAGTGTACTGCTGATCCCGTCAAAGTCGCTGCCAAGAACCAGAGCCTCGATTCCCGCTACGTTAATGATGTGTCGCATATGCTTAAGCATGGCTTCGATTTTGCTTATGGGATCATCACTTAAAAAATAATGGGCGAAGTTCAGACCCGTAACCCCTCCGCCGTTGCCTAAGGCTCTTAGCATTTCATCGGATAGATTCCTGGGATGTGTTTTCACCGTCCTGGCATTGGAGTGGGAAGCGATAAAAGGCTGTTTCGATCCCTCCGCCACATCCCAAAAACCTCCGTCGGAGAGATGGGAAACATCAATCAGCATCCCTAAGTGATTCATGGCCTCAATGACTTCTTTGCCGAAGGGCTTTAGTCCCCGATCCCGGTTTTGGTAGTGAATATTGGGAAAGCCGATTTGATTTTCATGATTCCAGGTAAGGGTGATCAATCGAACCCCCCGTTGGTGAAAAGCGGATAATTTGTCCAAACTGCCCTCGATGGCTTCCCCTTCTTCGATGGTCAAAAAGGCGGAGATCTTTCCTTTCCCTTCATTTTTTAAAAGATCCTTCGATCCTTTAGCCAAGGCGATATCCCCGGGATTTTTCTTCAGTTCCTCCTCAAAGCGCTGAAGCATTTCCATGGTATGGTCAAAGGGGCTTTTCTTTTTTCTGCTCACAACCTTCAGATCAAAGAACAGGGCGAAGAACTGGGCCAGGACCTTTCCTTGTTTCAGCTTCCCGATATCCACCTGAAAATCGTTGGCTTTCAGTTCTGCCCCCTCTCCACTGTCCATAATTCTGAGCATGGTATCACAGTGAAAATCAATTACCTTCATAGGATCCCCCTTTCAATATTTCGATCATGGTCTCTTCATCCACATTGCCCCCGCTGAGAAGAAAACAGACCTTCTCCTTTTTTTTCAGTTGCAATTTTCCTCCCAGGGCCGCGGCAATCCCCACCGCTGCGGAAGGCTCCACCACAAGCTTCGTTTCCATATAGAGGGCTTTTGTGGCTTGACGGAGGTCGGATTCCCCCACGGTGATCACCTGGTCCACCAGGGCTTGAATGATTTCAAAATTCCGTTTTCCCGGCTCCACCACCCGGAGACCGTCGGCAAAGGTGTCCTGAATTTCCACCGTGGTCGGCCGTCGATTTTCCAGGCTTACAGTATAACGGGGCACCGCTTCGGTTTCCACCCCCACCACCTGGATGTTGGGATTGGTCCCTTTAATGGCGCTAACCACACCGGAGAGCAAGCCGCCGCCCCCTAAGGGTACCACCACCCGGTCTACCTCGGGGAGGGCTTCCAGGATTTCCAATCCCACGGTTCCCTGGCCCGCCATTAAATCTTCGTCGGCATAGGAGTGGATCAGAGTATATCCATGGGCCCGGATCAGTTCCTCCACCTTATCGTAACGCTCCCTGGAGGTGGTCCCGTGAAGGATTACCTCGGCCCCCAGGGCTTTCGCCTTTTCCCGTTTGATTTTCGGAGCATTGGTGGGCATCACGATTACCGCTTTGGTGTTCAGCATTTTTGCCGCGTAGCTGACCCCCAGGGCGTGATTCCCCGAGGAGGCGGCGATCACCCCTTTTTCCAGGGCCTCTTTCCCCAGGGTCAGCATTTTGTTGGTGGCTCCCCGGATTTTAAAGGATCCGGTTACCTGGAGATTTTCCGGTTTTACATAAACTTGGGCCCCCACCCGATGATCCAGGGTTTCGCCCCGGAGAAGGGGGGTGATTTTCCCCCGGTTTTTCAAGCGCTCCCGGGCTTTTTCCAATTGATCCAGGGGTATTCCTGTCTCTTTCATAAAGATCCCTCCAATTAATGATTAGATTTCGATGGATTCTCCGGTATAGAAAAAGTGAATAATGGTTTCTTTGACTCCGGTACCGGTAATGGACTCCAAGGCTTCCCGGTAAAGCCTTAGCTGGGGCCTGTAGGTTTCGATTTTTTCCCTGCGATTGCCTTCCCAGAGATAATCACTCTTATAATCCACCAGCACCCACTGGCCTGCCTCTTCAAAATAACAGTCGATCATCCCTTGGATCAGCACCTTATCCTCACAGCCTGCCAGCTCCTTAGACAAATCCCCGGCCTTTTTCCAAATATTAAAGGGTTCCTCCCGGTGAATTTTTTTCGCCTTTTTCATCCGTCGCCCCAGAGGGCTTTGGAGAAAGCGCTGGACTTTTTCAAGCTCCAGGGCCTCGGCCTCCTCTTCCCGAAGCAGGTCACGGCGAACCATTTCCTCTCTTTGCTTCTCCAGGGCGGATAGATCTTCCGCCTGATGAAAATCCAAATGCTGCATAAAAAAGTGCAGGATGGTTCCCAACTCTTTTCCCTCAAAGGCCCTTTGCTCTTCCAGAAAACGGGGGCCTTCCTTTAGGCTGGGCACCTTGTACTTTACCCTTTCCATGGATTCCCGGTCAAAGGCTTTCAAATCCGTCACCGTGAGTTTGGAAGGAATGCTCTCACTGCCTTTATAAGGGTATACCCAGTCCAGTCTTTGATGAATGGTTTCTCGGTAAGGACTGAAGGCCTCTTCCTTCCGGTTTTCCAGTTCCTTAAACCGCTGTCGGTCCTGCTCCTCTTTATCCCGGATTTCAACAAGGTTCTGGGAGAACCCTTTTCGGTCTACTAAATCGATACGCCAGGGGCTTTCGTCCTTGATCAGCTCCTCCCGGGAAGGTTCAAAGCCCCCGGCCTCCCTCAGGGTGGAAACCCCTTGATGCTTCATCAGCAGGGGACCGATCCAGTCCATGGGACTTTTAGCCGACCGGAGGGCATAACTGCCCTGGGACTGCTCCCATTTTTCCAGCTGTTTTTCAATCCCCGGAACCGAAGCGGAGAGCACCAGCTTGTCCTCGGCTCTTGTCATGGCCACATATAGAATGCGCATCTCTTCCGAAAGGTTCTCCCCTTCGATCACTTCCTTCATGGCCACCTTTCCCAAAGTATCCCGATAGGTTCGGGTTTGTAAGTCTACAAACTTCGGTCCCAGGCCTAAATCCTTATGCATCAGCATAGGGCTTCGAATATCCATTTTGTTAAACTGCTTTCCCAGGCCGGCTAAAAACACCACCGGAAACTCCAGGCCTTTGCTCTTGTGGATACTCATCAGCCGAACCACATTTTCCTTTTCCCCCAGGATTTTTGCCGCTCCGAAATCATCGCTGCCCTGTTTGATTTTCTCCATAAATTCGATAAATTGAAACAGTCCTTTAATCGAGGTTTGCTGAAACTCCGAGGCCCGGTCCAGCAGGATTCGAAGATTGGCCTGGCGCTGTTTTCCTCCGGGCATGGCCCCGAGAAAGTAGTAATACCCGGTCTCCCGCAGGAGCTTCCAGATGAACTCATCGATTTTATACAGCCGGGCATCTTCCTTCCACTTTTTCAGGTTTTCCAGGAAGCTTCCCGCTTTTTTTCCCAGTGCATCCTGCCGGTGGATCCCGGCGTTTTTCAAGGCTTCGTAATAGGATCCCTGTTTGTTTTCCAAACGGATTTTGATCAGCTCCTCCGTGGTAAACCCTCCCATGGGGGAGCGCATCACACTGATCAAGGGGATATCCTGAGCTTTGTTGTCCACCACCCGTAGGAGATCCAGAAACATTTGCACTTCCAGGGCTTCAAAGTATCCGCTGTGGGAATCCGCATAGGCGGGGATCCCCTCCCGGGCCAGTTCCTCCTGAAAAATATCCGTGGAATTCTTCGTGGAACGCAGGAGAATCACCATGTCCCGGTAAGTAACCCGCCGGAGGGCTTGTAACTTTTCATCGTAAATTTCCATATCCCCGGTCAGTTCCTTGATCCGTTTGACCACAACCCTTGCTTCAAACTCCAGGGCCTTCAGCTCTTGCAGCTCCTCTTCCACCCCTTCAAGATCCTCTTCCTTTTTTTCAATCAGGTGCAGTTCCAGGTCCGAGTCTTCAATGGGGTGATGCTCCCTTCCCCGGTATAAATACGCACTCTCATCGTAGTGAATTTCCCCCAGATCCTTCGACATCAAATGGCGAAAGAGAAAATTCACCCCGTCGATGACGGAGCTTCGACTACGGAAGTTTTTCGATAAATCGATTCGTCGGTTCAGCAGGGACCGGTCTTCCCCCTCCTGCTTTTTATCGAAGGTTTCATACTTTTCCAGAAACAGGGTGGGATCCCCCAGGCGGAAACGATAAATACTCTGCTTCACATCCCCCACCATAAAAAGATTGTCCTCCCGGCAAATTCGCTGAATCAAAGTTTCCTGTACGATATTGCTGTCCTGATACTCATCGATGAAAATATACTCGAACTGTTCCCGGTACATCTGTTGGGCCTTGGGATCCTTTAATATTTCCAGGGCGAAATGCTCCAGATCATTAAAGTCCATCAGTCCCTGTTCCCGTTTTTTCTCTCCGTAGCGCTGATCATAGGCCCGCACCAGACCGTAGAAATAATCCATCAGCGGCGCAATTCGCTGTAAATCTTTAAAATACCGGGAAGGACTCTGCTGTAGCTGGTCCTTTTTAATTTTCCCGATCATATCTTTTCCGTCGTCCCGAAGGGCTTTCCCCTCCTCTTTTAAAGCGGGATCACAGACCTCTTTATTCACCTTCTTCAGCCGGGGATGCTTCAATTCCTTTAAGACCTGATAAAATCCGTTTAAGCTTTTATCCAACTGGGCTTCCAGCTCCTCCGTCATCCTCAAATCTTCCTCCAGGGCGGCAATGTAGGCTTCCGGCCCGCCCGGACTTTCAGCGACCTCCAGGGCCCGTTGAAACAGATCCTTAGCCCCCTTCAGTCTCCGTTCAATCCCTTTTTTCAGCTCCAGGGTCCAGGGATGGTTTTCCAGGTCCGCCTCTTTGTCCAGGTGAAAGTGTTCCATTTGTTTTTCCAGCCACTCCATGGGCTCCGGCTGACTTTGGGTGAAGCGGTAGGCTTTCAGCACCATATCTTTTAGAGGGTCGTCCTCCTTACTGCCTCCGAAGCTTTCCACCAGCTGATGGAAAATGGGATGTTGCTTTTCGTAATGTTCCTCGAAGACCTCCCCTAAAGCCTCGTTGCTTAGTAGACTGTTTTCCGTCTGGTCTCCTATGCGAAAGGAAGGATCCAAATGAATTAAATGAAAGTTTTTTTGAATCACATCAATACAAAAAGAGTGAAGGGTGGTGATCTTCGCCCGGTTGAGAAGGGTCATCTGTCGTCGAAGATGATTGGGATTTCCGGTTTTTTCCTCTAAGGCCTTCACCACCGCATTTCCGATTCGCTCCCGCATCTCCCCCGCCGCCGCCTTGGTAAAGGTTACGATCAGCAGCCGGTCGATGTCCAACTCATCTTCGGTAATCATCTGAATAATTCGTTCCACCAGTACCGCGGTTTTTCCTGAACCCGCCGCCGCCGACAGCAGCAAATTTTCCCCTCGGGATTCAATGGCTTGTTTTTGTTCCCTTGTCCATTTAGGCATGATGCTTCCCCTCCTTTCCTTTTATTTTCCGGCTCTTTTCCCCCGGATCCGTAGATTGATCCTCGGAAGGAATGCCGGTTTTTTTCATAATTTCCCCCAGAACTTCCTCCGGTTTCCGGTCCTTTAAGTGCCGGAACTGATTGTCCTTCAGCTGCAGATCAAACTGACAGATCCCTCCATATTCACAGTAATCACAGGGGGTACGGTCGCCCACCTTGCAGGGGGACACCCGGGTCTTTCCCCGAAGGATATCTTCCCCGGATTCTCTCAGGAGGCTGCGGACATATTGGATCATCCCTTGAAATTCTTCCTCCGAGGCAACGGAAGAGGCCTTTTTAAAGTCCCCGTCCTTTTTGATCCCCACGGGTAGCACCTCGGAGCCCGCCTCCAGGTTCTTATCCATCTTCTTCAGCACCTCCACATCCTTCAGGGCCAATCCTTTCATTTTCAACTGTTTATTGATTTCCTTTTCCACGGCTTTTTCATAGGCTTCCCGCTCCGCCTCCGAAGGATCTTCGGCACCGGGATCCTTGACCATGGGATCCTCTATTTTAAAGTAGAATACCCCGGCGGGACGAAGGGGTTTTCCTTCCCCTAAGCTTTCATAGGACAGGGCCGCATCCAGATACAAAAGTAGCTGAATTTTCAGGCCGTGATACAATGCGTTCAAATCAAACTCCGCATAACCGGACTTGTAGTCCATTACTTTTATAAAACTCTCCCCATCCTCTACCAGGCGGTCCAAACGGTCAATCCGCCCTTCCAGGTAAATTTTCTCCCCGCCGGAAAGTTCAATGACAAAGGGCAGCTTATCCACCATCCCCTCCCCAAACGCGAATTCATGTTTATAGGGTTCGAAATCCCCTTGCTGCACCTGCTCAATCAGGGTTTTTACGGTTTTTTTACTGATCCGCTTCAGCCGCCGGGTCAGGTATTGATAACGGTAACTGCTGGTCAGCACCCCGTTGCCAAAGCTCGGCGCCAGTTCATCGATTACCGCCTCCACTAAGGCCTCCCCCTGTCGGGGATCCATGGTTTTCCAGTCCAGTTTCTGCTCCTCGGAGCGCTTGGCAAAGGAATCAATGGATTGATGGAAAAGGTCCCCCATATCCACGGTCTGCACTTCATATTTTTTCCGTTCCCTGGGACGGAGGCCGTAGCTGACAAAATGAGCGAAGGGACAGTTATGAAACTTCTCAAATCTTGATGCACTGGCTCGTACCGGGGTTTCATAGAGCTCCCTGGCCAAGGCCGGATCAATGCTCTCCTTTTGATTTTGATAAAAAAGTCCCTGAATCATGGCCTCTCTTCGCTGCTGCCAGTCCTCTTTCCCCAAATAGAAGCTATACACATCCCACCATAGGGGGGCAATGTCTTTTCCTTCCACATATTCCCGCATTTTATCCGTCAGTTCGTTAAAGGTTCCCGAGGCTGTGGATACCTTTTCAATGTCCCCTTCCAGGTCAAACCGTTCGTCTCGAATCTCCAACTTTGGAAACAGGCTTAAAAACCGCTCCACTAAAATCGAAGGACGAAGAGCACGACCTTCATTATCGGAAACCGCGTAACTGAACCAGAGATAATTTCGGGGTTTCGTTAAGGCCAAATAAATCCCGTAGTTTTGCTCAAAGAGCTTGGTCTCCCCGTCCTCTTCCATTTCCAGCCCTTTTTTCTTTAACAGGACCCGCTCATGGTCCAAAAACAACTCTTCCTTTTCCTCCGTATAGGGAATTACCCCGTCGTTTCCGCCGATTAAAAACATGGCCTTGATGTCCTGGGCTCGGGAACGTTCCAGGTTCCCTACCAACACCTGATCAATGGTGGAGGGGATTACCCCCACTTCCCCGGCTTCAAACCCGGATTCCAGTACCTTGATGTACTCTTTTAGAGACAGTTTCTGCTCCCCCAAAATCTCCACCAGTTGATCGAAAATCTCCATGGTTTGGTTCCAAACCTGGGTATTTTCACTGTGACTCTCGAAGTGGCCCTGTTGTTTCAGCTGCTGTAGCCAGTGATTCAGTTTTTCCTTGAGCCCCTGTTTATCCATAAACCGGAAGAGGGATTTGGTCTTTTCCTCTACGGTTTTTTTCCCTTTTAAGGGTTTTTCCAGGGAAAGAAAGGGGTCGATAAAACGTTTTCGAATGTGGTTCAGCTCTTCCAGGGTTTCTTCTTTTCCGTACCGGAAGTCCTCTTTCCAGGACTTCCCCCGAACCCCATAGGCCAGAGCGTAGTTCTCCAGGCTTTCCACCTCCTCCAGGGTTAAATCATGAAATCCGGTTTTTAAGAACCGAAACACCTGGTCATATCGGTAGTTGGATTCCACGGTTTTCAATGCGGAAAGGATCCATTCCATCACGGGACGGTCCATGGAGCTTCGTTTTTCATCCAGAAAAAAAGGAATGCCGTATTCTTCAAAGGCTCTTCGAATCAGCATGGTATACCCTTGAATATCTCCGGATACAATGGCGATATCCCGAAAGCGATAGTTCTTTTCCCGCACCAAAGTCATAATTCGTCTCGCCATTTCCTCTACTTCCCCGTAGGGATTGGCCCCGGCAAAAAGTTCAATACCTTCCGGTGCTTCGGTGAATTTTTCATAGGGATAGGCGTAAAACTCCCTTTCGATATGCTGCAGGGCCCGGGGGATTTCCGGGGCCTCCTCTTTTTTCGGATACACAAAGCGCTCTTGGATCCCTGAGGCTTTGGCTATGGCCCTAAACTTCAGCAGGGCCTTTTCCGGTACCGAGAAAAGTTCCCGTTCCTCCTCCCTGGGGTTTTGTTCCATCACAAAGGTAAGGGTGATATTATCCGCCTCTTTTTCCAGGGTTTCAATCAACGACTCCATTTGAGGGGTATACTGATAAAATCCGTGGATCCAAACCTCGGTGCCTTTCATAAAGGATGCCCGGGGAAGATAATCAATCATCTGATCCATTCGGTCTTCACTGTCTAAGTACCGGTCTTCAAAGGTCTGATTCAACTTTTCATAAATCATGCTGATGTCCCAGAGTTTATAGTTAATCGGGCTGTCTTCCCGACCCTCCTCCTCCAGTTCCCGGATGGTTTGATTCAGCTCCACCGGGGTGATCCGGTGTCTTTTCAGCTCCGTGATCATCTCCCCCATTTTCTTTGCAAAGCCCAATTGGTCAGAAATCTTCTCATACATCAACAGCTTCTCTCGATGCTCCTGAAGGATTTTTTTGATCATCATATTTTTTCCCAGCTCGTCAATGACCACGGAGGTGATGCCCCCCACTTCGTTAAACACCCGGTATCCCAAACGGGTAAAACTTAATACTTCCACGTTTAGTATTCCCCGGAGTTCCTGGGATTCAATTAAGGCTCTCTCGGTTTGCAGAGTGAACTGCTCCGGGACGATTAAAAAAAAACGGCCTTCGGGATTTTCCCGTTCCCGGCGGCTGATTTCTTGAAACAGAGTTTCTTGAAGATTACTATGGGCTCTTCCCATTAAATAGCGCAGTGGCATAGAAGGTTCCTCCTTTTTCCTCGGTTATCTAAATATTATATCATTTTTTAAAAGGATTTTTTAAATCTTTCTCGAATAATGTATAATGGATTAGGATAAGAAATTTGACCCAAAGAAAGGATGATCCCATGAAAGCATCGAAGGGACGAATATTTGTCGGTATTGTACTATTATTTTTAGGAATCTTTATGTTATTAAACCATTTACAGTTCATCGAATTACGATTTGCCCTGGTTTGGCCCCTGTTTTTATTAATCCCGGGACTGATTTTTGAGTTCAGCTATTTTTTCAGTCGCCGGAAAAATAATTCCCTGTTGGTACCGGGAGGCATCCTGACGGTTTACGGCTTGGTGTTTTTCCTGGAGGCCTACTACGGATGGGCTTTCCTATCGCCGGTATGGCCCTATTTATTATTGGGGGTGGCCTTCGGTCTGTTTCAGCTTTATGTCTTCGGTTATCAGGATCGGTCCTTATTACTTCCCACCTTTCTACTCACCGTATTGGGGCTTTCCAACATTCTTCAAAGTTATTATGCCTTTGATTTTCAATTGGCGGTACCGGTTATATTGATCCTGGCCGGGCTTTTTCTGATCATCAAGAAACGGTAATCCGACAACGGAAAAAATCTGAAATTTCCATGCTTTCCAACAAATTATAAAGGCTGAAACAGCGGTTGACATTTGCTGTTTCAGCCTTTATAATTTGTAAATGCACCCCCTCCGTATGGGGGTCAATTTCAGGAGGTGTTTTGATGAAACAACCCTTTATTAAAAAAAATCGAACTTTTACCACCCTTAGAAAATATGCTTGGATTTATACGCTTCTCGTTGCCTTCGGAGGATTATGGTTTCCGAAACTAGGCCTAACCGTACCGCTGATTATCATCGGTCTTACGGTTTCTTCCCTGTTTATGGGAAAATACTGGTGCGGAAATGTCTGCGCCCACGGCAGTCTATTCGATGCCCTACTACTGCCCTACAGTAAAAACAAGGCCTTCCCGAAGATTACAAAAAACCCCTATCTTATCGGTTTTATCTTCCTGTTTTTCGGATTCAATATATCCCGACGAATCCTGGCCCTTCAGGACTTTTGGGGAAGCGCTTCCTTTTGGGATCAGTTGGGGATGATCTTTGTGGGTACCTACCTGGTGGTTACCGTCGTGGGAAGTATTTTAGGGATTTTCTTTGCCCCCCGGACCTGGTGCACCTTTTGCCCCATGGGGACCATCCAGCGAATCATGCATTATTTCGGTACCAAAACCGGAATCAATAAAAAAACCAACAAAGTGGTAACTCCCGAAGCCGATAAGTGCAAAGCCTGCGGACTATGCTCTAAAGCTTGTCCCGCCCAGCTTTCTCCCCATGAAGCCTTTAAAGATGGAAAGCAGTTCACCCATCCCGAGTGTATAAAATGCTCCACTTGTGTCTATACCTGCCCTACAAAAATACTCTCCTACGATACGGTAGAGCAAGGGGATACCAGTAACATTCCCGCACCGAAAATTGATGTGGGAGACCATAGGGAAAAAGAAAGAAAGGCCAGCTAAATGCTTGGCCTTTTTTTCTTTTATCCTATAAGCTCTTCATTATAATGTCTCTCAAATACTGCCTCTTAAAGAAATGTTAGTATCGTTTCATAATAATTACGCTTATGTTCTCTTATACTGCTATATTGAATGAGATTCAATCCTTGTTTTAGTGGATCTTACATTGGAACCTTCTTTGGTCACCTACTCCGCCTCCTCTGACTTGTTTCAATCCTTGTTTTAGTGGATCTTACATTGGAACGATAGGAATGGACAGATGGATAAGCAATATTGAAGGGTTTCAATCCTTGTTTTAGTGGATCTTACATTGGAACCGTGATCCACGACGTCGACCTCATGGACCCGGTCAGTTTCAATCCTTGTTTTAGTGGATCTTACATTGGAACGTCGTTCGGGAAGTTTGTTCCGAGGTTCTCGAAAAGTTTCAATCCTTGTTTTAGTGGATCTTACATTGGAACAAGGCCCTGGATCATGTAGAGGAAGCGCTGCTATGGTGTTTCAATCCTTGTTTTAGTGGATCTTACATTGGAACAGGCAAAAGGGTCCTTATCGAAAAGGACTACATAAGTTTCAATCCTTGTTTTAGTGGATCTTACATTGGAACCTCTTGGGAAAGACCATGAAAACAAAGGAGGTAGTTGTTTCAATCCTTGTTTTAGTGGATCTTACATTGGAACTTTCGTCGTCACGCTCAAAAGTCGGCTGTTGTTTTTGTTTCAATCCTTGTTTTAGTGGATCTTACATTGGAACCCCACACGCAACAATAATTATCGATAGGTATGGAGGTTTCAATCCTTGTTTTAGTGGATCTTACATTGGAACAAGTATATACAAGCACGATATACCGAGCATGGTGGAGTTTCAATCCTTGTTTTAGTGGATCTTACATTGGAACAAGTAAAAAAAGCGTTGGATTTTCGACTGGATAAGGGTTTCAATCCTTGTTTTAGTGGATCTTACATTGGAACTGATTGATACTTGTGTAGCAAAAGGGAAGCATGTGTGTTTCAATCCTTGTTTTAGTGGATCTTACATTGGAACTTATCGGCCACGCAAATTCCGGACAAGGGAAGGTTGTTTCAATCCTTGTTTTAGTGGATCTTACATTGGAACGAACTAATCGGCTGGTATATGGAGGAGAAGGAGGGAGTTTCAATCCTTGTTTTAGTGGATCTTACATTGGAACGAAATGTCAGATGAAGCCTGGCACCAAGGTAAAGTAGTTTCAATCCTTGTTTTAGTGGATCTTACATTGGAACAAAAGAACGTCGACGCTCACTCGCTCCGGAATAAGTAGTTTCAATCCTTGTTTTAGTGGATCTTACATTGGAACATTTCCGCAACCGAGGAAGAGATTCAAACGGCCAGTTTCAATCCTTGTTTTAGTGGATCTTACATTGGAACGTGTTTTACACATTTTGATTATTCGCAAGGAGCGTTGTTTCAATCCTTGTTTTAGTGGATCTTACATTGGAACAATTACCGGCACGGTTACGCTGTTCCCTGCCTGTTTGGTTTCAATCCTTGTTTTAGTGGATCTTACATTGGAACTTGATCGGTTCGCTAAGAAGCACGATCGAATCATCTAGTTTCAATCCTTGTTTTAGTGGATCTTACATTGGAACCACCTAGGTTATCGGTTTTCCACATTTGCGTTTGTAGTTTCAATCCTTGTTTTAGTGGATCTTACATTGGAACAAAGTAGTCCTTGCCAACACGGGAAACAAAGCTCGGGTTTCAATCCTTGTTTTAGTGGATCTTACATTGGAACGCTGAGGTTTATGTTCACAAGAATTTAAAAGAGCTGTTTCAATCCTTGTTTTAGTGGATCTTACATTGGAACATGCCTACTTTTGTTGTGTCGCCTCCGATGATGATGTTTCAATCCTTGTTTTAGTGGATCTTACATTGGAACACCTTATTTTTCGTAGAAGGGCCATTGCGGACGTTGTTTCAATCCTTGTTTTAGTGGATCTTACATTGGAACCTGATCGAAGCAAATTATTCCTCAGAGATTCTTAATGTTTCAATCCTTGTTTTAGTGGATCTTACATTGGAACCCATGTTGCGCCTCCTTTAGATTATATAGCTGTCGGTTTCAATCCTTGTTTTAGTGGATCTTACATTGGAACCATTCTTAGCACTAACCATCATGCTGCCCGATCCCAGTTTCAATCCTTGTTTTAGTGGATCTTACATTGGAACTCGGCACCATGCTTCGAAATCCGACTTCGTGTTATGTTTCAATCCTTGTTTTAGTGGATCTTACATTGGAACAATTTACTTCTGTCCCATGTTACTAGGATATCATGGGGTTTCAATCCTTGTTTTAGTGGATCTTACATTGGAACTTTAAGTCTTCATTGTTTAGTAGTTCATAGTGATTGTTTCAATCCTTGTTTTAGTGGATCTTACATTGGAACCTAATGCGTCGTAGATTTCCGGTTGTATTTCTTCAGTTTCAATCCTTGTTTTAGTGGATCTTACATTGGAACGATGATACAATTCTGTGATTCCTAGTGATTCATATTGTTTCAATCCTTGTTTTAGTGGATCTTACATTGGAACCTTGTCCTGCTTTTTTGTTTGCAACTCTTTCTTGATGTTTCAATCCTTGTTTTAGTGGATCTTACATTGGAACCCGGTTATCCTATCAATTTTAATCATTTTTCTATCTGTTTCAATCCTTGTTTTAGTGGATCTTACATTGGAACAATTGAATACAACGAGAGAGCAAAGAAAGCCGACCTGTTTCAATCCTTGTTTTAGTGGATCTTACATTGGAACGATTATATTGATATGGAAACGAGGCGGCTACTTAAGTTTCAATCCTTGTTTTAGTGGATCTTACATTGGAACTATCAGACATTTTCGCAAGTTAGCAGAAGAACATATGTTTCAATCCTTGTTTTAGTGGATCTTACATTGGAACAATATTTTTTTTGTCGCTGATTTTATGATATCTCTGGTTTCAATCCTTGTTTTAGTGGATCTTACATTGGAACAAGTATTAGAAAAAACAAGCGAATTGTTAACTATAATGTTTCAATCCTTGTTTTAGTGGATCTTACATTGGAACCATGGTAGCGCATCCCGTAGCAACTCCCGCACCTGTGTTTCAATCCTTGTTTTAGTGGATCTTACATTGGAACATAACCTCTTAATCCAATGAAGTTCCGAGATCGGATGTTTCAATCCTTGTTTTAGTGGATCTTACATTGGAACAAGAAATATGAAGTGGACTAGACTCAACTGTACTATGTTTCAATCCTTGTTTTAGTGGATCTTACATTGGAACTTGAAGATGAAATGGACTTTATGTTGATGGACAGAGGTTTCAATCCTTGTTTTAGTGGATCTTACATTGGAACAAAAAGGAGTTGTTACCAATGACAGCAGAAGAAAAATGTTTCAATCCTTGTTTTAGTGGATCTTACATTGGAACATCGGAGAAATGCAGGCAAATGATATTATCACTCAGTTTCAATCCTTGTTTTAGTGGATCTTACATTGGAACCGATTGAACCGATAATTATTGATGCAGGATTGGTGTAGTTTCAATCCTTGTTTTAGTGGATCTTACATTGGAACTGAAACCGCCTCTGAATTTGAAAGTGGCGCTAACTAAGTTTCAATCCTTGTTTTAGTGGATCTTACATTGGAACACAGGGATCGCTGTTCATGCGAAAGAAGGCAGTAACAGTTTCAATCCTTGTTTTAGTGGATCTTACATTGGAACTTTTGCTCAAAATAATAATACTTAGATAGTTTGTCGTTTCAATCCTTGTTTTAGTGGATCTTACATTGGAACAATATTGCTGTCTTACGTTTTCAAATCTTTCGTACAGTTTCAATCCTTGTTTTAGTGGATCTTACATTGGAACAAAGTAAAACAATCATTACGGTTAACTGTCCAGAAATGTTTCAATCCTTGTTTTAGTGGATCTTACATTGGAACAAAAAACTTCACCCATATCAGCTAGTAATTGCGACATGTTTCAATCCTTGTTTTAGTGGATCTTACATTGGAACGGGTGAAAGCCAGATATTCAGAATGATTGACCTCATGTTTCAATCCTTGTTTTAGTGGATCTTACATTGGAACAGAAAAATCAACTATTTCATGTCTATGAGTATTCCAGTTTCAATCCTTGTTTTAGTGGATCTTACATTGGAACGAGATCATCGCCCTTGATACTAGGGACCGTTAACGTGTTTCAATCCTTGTTTTAGTGGATCTTACATTGGAACACCTCCCATGGTTTCGATGAAAATTTTAGCAGAAAAGTTTCAATCCTTGTTTTAGTGGATCTTACATTGGAACAGCAAAAACACAGCTATATATTGATGCCACCTGATTGTAGTGTTTTTTTGATGAGTATAAAACAAGTAAAACTCAATAGTTTTATTAATATTAACAGTTGTTTTTGACATATAAACATAGGCCACACTCTTTCTTAATACTTAATTACAGAGATTACATGGAATTTTCTCAATAATTTTGCAACCACAATCGCTACAACCCGCATTTTTACTAGGCAGTTTTATAAAAACCCATGCAAAGGTTGTGGATTCCTTTCCTAATGTTTCAATTTTCATTATAACGCAAACAATTTACATTTACAAATATTTGAAACCATTTGCTAAACGATTTATTGTATACATATATTTTTATATGTACAATCAGTGCAACGTGCTTTAACCGTCGTAGCTTTAGGAAAATATCCTGCAAGAACCTTATGCAAGGACATAATATCCTTTTTCACATTCTCTTTATCTTTCATTTTCATAGATACTTCCACAAGTCTATCCCCACCCCTACAATAGACAATATACCCACGATCCACTTTTTTATTATAAACTTCCTCAATCATAATGCTGTAAAGAATGGTTTGTGTTCGAAGGGTTTTATATATTTTTTCTTCGTATTTTGCGAATTTATAATCCAGAGGGGCCATGGTACCGTCTTTTAATGTTAACACTTCATCTACAATTCCCCGGACTTTCATTTCATTACTTATCAGACTCACGGCAGTTTCCTTATTTATTGCTCCGATTTTCTTACGTAAATATTTTCTATTTTCTTCCTCTTTCTTATCATGCAAAGTTCTCCCTTTTTGAACTTTATAACGTTTGTCTTCATACTGTTTTATTCCAAGTACTTTCATATAATATATGAACCTTGGACAATACAGATACTCTATCATATCCGAAGGGGTAATGAAGTACTCAAATTCTTTAAAAGAACTTGGATATGATTTCATCACTGACCATCTCCTTATCAAAGGCCTGTCCGAATAAACCTATTTTCTTAAAATCTCCTTCACTCATAGGAAAAACATAAACCGAGTCTTCTTCTTCGTCGATCATATCTTCAATGATTAACTTTAAATCGTCCAAATCATTTCGATCCACATCACCAAGAAAAACACTTTTTTGCACTCGATACAAACCGTTGTTTTTACATTGCTTTGCTATTTGGTTTCTGGTTTTATCCTCAACAATATCATAAATTACCCATACTAACATGTGGGCCCCTCCTCCAAAATAAGATTTGCAATGCGATGGCATTCAAACTGGATAATATTTTGTTTTTCAATATTTCTACCATGATAACGCACTTTTTTCTCCATATCCTTATGATATACCTCTAAAAGTGCTTGCTTCCCCTTTTTATTAAGATAATATCCGCCTTCAATCTCATCAAAAAATTCCACCTTAATCTTTCGTTTTGCAAAAAGTTGTACTACCAGTTCTTCCATTTGTATCCGATACATTTCAATAATATCAAATACCAAAGCTTTTTTGTTGTAATTATCCGTATGCATAATCCCAATATATGGGTCTAAACCCGCTAGAATACAAGCTTTTTCCACATTGGAATAAAGAATTCCGTAGCTGTAATTGAGTAAACAGTTAAAGGGATCCTTCGCAGGATTTTTACTTCTCCCACTGAATTGATATTTCTTCGGTAATATTTTTCCCAGTGTTTCAAAATATACTCTCCCGGCGGTGCCTTCACTGCCGAGAAGAGTCCCTCTTAACTCCTCCACAGTCTTACGGGAATCAAGCTTTCCAATTTTTTCTCGCTGCATATTAATTTTATCAATAGCAGTTATAATTTCCTCCTGTCGTTCATCCCGACGATTCACACTTAGTTTTTCCAAGTGATTGATCTGGTTCTCCAGTTTTTTCGCAATCCAGGACTTTACCAGTTTTAACCCTAATGAATGGTCCTGTAAAAACAATTGCTTTCGTCGAATGGTGGAAATGCTACCCAGTCTTGAATGCCAAACCCTTCCCAGGGGTTGACCCGAATACTTTAAAAATACGATATCAACATTATTCTCCACGGCCAATTCGATGGCATCCGTGGAAAGGGCCGCCCGGGTAGTAATTAATATTTGCTCTACTTTTTTTGCGGATATCTCTTGTTTTTCCTGATCTTTTTGTATGGAAAAACATTCGCCTCTTTTACATAAATAAATACCTGGTGTATTAATAACCAATTTCAATCAGCTCACCTCTTTAATCGTTCCAAAACCTTTAGCTACCGATTTTCCGATCCCTAGATAATCCGGCAGGACAACATTCGTCTTAAAAGTGCCCTTAAATCCTTGCATTGCAATATTTTTCATATTCACTTCACAGGCTTTTATATTCAGCCAGCAATGAATTTCCTCTTTCACTTCATAATTTAATCCTTTTGCCAAGGAGAGAATATTTCCGATCAGAATTTTCTTTAAGATTTCTTCCTTTTCCCAGGGCGAAGCATTCCTGTACTTCCTAATATTCTTTTGGTTAAGAGCAATCCAAGGGGTTTCAAACTTATAATGTCGATACTCTTCTAACGTTGTTATTTCCTTCCTTTTAGTTTCCACAGTTTTTTGAAACACTTCGTGCTTTTTCCCCTCAAGTACCAACTCATCGGTAACCATCCCAAGACTCTGAACGCGCTTTGCCCCTTCATTGATACCAATAATCATTGGTATCTCTTTAACAACTTTATACTGTACCAAGGGATAACGAAACATAAACTTTTCATCTTTATGATTATGAAAAATCTCTTCTTCTCGATACTGCTCCGCAAAATACCCTCGCAGTTTCTCCGCCATCCTGGGATTTAGTTCCTTGTTTTCAAAACGCACCACACAAAAGTCAACCTTCATGATCTTACCCCTCCCTTTAAAAAATCATGGCCTCTTTTCGCTTAACCCCTAATTCATCATAATCTTCCTTATCGACTACTCTTAAATGTTCAAAATATTTATGGTCATTGATTTGATCGAGATCCTTTCTAGGCACCGATACTTTATATTGATTCAGTCGTATCCAAGCATTCATTGTTTCTCCATAGCTACCTTCCTGGGATAGAATTAGAGCAATGTCATTTTGGGTATTGTCATCGATATTGATAATCAAGTCTTCTTTAATGCGACTTTGATCTTCGATTAATTGGAATTTATCACGGATAGTATCAAATCGAAAATCATAAATCGCTTTTAGTAAATCTTGGGAAGTGTCTTTCCCTCGCTTTTCATTGGTTTTTTTAAAATACTGTTGGTTGATATCGTAGATTTCTCTTTCTTGAATAATCTTGCGGTCCTTTAGTATTTTTTCCGTTATGGACAGTAAGACTTCGGAGTATATATATCCTGCAAAAATCTTATCGTTATGTTCAATATTTTTTAATTTGTACAGACGAACTATACCTTTGCCTTTGACCCCGCTTCGGTTGCAACGACCTGCGGTTTGATTAATCGAGTCCATAGGGGCAAAGTCACGGTATACCCGGTCAAAGTCGATGTCTACCCCGGCTTCAATCAATTGGGTGGATACAAGAATCTGATTATCGTTATTTCCCGTTCGTATTTCTTCAATTAACTCTAATCGTCTTTTAGGATATATTTCTGTGCTTAAAAACTTAATATCCCGTTGACTCCTTTCGTTGTTCAAAACATCTTGTAGCGTTTTATAAACTTCTTTAGCCGATTTTACAGTGTTCATGACTATCAAAAAGCTTTTGTTTGGCTCTTTTGCTATATCTTCTTGTAAAATTTCCAAAAACTCCTCAATGGATCGCTTCTGATCCATATGATTATGGATTTCAATACGGTCCAAAGCTTTGAAATGTTCTTCAGACTGATTTATCAGTTCTTTTCCTTCTAAAAACAATGGTTTAGTTGCGGTCACCGTGATAATATAGCAGTTAAACAGTTTGCTAAAAGTTTTAAATACAGCTTCAATCACATCATAGAACTTCGGATCAATGGCCTGGACTTCATCTAGTATAATAATTGCACCCGCTAAATTATGAAACCGATGGGAAATTTTATTCCGTCCCGGTTGAAAAATGGTATTGAAGAGTTGGACAAATGTCGTGGTAATTACTGTGCTTTGCCAGTTTTCCACAAAGAACTTCCCGTCATATTCACGGTAATGTCGTCCCTCCTCTTTAGAGTGGTAGTCGATTTCTGTGAAGGAGTGATGTTTTAACAGCAAAGTATGATCTACCGCAATATTATTTTTGATGAGCACATCTTCTAAAACCCCGTAATTCTGATCAATCACACTGGTAAAGGGTAATGTGTAAATTATTTTCGGTTGAATATCTTTTTCTTTTCTAAGACGATGAGCTAATCGAAAAGCAACACCGTAAGCCGTTAGCGTTTTCCCCGTACCCGTAGGAACATTAATCGATAAAATTCGTTCCTTTTCTATATCCAGGGCCTTGATCCCTTCTAGCCCTTCAAGATAAATTTTTTGCCGCATTTGATATAACAAGCTATTTTCTACAGCAGGATTTTTTAAAACCAAATCTTTACGCAAAATATCTAAGTAATACTCCACCTTCCGGTCATCCAATTGTTGATCAATACCCGGCAAGTTCCCTCGTCGAATAACTTGGGTCTTATCAGCAGTTAGTAAAATAGACCAAAAGTAATGAAGCCATAAGAACGATTCTATTTCCTTGCTCTTATGAAAAACAAGGAACTCCTTTAAAGGCTTTCTTAGGAACTTTCGATCTTGTATTTTTTGAAAGAAATCATTTAATGATCGTCCATAAAGCTTTTCTAACTCTTTTTGATTTCGTTTTAGAGAGTCACAGATTTTTATCAAGGATTCTTGATTAAACTGATTAAAAAATACCGAACCAGGTGTCATATCTCCATGGTGTCGTTTGACTGCCATAAAACCTAATAATTTCCACTTTTGGGGTAATAAATCGTATGCGAGGTATGCAGATATTTCACCATGATTTTTATAATCCCCATAATACTTTTCCTGAAGATAGTCTTGAAAATACTCGCTCCCTTTTCCAAAATCATGACAAAGAGACATGATATCTACTACTTTGAGGAGTTCTTCTTCTGGGGCCTTTTCAAAACCATGTCGCTTAACGATGGTTCTTCCAACCGCCGCCACTCCTTTCAGATGATCAGCTAATAGCTGATCACCTGTTGATTTAGAAGGGTCTCGGTGAGAATATAGTTTATAAGAAGCACACATGATCCTCACCTACTTTAAAGACTTCTTGTTCTTTCCTTAAGGGAGTTCTGTTTTGAGGAGTCATCACAACATTTTGGTATTCTTTATATTCCCTGGTGGCATTATTCATTATAGGTATTCGATCGAAGCATATTTGGTCCATATCCAATTTTTCCAAGTCAACCAATTCTTTTACCATAATCGTATCGGAAAACTTGCTTTTTATTGTCTTGGGATCATATAATCCTACAAAATCCACTTTTGCAATATGCTCACTATTTCCAAGGTAAGGGGTAAACACAAAATTTCTATTCGTCAGTACCTCTTGTAACTCTGAAAGTATTGCGCTTTCCCCTTGGACATAAATTTGATAGGCAGGGTCTCGTAAAAACTGAATACGGGACTGAAAGTTCGCTGCACTATTATTCTTCGTTTGAGGGATTAAATTAAAGGCCTGGGTATCTTTAATTACCGGATTTAACAGTTTTATTCCAATTTGTAAATCCTTAGTCTTCTCATAAAGCTCATGATATTCAATCCCTAGCATGGCTCCGATAAGTCCTCTTACGGCCACAGGGTGAATGCTGGAATATGTCAGTGCTGACGTGGTTGTGTGGGAACATCTAAACCTAGCATAAGATCCTGAAGCCGTGAAACTTAAAATTTTCATTGTATCACCTCTAAATGGTGTATTGTTCAAACCGTTCACCACTATTTATTAATTGGACTTTGGGATGAGAATAAATATTTACTTTCTCAATTACTTCTTTTTTCCGTTCCACGTAATTTACCAAAGGACTCAAGTCAAAAGTAAAGTCGGAAATGTCCCGGATATCCAAGTCTTCTTTTTCCGCTTTCGTTTCAACGAAGTCGAGTTCTCCATCAATGTATTGGTTTTTATATATCACTTCGATTAACAATCGGGGCATATGATTTTTCGAAGTACTTTTATAGTTTTTCATCCCATCGATTAATGCACTTTTAAAAATTTCCAGATCCTCTTCTTCAACGGGAATGTTTTGTCGTTTTGCAACTTGATCATTGTAAATCATGTAGGTACGAAACAGACTAAAGGGCGTCAAGTACTTTGACCATATGGTCCCTTGCTCAGCGCCTTCATTTGAGGCCATAACCGAGGTTCCTTGAGCAAATTTCACTTCCGCCTCATGTATACTTTGGCTCCAAATAATTTGCAGTGGACCGGTAATATTAAACTTTGGCTTTGTAACCACGGCACCAAATAATTTCACATCGGCAAAATCTTTTTTGAGCAATCCTTCTAACTCATCTTCTTTAACATTATGTTCTTCCCCAACTTTTTTTGCAATTCCCTTACAATCCAGGAATCCTTTTTTCTTGCTTTTCGTTGGCATAACAAACACATTATGACCTTGATCCGCCATTTCATCCCGAACATAACGCTTAATTCTTACATCGGACATTTCCAATCTTCCTGTTCGTTCATCCTGTCTTGGGCGGTTGTCGTTAATTAAGTCACCATTAGGATTTGCCATTTTCGTATCGGAATATAATACATACTCCCTTGTTTTCGCCATTACTGTTCCTCCTCTACCACGTTTTTATTTTGCTTATCAAAATATGCATCTTTTCCCCAGAAGAATAAGTATTTCGCCTCATCGTTAGAGAGTTTCCTTTCTCTTTCAGCCATTAATTCCTTGGCTTGGGTTTGCATGTTTTTCAAATAAGAGTTGTGCACTTTATATTTTTCCGCCTTGTCGCTAATCTGATTGGAAAAATATATAAAATCTTTAAAGTCAAACTTTCGAGAAAAGAAAAATCCTTTTTCCAAAGAAACTCGGTTATCTTCTCCCTCTTCAGCATTTTTCCCTTTTTTCATTTGATAGATCATATAGTTAAAGCATCTACCTAAAATAAACCAGGCCTTTTTCTCATCACTGTCAAAATATGTTGGATTTTCTTCAAACAGTTCTTCATAATTATGATATGTTTTCATAGTATTCCACCCCTTTTCCAATACTCCACAATCGCATAGGAAATTGTAGATTTTATGGTTTTGTTCCATTACTCGAAATTTCTTCTCTCCTTTCATTTCATGGTGTTTATATACCGCCATGGCTCGTTTAAAAAAAGTGTTTCTTTCCATTGGTCTACCGGAAAAAACCGCATCCAAACATTTTAGTTTTTCTCCTGAAGTGTTTTCAATACTATCTAATGTTACTTTCACCGCAGACATGGTTCTTAATACCATAAACAGTTTTAATTGATTGTAATGCTTTAAACGCTCAGCCAGATAACCGAAACGACTGGGCATAATACTTTGAATCTGATAGTCCAGCTTAAAGGCTTTGCCATCATCTTCATAAAACAGGATATCAATGGCAGCATTTCCCTTAGCAAGATCCTCTAACACTAGTTCTTCAGCAGTGTTCAATCGTTCTAATAAATGGGTGGATTCTTTTTTTTCTTCCTCTCGTAAACTTCCGTCCAGTTGAAAAATTCCTTCCATTTCATCATCAAAACCATGGGGTAGAAACATGACATTCTTCCCAAATGATTTCCAATATACCGATAGCTCTTTTTCTACATAACGCTTACCCAATAATACTTTTTCCAGACAGTCTTTGCCTAAAACTAAACCGGACTTTTCCTTCACATCAATATTTCCATATACTTCTTTGTCATTCGTGTAAAATCGATATACTCCGGTGTTATATCCTATGCCTTCCTCACCGCATAAGTGGCATACGTGCTCTCCATCTAGTTGATTAAACATAGTTTCGTACATCTTCTTCAAAAACTTTTCAGTTAATTTTTCCCGGGGTGTCAATCCATCGACCAATAGAATCAAAAAAGCTTCGGAACTTCTTTCTTTTAAATAAGCTTCCACCGCTTCTTGAATTTCTTCATAATACTGACCAACTTCACAAAACTCACAGGCTTTTTTCAGTTTACTCCTCCCTTTATACTCGCCTTTATTATCTTCTTGAAAATAATAATCTAATCGCACTCCCCCTCCTAAAACACCATTACCCTTTTGATAGAATAGAGCTTTAGAGGCAATATTTCTTTCAAACTCTCTCGGTTCCAAGCTGATTTTACCGTCTTCAATTAATACCTCCACAATGGTTTCCATAGTATCGGAATTAATCGTATTAACCATATGATCCACAACAGACTCTTCAGCATTCGCACTTAAAATGTAACCCCCAATATTTTTTACATGTTCCAGCATAGTCTCCCTCCCTTTATTTAATATTTTACTTAATTGGAAAATATTAAATCGCTTAGTTATTACTTCTACATCTCTTACAAATATACCTTCTAAATTTTAAAAAAATTATAAATTTCTAGTTCCTTAGACTTATATAACAACTATACCTCTTCCTTCTCCTGAATGCTTAGTAAATACTCTGTAATTATTACAAAAAAATACCTCTATTTTTCACTAAGGGTCTAATTTACTTTTACAATTAAGTTCTAAGAAGATTTTTTTGAATTTTCCAAATTACCTATTGTATTTTCAAATATTTTTGGTATAAGATACTGCCTTTTATTATCGAAGGTAAAAAAATACAAGGAGTGATGCTATGTCAAAGGGTAAAAATTCTATCGAAAGTCGGCTTTACAGTGTGGAGGACCGAAGTTCCATCCAGTTTTATCAGCTTTCCAAAGAGATCATCAACCATGAAAAGTATCGGGAGCTTTCCTTCGGGGCGAAGGTGCTTTATGCCATTTTTTTTGATCGCCTTCAATTGTCCATGATAAACAACTGGCGGGATAACCAGGGGCGGTACTACCTTCAATATAAGGTAAAACCCACCCAGGGAGATCTTCGAGCCTTCCATGAAAAGCCGCAATCGGAGCGGAGCTTAACGGAAGTTATGAATGCCAATTCGAAAACCGTAGGAAAATACAAAAAAGAACTGAAAGATGCGGAGCTCTTGATGGAAGTTAAAGAGGGGCTTGGAAGAGTTAGTCGTCTGTACTTGGCAAAACCGGAAACAGAGGAGCTGGCTCCCGCTGCCCCGGAAGCTAATACACCTCTCCTAGAGGACAATATGTCATCTCCGCAAACCATAAGTGAACACACCGGAGAGGGCAATATGTCTCCTCAAACAACCCAAAGTTTACACCTCAGTGAGGGCGATATGCCTCCTCAGACTACCCAACGTTTACACCCCGAAGGTGATATTTTGCCTTCTCAGAAGACCCAAAAGGTACTCCTTAGAGAAGAGATTATTTCCCCTCAGAAGGGCCGTAAATTACCCCCTAATAATACTGATCTTAGTAATACTGATTTAAGTGATACTGATTTTAATGATATCTATCGATCTACTGAAGAGCGCAGGAAAGAAAAAGAACACCCCCAAAGCCATCTACATAAATCCCCGGAGGAAGTCCATCAAGCCTTAATGGAAACCTACGGGAAAGAACTGCTAAGGGAGGGGATTGCCATTATCGAGACCAAACCGGTATCCACCTTCGGTTACGGGAAGTACCTTACCAAGGTCCTTGAAGACCTGTCGGGACGACGGGAAAGCCAAGGGCTTTATAAAGCTGCGGCAAATGTCCCGAGGGTTCCCTCCCCTTCCCACAAGACTCAACCTAGCTATCATCTGAAAGAAAGCCGGTACAAGAACATGTCCGAAGAGGAACTCAATGCCAAACTTCAAAGAAAAAGTGCAGCACTAAAAAAAGAACAGTCCTTTACAGACTGCTCCTTTAGTCAACTTCTTTGATATCCTTAATTCTAGCAGGGGCCCCCTACTTTTTATAATACCCCGTACCCATATTCCAAAGCTTCGGGGTAAAGGATTCTTCATCCTGGTTTTCATCCACGAAGGATAAGATGCTTTCAATGTCCCCGGAGAGTTTATCCGCCTGGTGAAGGATCTGGGCTTCAATGGTTTTGGGAAGGACGGGGGACCCCCATTCCAGGGCGCCGTGATGGCCCAACAGACCGTTTAAAATAATCAGTTTATCCTCTTCCCTAAATCCGTCAATAGTGTTGATGGTATTCAACACTTCATGACTGCCGAGGAAAATATGTCCCAGCATGATCCCCTCATCGGTTAAATCATTTTTCGGAAGGGGGGCGTATTCCTTAATCTTTGCCCAATCATGGAGGAAGGCTATGACCATGAGGCGGTCAATCTGCCGCTGGCTCAGCTTTTTCGTCTTGGCTACGGTCAAGCTGTATTTCAGCACTTCCAGGGTATGTTGCAGGATGCCGTGATAAAAGTTATGATGCACCTTCTTCGCCGCTGGATAGGTCATGAATTTTTCATAATAGGCCTCGGAGAAAACCAAGGCATCCAAGAGCTGCTGAAATTCCGGGGTTTCAATTTTTTCATAAAACACCCGGAGGCCCTTTTCCATATCCTCATAATCCCAGGTGCTGGTGGGAATCAGGTTTTGAACTTGGTATTCCCCCTTTGGCAGTTTTCGGACTTCTTTTACCGTCAACTGGAGCTGACCGTTGTATTCTCCCACGGCCCCTTTGATTTCCACGGGATCGTTGGCTTCGATTTCCTCAAAAATATGCTGGTATTTCTCATAATCCCAGCATTTTACCTCCATGATTTTTGATGCGTCCTGTACCGTAAGATCCGCATAGACTTTATCGGTTTTGGTTTTCTTTAACCGAACATCGGAAATCAGTACCACAAACTCCAGCACCTCATTGAGATGCTCCTTGGTAATTTCTTTTAATTGCAATAAACTCCCTCCTTCTGTGATCGATTGGTATTCTTTATTTTTTTGCCGCCTTCTTACTGTATAACATAATCAATTATTTCCAAAATGAAAGCCGCTCCCATTACCATAAATCCTCGATAAATTCCGATATTTCGCTGCTTACGCACTCGTTCCGCCTCTTCTTTTTTTGCTTTTTCCTCTTTTAAATTCCGGTTTTTTTTGATAATGCTTTCCAGTATTGCATAAATCCCCAGGGCCATTCCAATCATATATAAACTTCGATGTATGGTAAAAAGCAGAGGGTTCCCCATTATCAAGGCGTACAGTCCCGTGATGATAACTACGGAAAAAATCCAGATGGTGGCCTCCCGAAGGGTTCTTCCGGTAATGGACCAGAAGTTCTCTCCCTGGCTTTGCTTTTTGCTTTTCCCCGTTTTTTTTGTGTTCCCCTTCTTATTCCTGTTATTTTTGCTGCTGCCCATACCCTTCCTCCTCCCATTATATGTAGGGTGTTCTTTCGGAACCGTTATATCCCTTGAATAATTATTATATCGGTTTTTTCCCTCCTTGACTAGAAGGGATTCTATGGTATACTTTTTTTACTTATATCTTCACTGCCGGATTTTCCAACTTAATTTGATTATTATACCGGCCTTGGGGTATAGGTAACTTGTGTGCGAAATTGTATGCAAAATCAACTAATAATGAAGGAGAGATGTTTTATGAATCCAATGACTGCTGAAAATTTAAAATCCGCCTTTGGTGGAGAGTCCATGGCTCACATGCGTTATATCTACTGGGGAAAGGCCGCCGTAAAAGAAGGCTATCCCAATGTAGGAAACCTTTTTGATGCCGTAGCTTACGCCGAACAGGTACATGCAGGCAATCATTTCCGGGAGCTTCGCAAGGAAGTAGGAGACGCTTCCGTAACTGCGGGAGCCGGTTTTGGCCTTACCAACACCTCGGAAAATCTTCAAGGAGCCATTGACGGGGAAAACCACGAAGTGGAGCAAATGTATCCCGCCTTTATTTCCGTGGCCAATATGCAAGATGAAAAGGGAAGCATTCGATCCTTTGAGTTTGCCTTAGAAGCGGAAAAGACCCACGCCGAGCTTTTCGGTAAAGCCAAGGAAGCGGTGGACGCCAATAAGGACTTCGACCAAAGTACGGTTCATGTTTGTGACGTCTGTGGTTACACCATAACCGGTGCCCTGGAAGATGACTGTCCCATCTGCAAAGCCCGAACCGAAATGTTCACCACCTTTGCCACAAAGAATTAATTTTTTCCGGCTTTGCAGTAAATCGTAACATTCAATAAAATTCAATGAAAGACGAAGACCTCACTGGGATCTTCGTCTTTTTTACGGCTCACTCCGGTTTCTCTCCGATCCCTTGCCCCATATAAACCTTTGTTTCCATACCCTGTTGGGTATGCTCCAGTAAATCTTTATGGATTTTCACTTCCCCCGGTTTGAAAAACAGGATCACCGTGGAACCTCCGAAGGCAAAGTATCCCTTTTCCTCCCCCTTTTTTACCGGTTGATTTTCTGTTGCGGTCTGCACAATGGTGCCTACACAGGTAGCCCCGATTTCTATGTATAGCATCTCTCCAAAATTCTGGGATCGAAACTTAGTCACCGCCCGTTTATTCTGTACATACAGTCGGATGATTTTCTCTAAAGCCATGGGATTTACGGAACTGTACTGCCCTTTAATCTCCTTTGTATGCCCCATAACTCCGCTGTCGGGAAAATGGAAACGATGATAATCACTGGGGGCGAGGCGGATAATGATCTTGCTTCCCCCCTGGTAAACCTCTGCCAGGGTTTTATCTCCGATCAGTTCTGCCAGGCTGTAGCTTAGCCCCTTGATTTGAACCACCTGTTCCCGATCAATGTTCTCGTAGGCGAAGAGTTTCCCGTCCGCCGGAGATACCAGGGTTTTGGCGTCCTGCTCTACGGGTCTTGCCTCTTTTTTCAATTTCCGGGTGAAAAAATCATTGAAACTATGGTAATCCCCGGGTTTTTCCCGCTCCGCCTCCTTAAGATTAATCCCCTGATTCTCAACAAAGCTTTTGATTTTTCTTTTGCTAAAGGACCAGTCCTGGCTTATCCCGTAAAGCTTGGAAAACCATTTTCGTTTGACCAGGGTCCCCAGGGTAAGTTTTCCCAGTCGATTCCCATAAATCCACTGCAAAAATACCTTTCCCGGAACCTTTTCCTCTTTGACTTCTCCGGTTTTTCGCTCAATATACTCAATCTTCATATTTTCACTCCATTACCTGTTTTTTTCTTCCCATTCCCGCTTAATCATACTATAGACCTGATGATCCACATAATGATCATACAGCCACTCCACCTCACGCAGCACCCCTTCTTTTTGAAACCCCAGTTTCTCGGGAATCTGCTGACTGGAGAAGTTCTCCGCGGCACATCGTATTTCAATCCGGTGAATATCCCACTCCATAAAGGCATATTCCACCAAGGCTTTGGTGCTGCGAATAGCCAAACCCTTTTTCTGATATTTCTTCCCCAACCAGTAGCCGATGGCTACCGAACGGTTCTGGCTACTGAAGTTATGAAATCCCACCAGTCCCGCCAGTTCATCCTTCACCCGGATGCTGCTTTGAAATCCGTGGCCTTCAATCATTTTACTCTGCACCACTTTGATATAATGCTTGGTATCCTGAAGGCTGTTCACACTGTCCACCCACCCGAGCCAGGTTTTCAGGTGTCCCCGATTTTCCTGAATCAGCCGGTACAGCTTCGGCGCATCTTTTAGTTCCAGCAACCTCATTTCAACTTCCCGGTCAATCGGATAATAAAACATGGGCTTTCCCCCCTCCTTTCATGATTACCGAAGCCCCCAAGGGGACCTTGACAAAGTATTCCTGCAAAACTTTTTTTAGTTCCCTTGATTATATCATGAAAATTCTTTTAAAGAAAAACGAAAGTTTATTGTACTTAGGTCTGGAGTTTGATATAATTAATTGAATATTCAAATATTTTACTTTAAAGGAGGTTGTTTATGGCAAATCAACAAGGTTTTTTCAAACGTTACTTATCTATACCTTTTATTCAGAGAATGGGAATCGCCTTCGTATTAGGTATCATTGTAGGTCTTATTGTGGGGGAACCCATTACCGTGATCGAGCCCCTGGGAACCTTATTCCTAAGACTGCTTCAAATGGTGGTTATCCCCATCGTCATCTTTACCCTGATTACCGCTATGAAAAAGCTTACCCCCAATCAACTGGGTCGTGTAGGTGGACAAACTTTAGTGCTGTATATCTTAACCACGGCGATAGCCATCGTTATCGGACTGACTATGGCCAACCTTTTCAGCCCGGGAACCGGTCTTACCTTACCGGGAGACTTTACCATGGATCCCTCGGAAGCACCGGGAATGATTGATGTATTCTTAAACCTTGTGCCCAGTAATGTATTCCGAGCCATGGCGGATGCGGAAATTCTTCAGGTACTGGTCTTTGCTATTATCTTTGGCATCGGTATGGCCTTCCTTCGAGAGACCGCCACTCCGGAAATACAAAAAGGCGTGGATACCATTTTCAGCATCACAGAAACCGGTTCCGAAGTTATGTTTAAAATCGTTCGGGGGGTTATGGAGTATGGTGTTATCGGAGTTTTCGCCCTCCTTGCTACAACTTTTGGAAATGCGGGCCCGGAAGCTTTAGTGGATTTCGGCATATTAATCGCCGCCTTTGTCATCGGTGTGGCCCTTCATATTTTCTTAGTATACGGCTTGATACTGAACACCCTGATTTTGAAAAAATCCCCCCTGCGATTTCTCAGCGGTGCCAAGGAAGCATTACTCATGGCCTTTGCAACCCGTTCCAGTGCAGGCGTGCTACCGATTACCATGAAAACTGCGGAGGATAATTTAAAGATTGACGAGAGTATTTATTCCTTCACCTTACCCCTAGGGGCTACCATTAACATGGACGGTACCGCCATGTACCAAGGGGTTGCCGCGATTTTCGCCGCCAACCTGATCGGCGAGAGTCTAAGCCTTGCTCAACAACTGACCATTGTAACCACCACGGTACTGGCCAGTATCGGAACTGCCGGTGTGCCGGGAGCGGGTCTGATCATGCTCTCTATGGTTCTTACACAGCTCGGACTGCCTCTGGGTGTTGTGGCCTTTGTCGCCGGAGTGGATCCGATTCTGGATGCTTTTAGAACCATGAACAACATTGCCGGAGACTTATCCGTAACCAGTGTGGTTGCCAAGTGGAATAACAAAATTGATTTAAATGCCGGCGCCTGGGTTGGCGAAGCGGAAAAGATCCCGGTGGATACGAAAAAGAAAGAATAGCTTCATACCCTTTGCTTCCCACAAGCATCCCTTACTTTCCGGGGATGCTTTTTTTTCTTCCGGGTTTTATATTTCTTTTTAAAAAAATGAACTTCTTTCCACTTTTTTTCGTTTTATTAATAAAGAAATCGGAGGTTGATTCAGTGATGCAGGAATTTTTCGGAAATCTGGAAACCATGGAAATTGTTTTAATGATTGTCCCCTTAGTGCTATTGGAGCTGGGTTTGAAGATTTTATGCTTTTCCATCATCGGCAATCGGGGGGTACGTAACCTCTCCGAACTATGGTGGGTTGCCATCGTGCTTTTGATAAACACCCTGGGGCCTATCGCCTTTTTACTATTCGGACGAAAGGAGCACTAACATGATACAGGTGAAAAACTTACAAAAACAATTCGGAAAACATGAGGTTCTGAAGGGCATCGATTTTTCCATTCAGCCCGGAGAAATCTACGGATTCCTGGGCCAGAACGGTGCGGGGAAAACCACCACCATGAACATTCTTACAGGTCTTACCTCCTATAGAGAGGGAGAAATCATCATTGACGGACTCCCCCTACAGAGCAACATCGAAAAACTGCAAAAAATCATCGGCTATCTTCCCGAGGACCCTCAGTTCTACCCTTATATGAAGGGGATCGAGTACCTGGAATACATCGGAAAGATCAGCGGCTATCCTAGGGAAGACATTGACCAGAGAAACCGGGAACTCTTACAACTGGTGGACTTAACGGAAGCCGCCTCAAGAAAAATCGGCGGTTATTCCCGGGGGATGCGGCAACGGCTGGGGCTTGCGGTATCGGTTTACAACCGTCCGAAGATTTTATTTCTTGACGAACCATCCTCGGCCCTGGATCCCCAGGGTAGACGGGAGCTTTTGGACATCATCCTGGGCCTCAAGGATGAAAAGACCACGATTTTTCTGTCCACCCACATTCTAAGCGATGTGGAAAAAATCTGTGACCGCATTGCCATTCTCCACGAAGGCACCATCCATTTGGAAGAACGTCTGGAAGTCCTCCAGGAAAGATACCTGCAGCCGGTCTATGAGATTCAATGGGAGGGCAATTGCAGCGCCCTTAAGGAGCCCCTCCTGCAGCAGTCCTGGGTGGATAAAATCAATATCAATAACAATCATATGACCCTTTATGTTCATGATCGAAAAAAAGCTCAGGGAAAGCTGTTGGAAGTCCTCAGTGAATTTTCCCTGCCGATGATTTCCCTGTCCCTGAAACGCTCCAGTCTGGAAGATATTTTTGTGAAGGTGGTGAATGGAAAATGAAAAACTTTTCCGCTTATTTTAAAAAAGAGATGCTTGAAAATCTAAGAACCTATCGATTATTAATCCTTTTCATCGCCTACATCCTCTTCGGGCTGATGGAGCCGATACTGTACCGCATGCTTCCCATGATTCTTGAAAGTGAAGGCTTTGATCCTGCCATGATGGGGATGATGGATACCTCCCAGCAGGGACTTCTCCGGAGCTATATGGCCAATCTTTCCCAGATCGGACTGATTGTGGTAACCCTGACGATTATGGGAACCCTTTCCCAGGAGCTACAACGAAAATACTGGATTCTTCCCCGAAGCAAAGGGGGAAGTGCCACAACCCTGGTTTTATCAAAATTTCTCCTCTACGGAACCGGCCTTGGGATTGCCACCCTGGTGGGTTTTATGGTTAATAATTTTTACGGCCGGATGCTCTTTGAATACACCGGCCTCGATCTCCCGGGAGTGCTGCAAGGGGCCTTGCTTTTTGCTCTGTACTTTATTTTTCTGTTATCCCTATTGTTTTTTTTCATCAGTCTCATCCAAAAAGGCATCCCCTCTGTACTGTTGACCCTGTTTGTTTCCTTTTTGGTTTTTCCTCTGTTGAATAATTTCAGTGCCTTGCAAAATTTCCTTCCCTACGGTTTAATAGAGGAGAGCGCGAAATTTTTCTTTGACTGGTCTTCCCTGGCTCCGGTGTTGGTAAGTACGCTTGTCTTAACCGCCCTCTGCCTGTTGGGAACCATTCGACGGATCAAGACCATGGAAATTCTGTAAACCGAAATTGTAAGGAGGTCATTATGCCAACCAAACGATCCTATGCCACGTTGCCTACAAAAATTGAAAAGCTTGATCGATTAAGCAAGTCCTTAGAGGGTCCCGAAATCTATATCAAAAGAGATGATCAAACGGGACTGGAGTTTTCCGGAAATAAAATTCGAAAGCTGGAATACTTAATGGAAGAAGCCTTACAGGAAGGGGCCGATGCCCTGATTACCTGCGGCGCCATCCAGTCCAACCACTGTCGGGCCACCGCCGCTCTTGGGGCTAAACTGGGGATTCCCGTATATTTGGTGCTCAAAGAAAACCGGGAACCGGAAATGATCGGCAATTATTTGCTGGATCATCTATTCGGAGCGGATATTCAGCGGATCAGCGAAGCCGACTATCAGCATCGCCGGGGGGAAATCCTGGAGGAGCTGGCCACCCAATTAAAACAGGAAGGCAAAACCCCCTACATCATTCCCGAAGGAGCCTCTAACGGTCTCGGTTGCTTCGGCTACCGGGATGTGATTGAGGAAATTCAACAGCAGGAAAAGGCCCTGGGCTTTTCCTTTGACACCGTGGTTGTGCCTACGGGCTCCGGTTCCACCTTGGGAGGGCTGATTTTAGGAAAGGCGATGTATGACTACCCGGGGGAAATCATCGGCTTTAATATCGCCGCCGACGCCAAAACCTTTCAACATCGGATATCTCTTATACTTCAAGAAGCGATCCCTTACATTGATACCCATATCCCGGATACCCATATCCCGGATACCCATATCCCGGAGGCTGACCACCCTTTGTTCGCACCGGAGAACATTCAAATCATTGACGGCTATGTGGGCGAGGGTTACGGAAAGAGTCGAAAGGTAGAGTGGCATTTCCTGCAACATATTGCCCGGTCCGAGGGAATTCTCCTGGATCCCGTTTATACGGGGAAAGCGCTATACGGTTTGACAGAAGAAATCAAAAAAGGAACCTTTGACAACACTCAAAGGATCCTTTTCATTCATACCGGGGGGGTCTTCGGGCTTATACCACCTTCAACCCCTCTACGGTAAGCTTTTTCCATTTCAATAACTGTGCTACATCGATGTGGATTTTTTCATCCTCCAACGCCTTATCCAATTCCGCTTTTTTGCTGATATACATCGTAATTCCCTGAATTTCATACTTTTGATAATCTTCCAGATTATCCTTGCCCTCGCTAAAGTCAATCACCGGGACATAGCGAAAGCCGCTGTGGCATCAGCCTTTTTTATCGTATCGGATGATAACGGGTTTATTCACTTCTAGGGCGTACTCTTTAGCTTTTTCCGTTATTTCAATCTTCACTGTTCTCACCTTCTTTTTGAAGTTCTTTACCGGGGTTTTCCCCCGGTTACCTGAGGCCTGTTGCAAAGCTCTGAGACTCCATTTAAGCTCTATTTAGTTTTTAGCTATTTAGTTTCTATTTATAAACATTGATACCCATATAATCAATTTTCATTGATGCTATGGGTATCTTTTTATTTTCCTTTTTCCTCCATTCGATTCCCGGGAATTTCTTCACCGCAGTAACTGCAGTACACCGCCTTTTCCTCCACCATCCCTTCGCAGTGGGGGCAGGTTTTTTTCTTTTTGATGATTCTTGTGACCACCAGGTAAATCAGCAAATTTGTGGGGGTGTTCAGCAGTCCGAAAATTCCCCAGATCCAGGGATATTCCCTTCGTTTTTTTGCGTCGTAAAACATCCAGGAGCCTTGGAGGAGCAAAACACTCCCCAGTAATACCCAAAGGATCACCGGTACCTCGGATAAATCATGAGCCATAAATATCACGTCCCCGCTGTCGATTCTTTTCAAGGGCTCCCAGAATAGGAATGATCAATGGAAACAATATCAGCCCAGTCAATTGCACCTGGATAAAGGAGGGGCCGATGCCGTAGTAAAAGAGGCTGCCCATGGCAAGCAAAAGGAAAAGAGCCACCGCGGGAAAAGCTCCCAGTTCTTTTAACATCCGTCTTTTATCCCGGCTTTCCCCTCTCCGGACCCCTTCTTCCCGAACCTTATCCTCCAGGGTCCGGATGAAAGCCTCCGATGCTTGAAACTCCAGGGGCTCCCTCGGCAGTTCCTGCTCTATTGTCCCCAGTTTCTCATAATACCCCTGACATGCCCTGCACTGCCGGACATGATCAAAATCCCAGTTCTTTTCTTCTTGTTCTTCATAAAACCAGTCCAGCATTTTCTCCTGGTTTTTTCTACATTTAGAATCCATCCAACCCCTCCTCTTCCATGACCCTTCGGATATCCTCTATGCTGTTATGTAACCTTGAACGTATAGTGCCGATGGGGCACTGTTCGATTTCTGCAATCTCCTTGTAGGAGTATCCGTAATAATGCTTCAAAATAAACACACTGCGTTTTTCCCGACTGAGCGTTCCTAAGGTCTCTCGCATTTTCTCAAAGGTTAAACCACTGATCACATGGTCTTCCGCACTGGCCTCTTGGTTTCCCACCCTGTTTTTTTCCACGGAATCATATTCTTCATAGTTTCGAAGATTTTTGTTTTTACGCAAATAATCAAAGTAGAGATTTTTTCCGATAACAATCAACCAGGTGCTGAACTTTCCCCGGGGCTCATAGTCCTGAATTTTGGTCACCGCTTTTAACAGGGTCTCCTGGGTAAGGTCCTCCGCCAGTTCCTTCTGTAGGGTGAGCTTGATTAAATAGCCCTTCAGTATTGAATAATTGTCCAGAAGAAGCTGATTCAACGCCGAATTATGGCCCGCCTGGGCTTTTTTTATCAATTCCCGTTCCGTCATATTACCCTCTCCCTAAATATAACGTGCCTGCCGGCAAAAAGTTCATTTTAAAAGATGACAAAAACTCCGTCCCGCTGTCATCCGCTGTCCCGCTGTCAGGATGACAGCGGGACGGAGTTTTTGTCATCTTCAGCTTATTTTTCGTTACAGCTTCAGTCCTTTGATTCCGTTGAAAATCCCATGACTCAGCATATCTACCCGTTCCCGGTGCTCCCCTCGGGGAGTGGAAGTTATCGGTCCTTTGGGGGGAAGATAAAGACTCCGGTTTACCTCCAGTTGAATCCAGGGCACCCCCTTTTTCATTCCAAAATAGCGGGTGATATAGCCCCCGGTAAAGGGATTGTTGATCTGTACGCTTTCCTTTCCGAACTCCCCCTCTAGCAATTCTTTAAAGGCCAACAGCATTTCCGGCGGTGCACTCAGGGGGGCCTTTACCCACTCCCCTTTGAGACCTCCCCGATTGCTGATGCAAAACAGGGGTCTTTTTTTCGCCCTTTTATCAAAGGGATCCTCGGGGAGCATACTGTGACAATCTATCCCAAGCTTTATTTCCGGATTCTCCAGAGCTTTTAAAACCTTTTGGTAATAAGGATCGTAGTATTTTTCAATCAAGGTCCTGCGCAGGTTTTCCTCCGGTCCCCGGGGATTTTTCCATACGGGATTCAAAAACACGGATTTGCTCTTTACCACACCGTCAAAATTTTTCGGAGGCAGATCCTCCTTTTCTCGATTTAAATCGATCACCACCCGGGGGATTTCCGTATCCACCAAGGCCAAGACCTTCTTTTTGTAATCAAAAATGTCCCGGGTCCAGGTATCCCCGTCCCGTAAAACTTCCTGTTCCTCCAGCTGAAAGCTTTCCCGGGCCTCCTTCGGCACAACACTTCCCCCATGGGGTATGGATATTATAACCGGTAATCTTTCCTTATTCAATTTTTTCTCTCCTCTCAGCCTGTCCGGTTCCCATTTTACAAACCTGCCTGTTTCCTAAGGGTTTCTCCTCTACGCCTTATCCCCTACCGCTTATGAGACGTCCTTTTTTCACTCCGGTCCCTTCGCCGCTCCGTCCCTTCTCGGGTCTGCCACCCCATAAAATTGGTATCCGTTCTTTTTATGAGGCAGTTCAATTCCCTGGACACAACCGAGATAAAAGCTGTAGGATCCCCGGCGGCGGATATCGAATCCCGTTTCCTCAAAGGTGCTTTCAATTTCCCTGGAAAACCGCTTTTTCTCCAGCTGCATTTTTTTCAGGTCCGAGGTATGAAACCGGGGCTCTTCAATAGCCCGGGAGAGATCCTGTTTTCCATCGAGATACCGAAGAAGGACTTGACTGAGGGCCGTGGAGATCCGCTCACTTCCCGGACTGCCCAGTACCAGCAAAGGCTTTTTTCTGGAAGTGACAATGGTGGGGGCCACGCTGCTCCAGGGTTTGTTTCCCGGAAGCAGATAATAGGGATGGGTTCGGTCCTTGTACTCAAAGGCGCTCATGTAATTATTATAAAAAAAGCCTAACCCCTGAGCCGTTCGTTTGGCACCGAAAACCAATTCAATGGATTGGGTTACCGCCACGATATTCCCTTCCCCGTCCGCCACGGAAAAGTGAGTGGTCTCTCCGGAAGTATCCGGCGGAAGATGACTGACCGTCTCGGAATATTTATCAATGATTCTGCGAATATTCTCCGTGACCTCCCGACTGTACTTTTTGTTGGTCATTTTGCGAGCCGACTGTTGAAAGTAAATATCGGGATTTTGAGGCATCTGTTTTCGGTCTCTGAGAGTCAGCTGAAAAGCCAGGGCTAAAATAAGGCTTCCGTAAGGGCTGTCCAAGTCAATGTCCTCTTCCGTGAAATTTTCTAAAATATTCAGGATCTGCATCAATACCCGTCCTGCTCCCGGAGGCGGGAAAGTAATGATACCGTATTTCCGGTATTTGCCTTCCAAAACCGGGCGCTCGATAGGTATCGGTATTTGACTTAAATCCTCGGCGGTAAGCAGTCCTCCCCGGGCCTCCATATCCCTAATGATTTCCTTTCCGATCTCCCCGGTGTAAAAGTCCTGCCAACCCTTTTCCCCCATGCGTCCCATCATCTTCCCTAGTTCCGGCTGGATAAGAATCTCTCCGGCTTTCAGGGGTTTTCCCTGGGGAAGAAAATTTTCCTTGGCTTGGGGATCCTTCTTCAACTCCTCTTTGCTCCGTTCAATTAACGAGTGAATCAAGGGGGTGACGGGAAAGCCCTTGGTTGCCATTTTGATTGCGGGAGCCAACAGTTCCTTTAAGGGCAGGGTACCGTAGTTATCCGACAAATAGCCGTAAAACGCCGGTGTGGACGGAAGGGTGGTGGCTTTAAGTCCCAGTTTCAGCGGTTTTTTCGGCATATCCTTCGGTTGAAAATGATAGGGAGCGATAGACGAACCGTCCAGGGCAAAATACCGTTTTTCTGCCGCGAGATACACCACCGCCATGGACTGTCCCCCGATGCCCGATGCTTGGGGCTCCGTAACTCCTAAGCAATAGGATACCGCCGTGGCGGCATCGAAGGCATTTCCCCCCTTAGCCAAAATTTCTGCTCCCACTTCCGTCGCCTGCTTTGAAGCCGATGAAACCATTCCGTTTTTACTACGATAAACCGGCGCCTGTTTTTTCTCCATAACCATCCCTCTTTCTTAGTTTTCTCCTCTTCCAAGGTCTATTCTTCTTTTCCATAAATTATTGTAGACTAAGAACGCCTACCCCTTATAGGTAGACGTTTTACTGCCGGTATGGATTTGATTCAACCTATTCTTTGAGTAAAAACTGACTGATCAATAAGGTCTTTTGCACCAGTTCCGTTCGACTGATGGATTCCTCCGGTGTGTACAGGTTTTTCGAACTTGGAGCCATGCCGCAAACCACGGCACAGTCCTTGCTGACCACCCCCGCGGCGGAAGGAAGCAAGGTGGATTCCGCTTCAAAGGGAATCTTCCACTTTTCACTAATTTCCTGGAACTCCCTTATCAGCCCTTCACTTTCTTTGGTCTTCAGCATCGGCGGCCGTTCTTCCAGTTTCTCGATAAAGGTTTTAATGCCTTTTTTCTTCGTTTGAAAAAGTTTTCGTACCCGGGATTCCACTTTTTTCGCCTGTTCCTCATCAATATAGGTGATGAAAATATTGGCCCCCACCCGGTGGGGAATCAGCATGCTGTATCGGCTGGACTGAATATCCTGGATCGCTACGGTCAGGTATTTGTTTTCTTTATCGATCTTTTTAATATCCACGGACTTATCCAACAAAAAGTCCAGGGCATTGGACGCGGTGGTTTGGCTTCCGATCCTCAGGGAGCTTCCCTCCACCACCACTTTTAATTTTATGGTTCCCCTTCGCTGGTTCACCACTTTATTATCATTATAGCCGGGATGCATGACAATGATGTTTCTCGCTCTCTTGCTTATTTTTTTTAAAACCTCGGAACTGTAGCGCATCCCTAAGCCTTCATCCCCATAAACAAACACTCCAAAATTGCCATCCTCCATCCGACCTAGGTGTTTCAGTGCATCCAAGGCTTTCAGCACCGAGATCAGCCCTGCCCGGCTAGAGGCAATCCCCTCGCCGTAAAGATTTTCCGGCTCTTTCCTAAAGGGTATGGGATAGGCTCCCCGGTTTCCCGGGATATCCATGGGGATCACAAATACAGTTCCCTCTTGGAATCCCTTTTTACCGGTCCAAAACCATGCGGCTTTTCCATCGGTGTAGTGGGCGTTCTTTTTCAACTTTAACTTTCTCAGTCGATAATCCAGTTTTCGTATAAAAGCCTGCTTGCTTACGGGATCGTCGGTGGCGGTGTACATATTGGTCCAGGAACGAAGTTCACTTTCCATGCTGTCACGATTTTGAGTGATATAGGAAAAAGCCGTGCTTTCATAGTCCTGTACCCCGTCTCCCGGTCCCTCCAGAATAGAACCGAAGTACCGCTGGGAGGCCACTTCTATTAATCGTTGCACCAATTTATTATAAGGAAGGCCCATTTTTTCCGCCGCATAAACATAGGAGGCGGTGGGGGCCAGGCTTGCCATGGAGTTTACTTCCAGCACATAGGGATTGCCCTGTTCATCGATTCGAAAATCCACCCGGGCGCTGTCATAACAGTCCAAGGCTTTAAAGGTTCGAATGGCCAATGTCTTTACCTTTTCTTCCAGTTCCGGAGTCAACTTCGCCGGACATTCCCGTCCCACGCTTCTTCCGCTTTTCTGGGTTTTATCCTCAAAGGTGAAAATTTTCTCCCCTTCTCCAAAAATCAGCTCCACGGGAGGCAGGGCTTCCACTTCTTCATTTCCCAGAAGACCGATATTGATCTCCCGCCCTTCAATGTATTCTTCCACTAAGGTCGGGGCTTTAAACTCATTGTAGATATTTTCCACCCCCGCCTGTAATTCTTCGGGATTTCGAACGATTTTCAAGCCGAAGGACACCGCTTCACTTTTGGGTTTTACAATTAAGGGGTAGGTTAATTTTTCCCGGAGTTCATCCTTGGGGTTTTCCAAAACCGCAAATTTCGGTGTAGGGATCCCCCTTTGCAAAAGAATCATTTTTGTAATTACCTTATCCAGGGCGATGGCATGGGTCTCGGGATTGGAGCCTACATAGGGTATCCCCAGCATCTCCAGAATCCCGGGAATGTGCATATACCGTCCTTTGCCTTGTATTCCATAGCTTAAATTAAACACCAGTCCCGGTCTTTCTCCCGAAACCACCCGGGGCATGAACTCTTCCAGTTTCCGAATAATGTTTTTATCCCCTTCAAAGGTTTCCACCTGATGACCGTGTTCCACTAAGGCGGATTCCACCATGGAAATGGTGTTCAGCCCATATTTTTCTTTGTTGGGAATTCCAAAAAGATTGATCACCGCTTGGCTCTCTCGATTGTAGACAATGGCAATTTTCATATGCATCTTCCTTTGCAATTTTTCGGTAGTTTTGGAAAAATTCCAACAACTTTTCCGTTTAATAATTATACCCTATTTATACCATTCATAGCAATAATAACAGCAACTACTCCCTTTTATTTTTCCCTTGGTTTTTTTCAAGCTTTCTTTCCATAGGTCGGGAAGCTTTTTTTCGGCTCCCAACACTTTTATTCGGGACTACCTTGCCCTTATCCCATCGATAGTGTACATACAGCCCCCGGGTCAAGTTCAGCACCACCAGGGTAAAGGGCGCCTTCTCCAAAGAGCCTTTTCGCTCCAGAAATCTTCGTACTTTTTCCTCATCCCTGGAATCCTGGAACTCATCATGATTTGCAAGGATCACAAGAATCTCTCGATCCACCCTTTGAAACTCTTCAAACTTCTCCCGTTTATCCTTCACCCGCTTATCAATCAATCTTTCTATGGGGATCTTTGATTTATCCAAGGGGGGGTTCGGGATACTGTCTACATACTGCTCAATGGCTCCCGGTTTCCTTCCCCGTAGATCACTTTCATAAACCTTTGCCCGTTGCTTTGCATCTTCTCCGTCGATGGCTTCCGTAATCTCTATTCCCAGGATTTGATTGTTGTATCGAAGAATGAAATCCGGTCGTTCGCTTTTTACAAAGGGAATGCGATGATAGGATTCCGGAAACTCCTTTTTTAAAAAGAAAAAGAAACTCCGGAACTCATTTCGCTCATTGATCGTAGCAATTTTCTTATCAATAAGCTTTCGATTCACCGCTTCCTCCTTCCCCCGGAGACTTCCTTGAAGTTCCAAAACGTCCAGGGTTCCCAGGTTGATTTTCCCTCGGGCGAATCCTATCCCCCGGTAAATAATAAAATTCTTTAGGCATTTTTCATAGGTCATAACCTTTCTTTTGGAGCCGTAAAAAACCCGGTGCCGGTGAAAATGGATTTTCCCTGTGAAGGCTTTGATATAGGGATCCAAGGGCATCCCTCCTTTTATTAGACTTTTATAATTAGTTTTATACCCTGTTTTATTCCAAAGACCACAGAAAAAACACCGAATCCTTGATCCCCTCCGCCCCGGATAATATAAAAAAAAGACCCGGGGGAGGCAAAAGGAGACAGGCTCCTTTTTTCCCACAGGTCTTTGATATTTGATGCTTTTCGGTAAACCATGGTTTTTCCGGCGGTTTTTTCTTTAGATATTTCGACTTCCCGGTTTATAGGCCTTGGACCCTCCTTCTTTACATAAGGGACAGTCCTTTTCTTCATACGCCACGACCTCTACGGATAGCGCGGACTCGAAGGGTACCCCGAATTCCTCTTTTCCGTTGCTTCGGTCTACAATAACTGCAACCCCCGCTACTTCTGCGCCTTGCTCCCGTACCACATCCATGACTTCCCGAACGGAACCTCCCGTGGTTACCACATCTTCCGCCACCAGAACTTTCGCCCCTTTGGGTATGGAGAAGTTTCTTCGAAGGGTCATTTTTCCCTGTTCTCTTTCCGCAAATACATTTTTTACCCCCAGCTGTCCGGCCATTTCATAGGCCACGATAATGCCCCCCACCGCGGGACCGATGACCATGTCAATGTCCCGGTCTTTAAAACGCTTGGCCAAATCTCCGATGATTTCCTTGGCATAATTCGGGTACTGTAAAAGCTTGGCGCATTGCATGTACTCTTTGCTGTGTTTCCCCGAAGTCAGTAAAAAATGACCTCGAAGCAATACTTCTGTTTCCTCCAGAATTTCAATCATTCGCTCTCTACTTAGCATAATTTTTCCTCCTTTTATTTATGACCGGCGCCGATGAGTTCCTCAATGCCGTCGATGTTTTCTTCTTTTAAATAGTTTTCCAGGCCTTCAATAATTTCCATCATTGCCCTTGGATTTCGAAAGTTTGCGGTCCCCACTTGTACTGCCGTGGCTCCTGCTAAGATAAACTCTAAGGCGTCTTCCCAGGTACTGATTCCCCCGATGCCGATAATGGGAATATTGATTTCCCTGGCCACTTGATAGACCATTCTCAGGGCCACAGGCTTGATCGCCGGTCCCGACAGCCCGCCAAAGGTATTGGCCAGGAGAGGGCTTCGGGTCTTAATGTCCATTTTCATCCCCAACAGGGTGTTGATCAGGCTGATGCCGTCGGCCCCTGCGGCTTCACAGGCCTTAGCCACCGCCACGATATCCGTTACATTAGGGCTGAGCTTCACGATCAAGGGCTGTTTTGCCGCTTCCTTTACCTTTTTCGTTACTTGATAGGCCATATCCACATCGGTACCGAAGGCCACCCCCCCCTCTTTAATATTGGGGCAGGAAATATTCAGCTCTAAAAAGTCCACCGGCTGATGCTGAAGGGCCGTAACCACCCCTACGTACTCTTCGATGCTTCGACCGGCGATGTTTACCATGGTTTTCGTGTCATAGCTTTCCAGGAAGGGAATATCCTCCCGGATAAAATGGTCGCTCCCCGGATTTTGCAGGCCTACACTGTTCAGCATCCCCCCGTAGGTCTCCGCCACCCTGGGGGTGGCATTCCCTTTCCAGGGCACGTCGGCAACCCCTTTGGTCACCACCATCCCCAGTCGGTTCAGATTCAGATACTCCTCGAATTCCTTTCCCGAACCGAAGGTCCCCGAGGCCGGCATGATGGGATTTTTCAGCTCCACCCCGGATAGCTTTACTGTTAGATTCGGTCCTTTCTCACTTCTGCTCATTCAAACACCACCTCTTCTCCCTTAAACACCGGGCCGTCCTTACAAACCCGCTTATAATTCCAGTCCTCTTCATGGGGCCCTTCCTGGGTTTTGCAGGTGCATACCAGACAGGCCCCAATCCCGCAGGCCATGCGCTCTTCCAAAGAGAGCTCCATAGGGATGTTTCCTTCCCGGCCCCAGGCCTGTACCGCCTGTAACATGCCCTTGGGTCCACAGCTGTAAATTTTCACAGGAGCATACTCCCCCTGTTCCAACAGGTCCATCACCGTACCCTTGATGCCTTCATCTCCCGTGGTTGTGGCAACCGCCACTTCCCTTGCAACTTTTTTAAAATCTTCAACCAAAATGCTTTCCTTTTCAAAACCCAACAACACCCGCTTTTTTCCCTGTAATTGCTTGGCAAGCTCCAGTAACGGGGGCACTCCTACCCCGCCGCCGATAATCAGGATTTCCTGTTCTTCTGATTTTTCGTCAGCAAATTCCAGGCTGAATCCCTTTCCCAGGGGACCGAGGTAGTCGATTTCTTCATATTTTTGGAGTTTTGCGAACTCCCGGGTTCCGCTCCCCAGTACCTTGTAAATTAAGCGAAGGGTACCGGCCTTTTGGTCCACCTCTGAGATACTGAGGGGTCGAGGCAGTAAGCGGGAGCCGTCTTTGCAGTATAGATTGATAAATTGTCCCGGAGTCGCCTCCGATGTGCTTTTTACCCCTAAAACCATTTCATAAATCTCCGGGGTTAAGGCTTCATTCTTCAGTATCAAGGCTTTCTCGATGCTCTTGTTATCCATTATATCCGCCTCCTTTTAGTCCATTACCCGCTGCAAATCCTTCTTCATATCCAGGGCCGCGGCTCTTGCGGCCTTGGCAAAGTCCCTGGAATCAAAGTCCTTTTGATACTTTTCATTTTTATAGGCGGCGATGATTCCTCTAGAGGAGTTGATAATCGCCCCTTTTCCCCCCTTATTGAAGTTGGGGATCAGGTCCTCCGCCGTGGCCCCTTGGGCTCCGTATCCCGGTACAAGAAAAAAGGTATTGGGCAAAATCCCTCGGACCCGTTTTGCATCCTCGGGATGGGTGGCCCCCACCACGGCTCCCATGCGGCTGTAACCCAGGTCTCCCATAGCGGCTTCCCCCCAGGTCTTTAAAAGCTTTGCTACCCGTTCGTAGAGGAGTTCTCCTTCAACGGTGAGGTTTTGAATCTCTTTGCTGTTGGGGTTCGACGTCTTCACCAGAATAAATAATCCTTTGTTTCGCTGATTTAAATCCGTAACATAGGGTTCGATGGAATCGTAGCCCAGATAGGGGCTGAGGGTAATAAAGTCCTCTTTAAACACCTCAATTTTCTCTCCTTCAACATCCGCCAGTCCGATATGGCCGTCGGAGTAGGCCTTTGCCGTGGAGGCAATGTCTCCCCGTTTCACATCCCCGATTACGATCAGTCCCCGGTCCTTGGCGTACTCTATGGTATCCATGTAGGCCTTGATCCCTTCATAACCGTACTGCTCATACATGGCCACCTGGGGCTTTACCGCCGGTACAATATCCTTAATTTCATCGATGATTTCTCTATTGAACTGATAAAAAGCTTTTGAGGCTCCTTTTAAGGTCTTTCCGTGATGATCAAAGGCCTCTTCCTTAATATGACCGGGAATAAATCCCAGTCTCGGATCCAGTCCCACCACCGTGGGGTTTTGCAGTTTTTCAATGGAATCGATTAATTGATCAATCATTTATTTGCCTCCTTTAGCCTACTGTTTTCCATTACAATGTTTCCTGAAACCATGGTGAGGACCGCCCGTCCCTTTACCTTCCTTCCCTTAAAGGGAGTGTTTTGGCTTTTGGACTGAAAGTTTTCCACTCGGATCTCATAAGAGGCCTCGGGATCGATCAGGGTAAGGTCCGCAATCTCTCCTGCTTGCAGTTTCCCCCGGGAGATGCCTAAAAGCTTCGCCGGATTGATGGTAAGCTTTTCAAAGAATTTTACCGGTGAGAGAATCCCGGTGTGGACCAGCTCCGTCAGACCAATGCTCAGGGCGGTTTCCAACCCTACAATCCCGAAGGGAGCCTTTTCATAAGGTTGCTTTTTATCCTCTTCACTGTGAGGAGCGTGATCCGTGGCAATAATATCGATGACCCCTTCCTGAAGACCCTGAATCAGTTCCCGTCGGTCCTCTTCCCGGCGAAGGGGAGGATTCATTTTCGTATTGGTATCGATACCGTCAATGATCTCTTCCGTGAAGGTTAAGTGATGGGGGGATACTTCCCCGGAAACTCGGGAATTCTTAGCCTTTGCCTCCCGTAGAAGTTCCACACTGCCCTTGGTACTCATATGGCATAAGTGCACCCTGGCTCCGGTTTCTCCACTGAGAATCAGATCCCGGGCGGTAATCACATCTTCAGCACTGTTGGGGATGCCTTGAATCCCCAGAGCTCTGCTTTTTTTCCCTTCGTTCATGGCTCCCCCCGCAACTAAGGAAGGGTCCTCGCAGTGGACCAGCACCGGCAGGTCTTCGTTTTGGGCCTTTAACAGGCCCTGTTTCATTACGTAGCTGTCCAGCACGCTTTTTCCGTCTTCGCTGAGGGCAAGGGCCCCGGCTTTTTTCATTTCTCCGTAGTCCCCCAGGGTTTCTCCTTGCTGGCCCAGGGTCATGGAACCCACAGGATGAAGATTGATGATGCCTTCCCCTTTTCCTTTCTCCACAAGCGCTCTTATGATTCCGGGATTATCGATTACGGGATTGGTATTGGGCATATAGGCCATGGTTGTAAAGCCTCCCATGGCGCCGCTCCGACTGCCGGTTACAAAGGTTTCCTTATACTCGAAACCCGGTTCCCTAAGGTGCACGTGGACATCGATCAGTCCGGGAACCAGCCACTTTCCTTTTCCTTCGATGATTTTACCTTCCCCTGCCTCTACACTCTTTCCGATTTCTTTTATTCTTTCCCCTTCAACGAGCACATCCAGCACTTCATCCCTTCCACTTTCCGGGTCCAGCACCCGTACTTCCTTAAATATGGTTTTCATAAGCAGCCTCCTCACTGAAATTCTTCGGTACTTTAGGGTTTCAGACAAAAATAAAAAGACAATAGCAGGTTTATAAAAAACCTGTATTGTCTTGAATGTCTATCCTATAGGATTTTCCGGTAACACAATTGGCAAAGCCTTGTCGCTTTTTTGTGTGATTCATCATTAATATCGCTCCTTTAGGCCTCTCGGGACCTTTTTAAAGGTATCAGGAATCCCGCTTTCTTCCGCAAGGGATTTCTTTATATTCTAATGTAGCATAGCATACTCCGGAAATCTTGTCAATTTATAATTTTTTCCCCGTCATAATCAAGGGCTGCCCCTGAGGATCATAGTCTTCCTCCATGAAATTGCTATAGGATTCAATGTTACGAAACCCTGCTTGTTCAAACAAATCTTTTAATTCTTGATGGCGTATCGGCAGCAGAGGCGTATGATTTTCAAAGACTTTTTTCTCCCCTCTTTGTTCAATGGTCAGCCGGGTATGAAAATCCAGGAGATTGGATGCCTCCATTTTTTCATACTTCCGGATAAACTCCGCCTTCAGCTCGGGATTCCGGTCATTGATGATGGTGGGAAGTTCTTTGATAGCCCGGTCTAGAATCCGGTCATAATTGATGATTTGAATAATCAATGTCCCTTCAGTTTTCAATACTGCATAGGCCCCTTCCAGGAATTGTTCAATTTCTTCCACCGTGGTCAGATGCACCAGGGAGTTTCCGATACAGTAAAGGGTATCAAAAAAATTTTCAGGGTAATAGCTTCGAATCTCTTTCATATCCCCCCGGCGGGCTATAACATCGAGATTTTCTTTTTCTAGGTTTCGCTTCTCTATGTTTCGCTTTTCCAGCTTTTCTTCCAATTCCTCAAGCATGGTCTCATCGTATTCCACCGCCCGAAGATCATACCCTTCTTCCCCCAGGGCAAGGGCATGATTCCCGGTCCCCGCCGCCACGTCCAGGATCTTTCCCTTCTTCGGGGTCCGTTTTTTAATAAAATCCAATTGGGGCTTCTTCGCCTGAAAAATCAAGTCGTAATACTTACTGAACTCTTCATAAAAACCCATAGTGATCCTCCTTTTTATCCTGACAACGGAAATGCCGTTGCCCCTATAAACTCAGCTCCTCCAAGTCCTCTAAGGATTTGATGTACACCAGTTTTCCCTTCATATCAATAACTTCGTCATTTTTTAACTGACTGAGGGATCGACTGACGGTTTCCCGAGAGGTTCCCACAATATTGGCAATTTCCGTTTTGGTCATTTTCAAGTCGATTTGAATTCCCCGGCTGTTTTTTTTACCGTAACGATAGGCCAGGTCCAACAGCACCTTGGCCACCCGACCGTTGACATCATGGAGGGCCATATCTTTAATTTTCATCTGGGCATAATAAAGCCTTTGGTTCAGCTCTTTGATTAAACTGAGGGCGATGTTCCCGTTTTCCCGTACGATTCTTTCCAGATCATCGTTTCGAATCATCCCCACTAAAGCATTCTCCAACACCATGGCCGTGGCGGGATAGTCCCGTTCACTGAACATGGTTACCTCCGCAAAAATACTGCCGGGGCCTAAAATATTCAACGTAACTTCCTTCCCCTCCAGGGAGGTTTTGTAGAGTTTGATTTTTCCCGACTTAATATAGTATACCGCTTTACCGGGATCCCCTTCCATGAAAATGACGTCTCCTTTTTGATACGTCTTTTCCACTTCATACCTGGATAACAGCTCCAGTTCTTCCTTTTTCAGTCCTGAAAACATGGGAATCCGTTCTAGATATTCTTTTGCTGAAGCCATAGGGTCACCTACCTTTATCTCTTCGGTTTTGCTCAAAGAAAAAGGGCTTATCCTAAGCCCTGATCTTTTTGTACTATATATAGTATACCCTATTTAAGGAGTATGTCACAATCCTAATTTTTCCGTTGTCCACGAACACTGATTTCCACTTTGTTTAAGGGAATGTTCTTACCGGATTTTTCCAAGGCCTCTTCCACGGCCCAAACAATCCCGTTGCAACAAGGGACTTCCATATGAGCTACGGTGATGCTGTTCAAATCGTTTTCTCTAAAAATTTCCGTAAGTTTTGCTACGTAGCTTTGATTGTTGTCCAGCTTCGGACAGCCGATGACCACACTTTTTCCCTTTAACAGCTCTAAATGATAGTTGGGATAGGCATAGGGTACACAATCCGCGGTAACCAACAGATCCGAGTTTTTAAAGTAGGACGCTGCCACGGGAACCAGACTGAGCTGCACCGGCCACTGCTTTAGCTGGGGCTTGATACGTACTTCCATATCCTCACTGGATACCCCTTGGATATTTTCCTCGTGGACTTCTTCTTCAAAGTTTTGCATGGCACTGCCGGGACATCCGCATCCTGTGGCTTCCTTGGCGGGATGGGCTTTTTTATGACTATGGCCCTGGTGATCATGATGTTGGTGCCCGTGGTGATGACCATGGCTGTGCCCGTGATGACCTTGATGTCCTCCATGACTTTCATGGTTTTCCTTGCTTTCATGGTTTTCGTGGTCTTCTTTAAAGCTTTGGGCTTCCCGTTCCACAATGGTAATGGCGTCCATGGGACAGCTTCCCAGACATTTCCCCAGCCCGTCACACATAGCTTCACTGCTGAGTCTTGCTTTTCCGTCGATAATCTTTAAGGCCCCTTCCTGACACTTCGGGATACACAGTCCGCACCCTACACACTTGGCCTCATCAATCTGTACAATATCTCTCGTTATCATTATGATTCCTCCTGATTTTTATTTTCAATCCTTAAAACCCTGGTCCTTTCCCTTGGGGATTGCCCTTTTTGTCCAACCGGTTTTTCTTCGGATTTCATTTTCTATCCTCAGTATACGGGACCCCCTCCGGGAATACTGTGGCAAAAATCACATTTTATTAATTTCTTTTTTCCTGGGATTTTCCTTAGATCGTTTATGTTATACTAAAAGATAGATTAGATAAGAAATGATTAGGAGGGATTTTTTTGGGAAAAGTGTTTCGAGAGCCGGTCAGTGGTTTTACCCATATGGCAGGAGCTGTACTTTCACTGATCGGAATGATTTTTTTACTGGTTCATTCGATCCGGCAGGGGGAACCTATGCATATTCTGGCCTTTACCATTTTCGGACTGAGTTTGATTTTACTCTACACCGCCAGTACCCTGTATCATTTGCTTCCTTTATCGGAAAAAGGGATCCGTACCCTGAAAAAAATTGACCATATGATGATCTTTATCTTGATTGCCGGCACCTATACCCCGGTTTGCCTGCTGGCCCTGGAGGGTTGGTGGCGCACGGGAATGCTGTTGGGCATCTGGACCTTTGCCCTGGGAGGGGTTTTTCTAAAGGCCTTTTGGATTAATGCCCCCCGGTGGTTCTCCACGGGCATCTATTTAATTATGGGCTGGCTGGTGGTGGTGGCCATCATCCCGATTTATCAGGCCCTGTCCTTCGGCGGCTTCTTTTATCTGCTTCTGGGAGGAATTTTTTACAGTGTGGGCGCCATCATCTACGGTTTGAAACGACCGAATATCACCACAAAGCATTTCGGATTCCACGAAATCTTTCATATCTTCGTCATGCTGGGCAGTCTATTCCATTTTTTCCTGATGTATTTTTACGTCCTGCCTATGGAAGCTTAAAATGGAAAAAGTGCAGGGAGAGGATCTCCTTACACTTTTTTCATTTTCTTTTTTTGACATTTTCCCGGCTTTCCGCAATTTCTCAACTTTATTTATTGTTCCCGCTTTTCTGCTCTCCGTTTCTAAAACTCCGAAAGCGCTCTTTCAACTTTTTATATCCTTTTTGAAACCGTTTGGACCGGAACTTCGGAAAGGCTTTTAAGATTCTTCGATAACGGCCCATCCCTGCTCTGAGCATGGCTTCGTATTCGATTCTCAACTCCTTGAAATGTTCTTTGATCATATTCATCCGAACTTCTATTTCCTCTACCTGCTTTTCCATTTTCCCCAGCTTTTCTTTTCGCTCCTTCAACAGGGTTTCCCGTATTTCCAGTTGCTGTAGTTCCTCCATTTTTTGCTGAAGGTCCCTAAGCAGTCGATTCAGTCCGATGATTTCCAAAACGGTCTGAATGAAGTCCACCACTAAATAAGTAAGGATCATTAACGTACCGGCCTGTAAGTAAATCGGCGGGATTCCTTCAACCCCGGATACCACTAGAGGATGAACCCATTTTATGGTGAACAGGGCCCCCGCTCCGAAAAGAAGAGAATATTTCGGACAGACGTATCCCTTGATGTGATATTTTTCATCCTGGTACTCCCACCACTTTGCCCCGAAAAGAGTTTCTAAAACCAATCCCGTAACAAACTCCAGCAGAGTGATTAAAATCACCGCTCCTAAAAAGAGTACGAACCCGTTCTCCTGAATCGGAGACAGCATAGCCAACAGGAGCAGAACTCCGAAACCGTAAATCGGACAGAAGGGCCCTTTGATAAAACCTCGGTTTACCCACTCTCTTCTTTCTATATAGGCATGGATGACTTCCAAAAGCCAACCTAAAAAACTGTATATGATAAAATAGGCAATCCAAAAACCCAAGTTTTCGCCAAAGATCACTCCATCCTCCTCCTTGCTTTATATACTTTTTACTCATCTTTTTTTATTATCCAGATAATATTTTATGCGATTGATAATTTTCCGAAGAAAGGGATCGTGAATTACGTAATCACTGCGATCCACCTTTCCCATCTCCAAATTCGTTTCTGTTTCGGTAAAAAATGTTTTGTTTTCCGATAGTACCTGGGAAGGATAAACACTCATGTGTCCTACAATCAAATAACTTACGGCACAGGCAATGGCTCCGAAAGAACCGGCTCTTACTCCGAAGAGTTCGATGCCTAACAATATTGCCGCTAGGGGGGTATTGGTCGTTGCCGCTAAAAACCCTGTCATGCCCACAGCGGAAAACAGCGCTAAATCTTTCCCCACAATCTGTCCCCATAAATTCCCTGCGGTAGAGCCGATATAAAAGATCGGCGTAAGTATGCCTCCGCTCCCGCCGGAACCCAGGGTTACGGAGGTGGTAATCATCTTGATAAATGAAGAACCGGGGCGGATAATGTTTCCTGCCAAGGCGTCGTCAATCACATGGGTACCAAGTCCAATATAATCCAAGGACCCGCTGGCTAAGACCACAATAACCAATACCAGTCCTCCAAGAATTCCCTTTAGGTAGGGACTTAGGGGGATCCTGTCGATTCCCCCTTCAATGAGGTTTAATATCGTAATAAAAACAATGGCCACAATCCCGATAAAGATTCCCAGGGCCAGCATATGAAATGTCAGGGCCAGTTCACTTTCAATAACAAAATCGATTTCATAAATTAGGTGTTTTACCCCTAAATACCGAGTAACAAAAAAACTGAAATAAGAAGCAATCAGGGAAGGAAGAAACTCCCGATAAGAAAATTTCCCTACAAAAATAACTTCTCCCGCAAAATAGCTCCCGCAATGGGAGTTCCGAACACCGCAGAAAAACCTGCACTGATACCGCATAAAACAAATCTCTTCCGATCGATCGTATTCATCCTTGTAATTTTTGCAAATACAGAAGCCACTCCGGCACCAATTTGGGCACAGGGTCCTTCTTTTCCCGCAGAACCTCCGGAAATCAAGGTAATCAATGTGGCTAACAGTTTTACCGGCACGACCTTTGCATTCATGTCACCGGAATTTTTATGAATGGCCTCGATTACCTTTTCCGTACCGTGGCCCTTGGCTTCAGGAGCAAACCTTCTTACCAATAACACACTTAAGAAAAAGGCCAAGGGAATTAAAAGAAAATAATAATTCCACTGAGATACACGGGTGATTCCCGCATCAAGGGTTAGTAAAAAAAATGCAGAAGCCAGGCCCACCAAAATCCCGGCAATCGATGCTAAAAAGAACCATTTTAATGTACTCAGCAGGACAATAACACTAAAAACCATTTGTCGGAATATTCGATTTCGAGTCATCTACTTCCTCCTAAGTTATGCCTTATATCTCAAAAGAATATTAGGGTCTGTTACGTATTACCCAAATTTCTTTTATATTATCAATCTTTTTAAGAAAATATAGACCTCAGACCTTTATTATTCCTCAAAGTACCGATCGACCTTACGAAAATCCTTTCCTGTTCGAAAATTCGGATCCTGACTTCGCATGGTTCCGTAAACGATTTTTCTTTGCCCTACAATATATCCCAACACACTGCCGATGACAGCCGGTACCCCTACTTGAAATCCCACCATTTCAATCAGCATAACCGATGCGGCTATGGGAACGTTAGCGATACTCGCCAAACTTGCAGCCATTCCGGAGATTACCAAAGAGGAGGCCAGTCCGGAGCCTTCCACTGCAAAAAAATTCCCGAGAATTCCACCGGTTACCGCTCCTATAAACAGGGCGGGAATAACAAGACCGGCGCTGCCACCAAGACCTACCGTAAAAGCCGTAGCTAAAATTTTAGCTGTCAGTAAAAAAAATAAAAATTGTGTTGCAAAGGAACCGTCGATCAAGGCCTGAATAAATCCGGACCCTGTACCGCCTGCATCGGGAAAAAACATCAAAACAGTCCCGGTCAAGACTCCCCCTAAAATCGGAAGGTATTTTCTTGAAACTTTCTGTTCTAAATAATTGCCCATCTTTTCTACCTGGTGAAACAGTATTTTAAAAAGCAGCGATGCATATCCAGCCAAAACCCCTGCCAACACAAAATATAAAACATTAGAAGGATTCGGTATATAGGCAGGGATGGAAAAAATCGGCTCTGTATTCCCTAAAGTACTGTAGATTACAAATCCCATAGTAGAAGATAGAATAGCGGGGAACACATCATGATAATGAAGTGATGTCCGGTATAAGAGTTCCGCCGCAAAGACCCCTCCCCCCAAGGGGGATCGAAATATGGCGCCAATAGCCCCCGCTGCCCCGCAAACCGTCAGGATACGATGATCTTCCTTATCGATCCAGCGATTCATATAGGGAAGTTTTGTAAGGGTATTAGCGATACTTCCTCCCATAAGAAGCATAGGCCCTTCCACTCCACCACTGCCTCGAAAACCGATGGTAGCCGCAGAGGCCAAGAGCTTAGATACCCAAGTTCTGCTTTTTAGTTTTCCTTGATATAAATTTACGCTGAGGATATATTTGTTGGTTCCTGACCCCAGGATTTGGTCATCAATTTGAAAGATGAACATAACCAATACTCCACCCATTACCGGCGCTAAAAATATCGGGAATTTTTCGCCGATGGCAGAAATCCATGTAATCCCTGTATTTAACGCCAGTGCGGACAAACCTCCTGCGATTCCAATAATTGTTGCAAAAAAAAGCCACTTTCCCATATATCCCTTTATATAGGTCATAGATTTCGGCATATTTCCCCCACCTTTCAAACTGTATTATGAATATTGTTCAATTGAGAATTATCTTCATGCAATATATTTAAAAATCAATTATAACATAACTCTTACTTCTAAACATAGCTTAAGAATATTTTATTATTTTCATAAAAATTAAATGAACCTTAAATCCTGATATATCAGGATTTAAGGTTCTTAGAGTCAACATTTTCAGATGGACTGCAATTTCCAGATTTCAGCCAGCAATTAATATCCTGTACCTGGTATCCGTTTTTCTAAAACTCCGGTTCAATGTTTTTTCGCTTCATTCTAAGGGAGTTGTATACTACGTTTAAAGAGCTGACGGACATGGCTGCAGCCCCGATCATGGGGTGCAGCAGTCCCATGATTGCAATTGGAATTGCTACTCCGTTATAAAACCAGGCCCAGAAATAATTTTCCTTGATCTTTTTAAAGGTCAGTCTTGATAAGTTTACGGCAGTAATAATACTGCTGAGCTCTCCACGAACCAAAGTAACGTCGGCGGCCTCAATGGCCACATCGGTTCCGGTTCCAATGGCAATCCCGATATTCGCCTGTTTAAGAGCGGGAGCGTCATTGATTCCGTCTCCCACCATGGCCACAATGTTGTATTCTTTCTGCAGGCGCTTGACTTCATCTACTTTTCCGTCGGGAAGCACTTCAGAAATCACGTGGGAGATGCCCACTTTTTTACCGATGGCCTTGGCGGTCCGCTGGTTATCTCCGGTTATCATGGCGGTTTTAATCCCCATGGACTCCAGTTTTTGAATGGCTTTTTGGGAATCCTCCTTAATCGGGTCCGCTACGGCGATTACACCAAGGAGTTCTTTATCTTTAGCGATCAACATAGCGGTTTTCGCTTCTTCCTCCAAGGTGATCAGTTTTTCTTCCACCTCTTCAAAAGTAATTCCTTTTTCCTCCATGAATTTCCGGTTACCGACATAAATCCAGGCCCCATCAACGGTTCCTTCCACTCCCCGTCCGGTAATGGCTTCAAATTCCTGTACCTCTCCAAGAGAAATACTGTTATCTTTTGCCCGTTCAATAATCGCATGGGCCAATGAATGTTCCGAGGCCTTCTCTATCGTGGCCGCATAATAAATAACTTCTTTATCTTCAAATCCTTTGGAAGCAATGATATCGGTTACTTCAGGCTTCCCTTTGGTTATGGTTCCGGTTTTATCAAAAGCAATCAGATCCACATCCTTAAAGGTCTGTACCGCTTCACCGTTACGGATCAGAATTCCTTTTTCCGCACCCATGCCGCTGCCAACCATAAGCGCCGTGGGTGTTCCCAGACCCAAGGCACAAGGGCAGGCAATAACAAATACGGCTGTCGCTGTAATAAAAGACAAGGTCAGGGGCGTTAAATCGGGATTCACCCAAGGTAAATACTGGGCTCCCCACTCCACAATGGATACATGAAACTCGGGAAACACATTGTAGGAGATAAAGGTTCCGATGGCCACCACAATAATTACCGGAACAAAGTAGCTGGTGATCCGGTCGGCGAATTCCTGAATCGGCACCTTGGAACCCTGGGCTTCTTCCACCATTTTAATCACCTGGGACAGGAAGGTATCCTTTCCAACTTTGGTCACCTTCGCCTTTAACATCCCCTGTTTATTAATGGTGGCTCCGATGACCTCGTCCCCTTTTTCCCGATTTACCGGCATGGACTCTCCCGTGGCCATGGACTCATCCACGGTACTTTTCCCTTCAATAACCAGCCCGTCGGTGGGAATTTTATCTCCGGGGCGAATGATCATCACGTCCCCTTCCTGCAGTTCTTTAACAGGAACTTCGATTTCTTCTCCGTCCTTTAGTACCTTGGCGGTTTTGGCTCCCATTTGCAGGAGCTTTTTAATGGCTTGGGAAGCCCGGCCCTTGGCACGAACTTCCAGGTATTTTCCGATTAAGTGAAAAGTCATAATACTGGTTGCCATCTCGATAAAGGTTTGAATCGGAAGCACAATCGCCGCCAATCCCACAATATAGGGGGGGACGGAACCCAGCGAGACTAATACGTCCATGTTGGGGCTTTTATTTCTCAGGGCATTTAAGCTTCCTTTATGCACCGGTTTTCCTAAAATGAAAATATTCGGAAAGGCCAGTACCGCCGTAATGTAAAAATATCCGGGGATGGCTGTGATAAACATATGAATCACCATCATCAGCATGACGGTACCACTGATCAGAGCCGAGTACATCATCTTCTTTTGAGCTTTCTGAACTTTTTGTTCGTCCCGGTCCATTTCTTCCTCGGCCTGCTCTTCTTCCACTAGGAAATCAAAACCCATTTTTTGAACCTTTTCCTGTAGGGTTTTAAAACTGACCTGGTCCTCCCGGTATTCAATGTTCACCTTTTCCGCTGCAAAGTTGACATTGATGCTTTCAACCCCCGCCTGTTTCCCAAGAACGGTTTCAATTCTTTTGGCGCAGGCGGTGCAGCTCATACCCTCCACTTTTAAGGTTTTTTTCTGTTCTTTTTTTTCCTCCGGCTTATCCAATACCTCATAGCCGGTTTTTTCGATAATTTCTTCGATCCTTTCCATGGAAATTTCTTTAGGATTGTATTCCACATGGGCTTTTTCCGTAGCAAAATTAATATTTGCATCCACAACCCCTTTTTCTTTATTTAAGGATTTTTCAATATTCGCAGCACAGGTGGCACAGGACATGCCCCCGATATCCATTTTTACTTTTTCTCCCATCGTTAAACCTCCTTAGGTTTATAATTTGATCATTTACTTTCTTTTTGTATACCCCTATAGGGTATATTATACATGATCATTTTATATATTACAACAAGCAAATTTACAGCAACCAAAATCCAATGAGAAAAAGGGCGAAAAAAGACAAAAAAAAGAAAAAGCGGAAAGACCTGAGGCTTTTCGCTTTTTTCCATATTATCCCATCCCATTTATTCCAGCAATTGCTGTTTTTTTCGCTCCGGATTTTTCAAATGAAGTAACTGAATATCCTTCATTTGAGAATCCACATCACTCAGTACCAAGTATTCAATCGTCAAGGCACCGGTGTTAAAAGCCTGATCAAAGATATTTTGATAGATTTCCACTTCAATAATATCGTGGCATTTGCTTTCCGTGGTTACCCGGGTTAAGGGAAACTTCATTTTTGTAGCCATAATTTTTCCCTGCTCCAAATCGATTACGGTCTCTCCTCCTAAGCGGTACCATACCGCCACAAATCGAAAAAAGAATCGAACAATGAAAAATAACACCACCAAAGTGGCTATGTAGATCAATGCCAGGATTCCCAAATCCAGAAAATCGATTTCCAAGGTAAAGGATCCGAAAAAGTCCACCCCATGCCGTTCATAAATTCCTTCCCGGTAGGTATTTAAAAAATTAAGTATTATAATTGCGATGGCCAATAATAACCCCCTCAGGAAAACATCCCGCAGGATCCCTACAAATTTCGGCTTGTATACCAGTTGTTTTTCACCCATAATTTCTCCCCTTCTCTACTTAATTTAAATAAACCTCTATTGAAAAGATTTCTGTTCTATTATAACATAAGATTGACTGAATGAAATACGGTTTTTTAAGGAATCTCATTATTCCTTAGGGATTTTAAAGGAGGATCATCATGAAAAAAGCCCTTACCGGAAACTATAACCTGGGATCGGATCCCATTTTACCTTTGATTTTTAAATTATCCATACCGGGAATTATCTCTATGTCCGTACAAGCCTTTTACAACGTGGTGGATTCCTTTTTCGTGGCAAGAGTCAGCGAAGAAGCCCTGGCTGCTCTTTCCATCGCTTTTCCCTTTCATATTATACTGATCGCTATTGCTGTGGGAACGGGTATTGGTACCAATTCGTTGATTTCCAGACTCTTAGGCTCCGGGGATCATAAGCGGGCGGTTCTTACCGCAGAACATGTACTGGTGATCTCCGGTATTTACGGCGTCATCATGGCTTTGGCAGGGTTTTTCCTTGCGGGCCCCTTAGTAGGGAATTTCTCCGACAATCCGGAAATCGTGGCCTATGCCACGGAGTATGTCCAAGTGATTCTGATCGGTTCCGTGGCTCTGTTTTTTTCCTTAATCACCAGTGACATTCTTCGGGGACAGGGAAACACCTTTGCTCCCATGATGGCCATGCTGCTGGGGGCTGTGGTCAATATTCTATTGGATCCCTTCTTGATCTTCGGCATCGGCTTTTTTCCCAGACTGGAAGTGTTAGGGGCTGCCCTTGCCACAGTTTTTTCCAAAACCCTCAGCGCACTGTTTATTCTTTGGATTATGTTTAAGGGAAACAATGAGGTTCAGCCTCGATTCGAAAATTTCTCCTTTGACCCCTATATTTTGAAAAAAATCTACCAGGTGGGACTTCCCGCCATGACCATGCAAATGCTGGCATCCGTTATGCTTTCGGGCATGAACCTGATCGTCGCCAATATTAATGAGCTGGCCCTGGCGGTAAACGGGGTGTACTTTCGCCTTCAGTCCTTCGTCTTTATGCCGGTCTTTGGGGTGACCCAGGGTTATATTCCCATTATGGGGTATAACTATGGACACCGGAACCCTTCCCGGATGATCGAAACCCTGAAATACGGGGTATTGATTACCTTTTTTATCACCGGCGGCGGATTTTTACTGTTTCAATTCTTTCCCCGTCAGTTAATGGGGGTTTTCGTCACGGATCCCGAACTGATGGAAATCGGGGTTTCCGCCCTTCGCACCATCAGTATCGGCTTTCCGGTAATCGGTCCCGCCATCATCGGATCTACTACCTTTCAGGCCCTGGGAAAAGGACTCCCCAGTTTGACCTTGTCCTTCATGCGGCAAATTCTGCTGTTGTTGCCCTTCGCCTACTTTCTGTCTTTAACCGGGGAAGTAAACAATGTCTGGTATGCCTTTCCCCTGTCCGAGGGAATCGCCTTTGTTTTTATGGTGATCTGGCTAACCCTTACTTTTCGAAGTGAAATTAAAAAAATCCGAACAGAAAATAAATAAAGTAAGACTGTGTAAGAACTGTAAATTAGGGTATTTGATTAATTATAATAAAATACGGGCTTTTTTATACTATATTTTTCTATGTAATAATAGTATAATAATTGCAACCTATATAAAAAAGGAGGAGTATTTATGGAGGAATATTTAATTAAAAGCCGTGTAGGGAAAACCCCCTTGGTTCGAGCGGAACGCTTGGAACAGGAACTTGGCCTATCAAAAATATACTTAAAGCTGGAAGGAAACAACCCTTCGGGACATCGGGAGGACCGCCTGGCCTACCTTTTGATTCGGGATGCCCTGGCCGTAGGAAAAACCACCCTTTGCCTGGGAGTCTTCGGGGTATTGGCAAAATCCCTGGCCTATTTATCCCAATACTATGATGTTAACTGTGTTTTTGTTCTTCCCCAGCGAAGCAAAACCAAGGAAAGTAAGCTGTTAAAATACCCCAATATCGAAGTGATCCGCCATGGAAAAAACCACTACGAATCCATTCAAAAAAGCGAGGAGCTTTCCAAAGAAAACCATTGGTACAACGTAAACCCGGGACTGGAGAACAACGTACTGAATATGACCGCCCTTTCCTATATTTCCGATGAACTGGACGCCCAGGTTAAGGGAGAGCTTACCAGTATTTTTACCCAAATGAGTTACGGATACCTTCTGACCGGTATCCATTTAGGCTTTCGACAACTGTGGGTAAAGGAACAGATTGAAAAACTTCCCATGCTTTACAGCTGCACCACCAATCAAGGAAACCAGATTTATGAATCCTACAAGAAAAACAGTTCCAAAATTCTTCCCTTAAGCAGAGAGGGCTTTAAAATCACCAAGTACAATAAGCACTTAATCGGCTTCCAAAGCTCTACCGCCCAGGAAGCCTTAGATGCGGTATATGATACCGGAGGCAAGATCACGGGCATCACTGATGAAGAACTCTTACATTATACGGAGAAATTCCGAAAACTGGAAAACATTAAGCTGGATGTTGCCAACGGCTACGCCGTGGCAGGCTTTATGAAGGAAGCGGAAGCCGGAAACGTCAAGGAAGGGAATCATGTTATCCTTCTCAACGACGGCCGGGCGAACTTAGAAGTTCGGGAAATTAATCGATCGGAAAAATTATTATCCGATGAAAAAATCGTATCCCTGGTGGGGGAATGGTTAATGGAGTTCGGAGATCCCGCCGATGAGATACAAAACGCCCTGGATAATGCCTATGACAAAGGTTTTGTGATAGTCGCCTTCCATAACAAACAAGTGGCAGGAATCTCCATCATCGTCAATTTCGGATTTGATAAGTTTGCGACGAAATACCACCTGGCCTACATTGCCACCCGGAAAAACACCAAAGGCCGGGGCATCGCCACGGAAATCCTTCATAAGGCGATTCAATTAACCGAAGGGAACCTTTCCCTCCATGTGGAGAATTACAACAAGCGGGCCATCAAACTCTACGAGAAAATGGGCTTTGAAAACTGCTACAGCCGTATGATTTACACGGCGTCGGAGGAGTAAGTGATTCCCCAAAGCATTCAGCCCTTGCCATCAAAAAATAAAATGAACGCCGGGAAGGACCTAGGTCCTTCCCGGCGTTCATTTTATTGACTGAAATCCTTTCTCTTCTTTACTAATAAATATAGATCGCTTTTTCTTTTTTCTCCACAACCCTTCCCACTTCCGAAAAGGCGGTTTTTCCCATGGTAGCCAGGGCTTTTAGAGCTTTTTCCCGATCTTCTTCGGAAATGGCAATTAACAGTCCGCCGCTGGTTTGAGGGTCGTACATAATATCCAGCATGGCCTCGTTTTCACTGTGGTTCTCCACAGCATTTTCCATGTATTTTCGATTGGTATACATACCACCGGGAATAATTCCCATTTTCGCCAAGTCCTCTGCCCCTTCAATCACCGGCATTTGGTCACTGTAAAACTCTACGGATACTCCGCTGCCCTCGGCTAATTCTTTTCCATGACCGATGATGCCGAATCCCGTGATATCGGTGCAGGCATGAATTTCCACGGCTTTCAGGGCTTCCACCGCATATTTGTTTAACGTGGTCATGGTATGAACCGCGTCCCGGTACTGGGTCTTCGTTGTCATTTCCGCTTTGATGGCGGTATTGAGAATCCCCAGCCCCAAGGGTTTGGTAAGAATCAGAATATCTCCGGGCTTTGCGGTGTTGTTAGCCAAAACTTTTGTAGGATGAACCATACCGCTGACGGAAAGTCCGTACTTCGGCTCCTCATCCTCCACGGAATGTCCTCCGACTAACAGAGCTCCCGATTCCTTTACTTTATCCGCTCCTCCCAACAGAATATCCTTCAACACCGAAGGGTCCAGGCAGTTGGGGAAACAAACAATATTCATGGCCACCGTGGGCGTTCCCCCCATGGCGTAAACATCACTGAGCGCATTGGCTGCAGCGATTTGTCCGTAGGTGTAGGGATCGTCCACTACGGGGGTGAAAAAATCCAGGGTTTGGATCAATGCCAGCTCGTCGTTTAACTGATACACCGCCGCGTCATCGGAGGTGTCCAGTCCCACCAGGAGTCTGGGATCCTCCACCTTCGGCAGATGCTTTAATACCTCGGCCAGAACATCCGGCCCGATTTTCCCCGCTCACCCGGAACTCTTGGTTAATTGGGTTAAACGGATTTCCTCTTTTTCCTTATTCATTTCTTTAATGTTTTCATTTTTTGACTCTTTCATTAAAACCTCACCTTCTTTCCTCTAATTCACTTGTATCATATTTCCAAGGGGTTATCAATCACGATTTCAAATAATAAAATGAAAATAAATAAGTTTCATCAATTTGCAACCTGATAAATTTTTGATTATACTTGAAAGGATAAGAACTATCCCGTTAGGAGGATTATTAATGGATATTAAACAGCTTGAAACCTTTATTGCCATTGCCAAACACAAAAGCTTTTCCAAGGCGGCGGAATCCCTATTCCTTACCCAGCCCACGGTCAGCAATCATATTGCCAATTTGGAAAAGGAACTGGATACCAATTTAATCAATCGGTCCAATCGAAAAATTTCCCTGACCCCCTCGGGGGAAATCCTCTATGATTATGCCCGGTCCATCATCAGCCTGAAAAAGGATGCCTCCCTGGAGCTCTCAAAGTTCCAGGGGAAAATGATCGGCCATATTGAAATTGCCAGCAGTACCATCCCCGAGCAGTACCTGCTACCGGAAATTCTCTACGGCTTTCACCGGGAATATCCGGAGATTACCTATAACCTGGCCCATTTCGATTCCAAGGAAGTGGTGGAAGGGATCCTGAAAGGATCCATCGACTTTGGTTTTGTGGGAGCCAAGAGCTTTCATAAACAGTTGGAATACCTGCAGCTTGTGGAGGATGAAATTTTACTGGTAACCCCCAACACCGAGCCCTTCACCTCCTGGCCGGAGGAAATAAACCTGGAAACCGCCCTGGAACACCCCTATATTTTCCGGGAGGAAGGCTCCGGTAGCCGGAAATTGGTGGAGGAAGCGTTGCAAAAACAGGATATTCAACTCACTTCCCTGCACACCGTTGCCTACATCGAAAATACGGAAGCGATTAAACAATGCGTTCGCCGGGGCCTGGGCCTATCCTTTTTATCAAAATACGCCATCACCGATGAACTCCGCTATGGTTTGTTGAAAGCCATTCGTATTAAAGAGGTGAATCTCTTCCGTCACTTTTATTTTGTATATCATAAAAACCGCACCTCTTCTCCCCTGGATCGGGAGTTTCAACAATTTATTAAAGCTCATTTCCGACTTTCCTAGGAAATGAGCTTTTTTTCGGGGGCTTTTCCGTTGGGCGCCTCAATCTCCCTAAAAATCTCGGGGGTCCTATTTTTCACGTCCATCAAGGTATTTCTCCCTTTCCTGCTAAGTTAAAGGTTTCGTAAGATCATACTAAATGTTCCATAAAATAAGTAGCGATGCTAAAGTAAATTGTCAGGCCGATCATATCATTGATGGTGGTGATAAAGGGTCCCGAAGCTACAGCAGGGTCAATGTTCAGTTTGTTCATAATCAACGGGATAATGGTACCGGATAAGGTAGCCACAAATAAAGTGATCAACAAAGACAGTCCGATTACCACCCCTAACATGGGGTTGCCTTGCCAGAATGTAGCGATGACACTGATTAACAGTCCGTTTACGATGCCGATGATGATCCCGGCTCCGGCTTCTCTTCGTATTACCGGGAATACCCCTTCCTCTTCATACTCTCCCAGGGTCAGCCCCCGTACCACGACGGCTAGGGACTGGGTTCCCGTATTCCCTGCCATATCGGCGATCATTGGAATGAACACCGCGAGTATGGCAACACTCTCTAGGGTATCCTCAAACTGATCGATGATATTTCCCGCCAACAATCCAAGAAACAACAGTAATACCAGCCAAGGAATCCGTCGTTGGGCGGATTTGAAAATACTGGTGCTGGCCTCTTTAAAATCCTGATCGCTACCGGAGAAACCACCGAGCCTGTAGATATCCTCCGAGGCTTCATCCTGGAGTACATCCACCACATCATCGATGGTGATAATTCCCATCACTTTGTTTTCCTGTACCACCGGAAGGGCGAGAAAGTCGTATTTTTCCATAATACTCGCCACTTCCTCCTGATCCATCTCCGCCGGCACGGAAACCACCCGTTCAAACATGATCTCCTCCACTTTAGTATCCGGTGGGGAAATGATCAGTTCTCGAAGGGACAGTACCCCTCGAAGATTTTTCTTTTCATCTACCACGTAAATATAGTAGGCCGTCTCCGCATCGGGTGCAATTTTACGGATTCTTTTCAGGGTATCCTCCGTAGTGAAGGTATCAGGAATGGTAATAAACTCATTGGTCATCAGTCCCCCGGCGGTATCCTCCGGATACTGCATCAGCTTCTTGATATCAATCTCTTCTTTGTCATCCATTAACTGGAATATTTCCAGTTTTTCCTCTTCCTCTAATTCCCCCAGTAAATCCACCGCATCATCGGAGGACATTTCTTCCAAAATTCCGGCGGTTCGTTGAAAGCCCAACTCCTCAATCAGCACTTTTTGATCTTCATAATCCAGTTCCTCTAGTATTTCCGCCAGTTCTTCATCGGAAAAATGACGAAACATCTCCCGTTGTTTCGGGGTCAGATCCATTAAAAACTGCGCCTTGTCATAGGAGTGCAGCTCATCAAAGAGTTCCTTCAATTTATTTTTATCCTTGGCATCCAAGGCTTCGATCAGTTCTTCCAACAAACTGTCGTATCGCTCTACGGTCATGTTGCTCCCTCCTTGTCTCCTCAATGATTGAGGGGAAGTTTTTACATTAGTTGTTCCATAAAGTAGGTGGCAATGGAAAAGTAAATCGTCAGTCCGATCAAGTCATTGACCGTGGTAATAAACGGTCCCGATGCCACGGCGGGATCGATCTTAAACTTATCCATAATCAGGGGAATCACCGTTCCCGCTAAGGTTGCAACGAATAAGGTAATCATCAAAGACATTCCGATAACAGCGCCAAGCATGGGATTTCCCTGCCAAACCATAGCAATAATGGTGATCACGATTCCATTGGCAATACCGATAAAAATCCCTACACCGGCTTCCCGGCGAATCACTTGGAAAATTCCTTTTCCTTCAAACTCTCCTAAAGTCAGTCCCCGAACCACTACGGTTAAGGACTGAGTTCCGGTGTTTCCAGCCATACCGGTCATCATGGGAATAAATACCGCCAGCACGGCTACCGCTTCTAAGGTTGCCTCAAACTGTTCAATGATCGTTCCTGCCATAATGCCCACAAATAACAATCCTGCCAGCCAGGGAATACGTTTTTTGGCGGATTGAAAAGCGCTGCTGCTGCTTTCCCGAAGCTCCGCCTCACTACCGGAGAGTCCACCCAGTCGGTATATATCTTCTGAAGTTTCTTCCTGCAGGACATCCACCACATCGTCAATGGTGATAATTCCAACGATCTTTTCTTCCTTGACCACAGGAAGAGCAAGAAAGTCATACTTTTCCATAATCTCCGCCACTTCCTCCTGGTCCATTTCCGCCGGTACGGAAACCACCCGCTCCGACATAATATCCTCTACTTTGGTATCCGGCTCCGCCACGATCAGTTCCCGAAGGGAAAGCACCCCTCGAAGATTTAAATGTACATCGGTGACGTATAAGTAATAGGCGGTTTCCGCCTTTGGTGCCAAATTGCGAAGTTTATTCAATATATCCCCGGCGGTGTAGGTATCCGGAATCGTAATAAACTCATCGGTCATCAAGCCTCCGGCACTGTCCTCTTCATATTGCATCAGTTTACGGATGTCCACTTCCTCCTGGTCATCCATTAGAGCAAAGATTTCCGCGCTTTCTTTTTCCTCTAATTCTCCCAGTAAGTCCGCCGCATCATCGCTGGACATTTCCTCTAGAATCTCTGCGGTTCTTTTAAGTCCCAACTCTTCAATTAAAATTCTTTGTTCGTCATACTCCAGTTCTTCCAGGATCTCTGCCAGATTTTCATCGGAAAAATGACGAAACATCTCCCGCTGCTCCGGTGTTAGATCCATTAAAAACTGGGCTTTGTCATAGGTATGAAGCTCATCGAATAATTCTTTGACCTTCGGCTTATCCTGTCGATCCAGGGCCTCGATCAGCTCCTCCAGCAGGTCTTGGTATTTATCTGCGCTCATTCTTCTCCCTCCTTATTCTACCCTGTATTAAAAAGGGTACCTTTGGGTGTTTTCCTCGGCAATATTAAAAAAAGACCTCTTTTCTTTCATCAGAAGAAGAAGGTCTTTAAATATCCATTTAAATGGCCTTCCTGCATTCATTGAGCTTTGACACTATATAACGTAGAGGTTCTCCCTCATCTACATTAAGCAAAACCTTAATCCGGTAGTGCCTGTTATACTCATTGGCGTGTCTCCACATTTCTGAGCAGTAGACTGTGTTCATATAGTAGCCTCACCTAACAAGGATATTCAATTTCTAAGAAAATTATAACATTCTTTATCAGGGTTTGGCAATGGAATCTCCAGGGTTTTATACCGTATATATCAATATTTCTTTGCTTTTTAGGGATTTCCTGCTATGATATACTTATACCTTAACGTAAAGGATAAACCTAAGGAACGGAGTGTTGATGATGAGCAATATTACGATAGTGACCGACAGTACCGCCTATATCCCCTCTTCCTACCTGGAAAACGAGAAAATTCACCGGGTCCCCTTATACATAAATTTCGAGGGGGAAACGAACCCTGAGGGCCTGCCAGGAGAATTTGATGACTTTTACAATCGGCTGGAAAACTCCAAAAGTTTCCCTTCCACCTCCCAACCCTCCACCGGGGATTTTATCAAAATCTTTGAGAAGATCTTCGAGAAAAATCCCGAGAGAGAAATCATTGTGCTGACTCTTTCTTCAAAGCTTAGCGGCACCTATAACAGTGCCTGTTCCGCGGCGGAAATGGTGGCGCCGGGCAAAATTTCCGTGGTTGATTCCCTCTCCGCCGTGGCAAATCTTCATCATCTCGTGAAAATTACGAAACAGTTGATTGAGGAAGAGCATACTCGGGAGGATATTGTAAAAACCATCGAAGCGCAAAAAAAACGGGCGAAAGTTTATGTCACCGTAGGCTCCTTGAGTTTCCTAAAAAAAGGCGGCCGCCTATCCGGTTCTCAAGCCGCCCTGGGATCGGTTTTAAACATCAAACCGATTATCACCTTGGAAAATGGCATCCTGTATTCCATTGATAAGGTTCGGGGAAAGAAAAAGGCCTTGAATAAAATGGTTTCTATGATCATTGAACAACCCACTCATTTGTCGATCTGTCATATCAATGCGGAGGATGAGGCGGAGGGCCTTAGGCAAAAGCTTCAGGAAAAACATCCGGAACTAACCGTGGGGATTGAAATCATCGGCCCGGTAATCGGGGCCCATTTGGGTCCGAAAGCCATCGGCTTTTGCTATCTTTATTAATAGTAACAGCAACAGTAAACAATAGATCAACTGAAAATATCAACAAAAAAACTCCTGAGGATAAGAGATCCCGAGGAGTTCTTTTACATTAATGACAGCCTGATTCCATATCTTGATTTCTCCTTTCCCCTGTAGTACATTAGTAATATCAAAATTTCTCTAAATGAGGTGACAATAATGGACCTATTAACCACCGGTCTATATTTAATATTTGAATGGGTTCGTACATTTTTGATATTTTCCCTTATGGACCGAATCCTGGTTAAGCGAAAGTTTACAGAAAGCCTGAAAACCCATGATACCTATTTATTATCCCTGGTGGTTGCCGCCTTTTTACTGGTTGCCCGGGCCCGATCCTTAAGTTTTTTCTCCTTTGTTCTCTGGTCTTTGGTTGTGGTGATTTCCTATTTACCCATCAAGTTGATTTTCCACAAATTTCTGAAGCATTAAACCTCCGGAACTTACTCCACCACTTCAAAATATCGGAAGGTCTTTTCTCCTCGGAATCCTTCAATAACCATTTCATCATGAAAATTGATTTCCGCAACTACTCCGTCTTCTTCCATCATCTCAAAAATAAAGGTGCCGTACTCCACATACTGCTTTAATTCTCCCGGGTTCCCTATGCTTTGCACCTCATAGGGAGGGGCGATGGGAGTGCTGTTTACATTGATGTGATTTCCAGCCAGGGTTATCTCTGTCCGGTCCACAATGCGATGCCCGTTAATTTCAAAGGCTTCTCCGCCGAAAACCCGAAGCTCATTGACCAGGTTGACCAAATATTTTTTGTGATCCACAATCATGGCGATATTTTCGTCATTACTGCTGCTGAGGATGATTTCAACCCCCGGCCCTCTGACGTCCGGCCTTCCCGCCAGCATTTCAAAGGTTTTGATTTCCTGTCTTAAAGTGGTGAGGGCCGGGTTCTCCGCCGGCAGATCCACCTCCAGGGTTTCCACGTCTTCCTGGACCTTATGGATCCGCTGACGAAGGTTTTCATTAATCGATGCCAATTCTTCGATCTCCTGCTCATAAACTACTTCCTCCGGGGTTACTTCTGCAGCCGAGGGATCTTCAATGGAGAATAGTAAGCCGATGGAAAGTCCCGTCAAGGTAAAAATGATCATAACAATCCATTTATATTCTTTCACAGTACTCACTCCTCCTTTTCACTCTCCCGAATCAACGGCTATCGAATCAATCCTAAACGGTCCTTTACCCGCTCCATGGTCTTCTCCGAACGCTCCCGGGCCTTCTCTGCCCCCCGTTTGGATACCTTTAACAAATGGTCAGGGTTTTCCATATATCTTCGGTATTCTTCTTTAAAAGGCTGCAGATGGGCTACGGTAACCTCCGCCACATCCTTTTTCAGCTTGCCGTAGCCTTCCCCCTCAAAGTGAGCCATGGCGGCCTCGATGGAAATCCCTTCCATAGTAGCATAGATGTTGATCAGATTCTTCACCCCGGGCTGTTCCTCCCGGTAGTTGATTTCATTTTCACTGTCGGTAACTGCCCGTTTAATTTTCTTCTCAATCACCTTGTCCTCATCCATTAAAAAGATGGTTCCCTGTTGATTTTCATCGGATTTGGACATTTTTTTCTCCGGTTCCTGCAAGCTCATAATTCTAGCCCCGGCCTTGGGAATAAATACCTCGGGGACTTCAAAGGTCTCTCCGTAGTGATTGTTAAAGCGCAGAGCAATATCCCGGGACAGTTCCAGATGCTGCTTTTGATCTTCCCCTACGGGAACCAGATGGGTATCGTATAATAAAATATCCGCCGCCTGTAATACGGGGTAGGTAAACAAACCGGCATTGATATTGTTTTTATGTTTTTCCGATTTTTCCTTAAACTGGGTCATTCGATTCAGTTCACCTAAATAGGTGTTGCAGCTTAAAATCCAGGCCAGTTCCGAGTGTTCTTTCACCTGGGATTGAAAAAATATGGTGTTTTTTTCCGGATCCAATCCCGCTGCTAGGTACTGAGCAAAAAAGGATAAGGAGGTTTTGTAAAATTCCTTGGGATCCTGACGAACCGTTAAGGAATGTAAGTCCACTATGGAAAAAAAAGAATCATATTCCTCCTGCAGCTTTTTCCAATTGCTCACGGCTCCGATATAATTTCCCAAGGTTAAACTTCCCGTGGGCTGGGCTCCGCTAAAGATCACTTTTTGTTTCTGCTTGTTCATTTTTTCCACCTGCCTTATGATATTTTTCTATGATTCATACTCCTCAAAGGTTTCTTCAAAGCTTTTAGGCGTTTGCAACTCTTCTAAGTATTGGATTCGCTCTTCCAACTCCAGAACTTTGTTGATTAAGTATTCTTCTTCCACGGAATCATTTTTGATTCCCTTTTTTTTCCCGAAATAATTTAGTACCAGGTATACCACAATCACCGGAGTGATCAGCATAAAGAGGACTAATAAAATACTAAGGAATTGAAACGTCGACGTAGGCATTGCAGGGCTCCTTTACTGATGATTTTCGAAGAATGAATTATTCATCATTATACCATATTTTCTTAAATAAAAAACCGATAAACCCTTCGTTTTTCTTAATTATATGCTATAATTTGAACAATGCAGAATTTTGTTTCATACTTAAAGGAGGTTGTTATTTTGAAAGGCACCATCGTAAACACATGGCTTGACAGCTTGGAGAAAATTTTCGACAGGGAAACCCTTCACAATACCCTGGAGGCCCTTCAGTGGGACCGGGAACAGATCATATCACCGCTGGATGATATTGAGGATGAAAAAATCTTCAGGGTCTTCCATCACTTATCCGAGAAGACGGGAACAAGTTCCGAGGACCTATGGAAGCAGGTGGGGCGCCAAAACATTTCAACCTTTCACCGGTGGTTCCCTTCCTATTTCGAACGTTACAGTCTGAAGGGTTTTTTGACCATGATGGATGATGTACATAGTCAGCTTACGAAGATTGTTAAGGGTTCCAACCCTCCTCGCCTGGTGGCGAAGGAGCTTAGCGACAAGGAAGTGGAAATTCACTACCGCTCCAAGCGTAATCTCAGCAGTTATTTTTTAGGTCTGCTGGAGGGAAGCGCCTCGTTTTTTAAAGAAAACTTACAGTACCATGTGTTGGATTCGGGAGTGGATAACGAGGGCAAGCACTTTATGCGGGTTCATCTTCGTTTTGAAAAAAGTCCGGATCAGACAATCCATCGCAATACTTCTAAAGCCTTTGGACTGGGCTTTATTCGGGACCTGCCCTTAAAAATTTCTTTGCTTCCCACGGGGCTGGTTCTTGTCAGTACCCTGGTCCTCCAAAATCAGATAGAAGGTTTCCACTACAGCCACGGACTACTGGTCACTGGGATCACTTTTGTTGCAGGATACCTCAGTGCCTACTTCATAACCGAACCGACCAAACTCTTTAAAAAAGAGTTGGAGAAAATGAAAGGCCTGGATTTCGGAAGCAAAACCCACCTTAAAACCAATGATCTGGTGGAGGAGATCAATCGGGATCTGATCGAAGTCAAAGGCCGCCTGCAAAAGGATTTCCTGTTTTTAAAAGGCGGTACCGATGATATGAATAATTTTGTGGAACGCTTCTCGGAAATAGCCCAAAACATGAAGGAGTTATCCACCTCCATTGACGGCATTGTCAATGATGTGGCGGAAAGCGCCTCCAGCCAGGCGGAGGAAACGGAACATGCGGTGGGTATCCTGGATACCAATATTTCCACCGTCAATAACATTGTCAAAGACGAGACCAAGATGAAAAATGAGCTGGAGGATGCGGTGAAAAGCTTGAAGCTTTCCTTCGGAGAGATCCAAGAGGTCAATCAGCGAATCAACGGGGTGAAAAATAATTTTGCCCATGTCAACCGGGAAGGAAAGGAACTGGCCTCCGAGGCCCGGGAAATCATGAACATCTCCAGTACCGTAGAGGGCATTGCGGACCAGACCAATCTCCTGGCCCTCAACGCTGCCATCGAAGCCGCCAGTGCCGGAGAACATGGCCGGGGCTTTACTGTAGTGGCGGAAGAAGTTCGTTCCCTGGCGGAAAACTCCAAGGAGGCCGTGGGGGAAATTAATAGCAAGCTGGACTCCTTTATTTCCAAAATCTCTACCTTTGTGGAGCGGATTGAAACCCAGTTCGAGAACCTGGAGGCTTCCAACCAAACCTTAGAGCGGGTTACCGTAGATAATGAAAGCTACACCGAAAAAATCTCCGGTGTATCCCAAAGTATTGTTTCCCTGGTTACTCAGTTATCCGATGAGACGGAAAAACTCACCGGGGTAGTGGAAAACATTCACTCTTTGGCCGCCATTGCCGAGGAAAACTCCGCCGCCTCCCAGGAAATGAGCTCCGGGGTCACCCAGTACGCGGAAAAGGTTAAGGATCTTTCTTCTAATATTGAAATGCTTCAAAAGCTCACGGGGAACTTTAGAGAAGAGCTTAAGAAATATCAAATATAATTCAAAATATAGAGGGTTCTGTTTTTTACAAGGTTTTATACTTTGCAGGGTTTTATTTCAGAACAAAAGACCGGGAAGAATACCCTTCCCGGTCTTTTGTTTTTCCTATGTTGAAATAGTAAAGATCCTATTGCTTTTTACAGTCCTAATAACTCATCTACCCGGTCCTTATCAAATCCGGTGATCAGTTCTTCCTCGATTTGTATAACCGGAACCGCCATAATACCTTTATCCATTAGTTCTTTTCTTGCATCGGGGCTTTTCTGTACATTCCGTTCCTCAAACTCCACATTATTTTCAATTAAATAGTCCTTTGCCGTATGACAGTGGGGACAAGTGTTACTCGTGTAAATTACCACTTTTTTAGCCATAACCATCCTCCTTTATTTATTTCATAACTCCATATTAGGAAAACACTATTCCCTATGGAATACTTACCCGTAGTTTCGATACTATAACACTTTATTTCATAAAGTCCACAATAATTTTGATGGTTTTTTCCAACTCTTCCCGGTCTAATTCTTCATCCATTAAGCAGCTTTTCGTATGGTTCTCCATAATGACAATTCCTGTTTTTTGAAGGGAGGATTTTACCGCTGCCACCTGAAGTAAGATATCTTTGCAATTCTTATCCTCTTCCACCATTTTTTCGATCCCTTGAATATGACCCTTTATGGTTCTGAGACGATTAATCACCGCTCTTTTGGTTTCCTGCTCTGACATAGCCATCACAATCCTTTCTTGTCCCCACCCTCAGGGGGTACTCTTATAGTATTATGAAAATTACAGTTTGTCAATATACTCGGCGAAAATTTGATTTTTACCCGCTTTTTTTGCCCGGTAGAGATTCCGATCCGCAACTTCTATAAGCTCCCCGCTGTATTTGCTGTCCTCGGGAAAAACCGCCAGCCCTGCGGAAATGGTTGTGGAGATTTCCCGGATCCGGATTTCTTCGATCTTCTTTCGTATCCGTTCTGCGATGCGACAGGCCCCCGCCCGGCCGGTGTCCTTCAGTAGAATAATAAATTCCTCTCCGCCGTAGCGTCCTACCACATCCCCATCCCGCACACTTTCCTCCATGGTTTTAGCGATTTTTTTCAGAAACCGGTCTCCCAGGGGATGACCATGGGTATCATTAATCCTCTTGAAATTATCGATATCCATCATCAATAAGGCAAAACGGCCTTTGGTCTTTTGTCGGCTTCGGACATATTCCTGATAAAGGATTTGAAAGCTTTCTTTGTTATACAGCCCCGTAAGTCCATCGGTTCGAACCTTGGACTGAAGTCGATCGATGTAATTCAGATTGGACAGGATCAAACCGATGTGTCCCCCGATAATTTTCAAAAACCGGATCTGTTCCGCGGTGAAAATTTCGTACTGTCCGTTATCCACGTACATCACCCCCAGAGCTTCCCCCCGGAGACTTATAATAGGCACCGTCACATTGGAGTAGACCTTAAGTTTTCTTGCCAATTCCGGATCGCATCTTGAATCCTTTTGGGCATCGTAGACAATAATCGGCTCTTTTTTCTCCAAAGCGAGAATTCCCGTATGGTCCTGTATCAATTCTTTATCCATGGGATACTTTTCCGCCTTAGAAGCGTCTATGAAGTTGGAATAGTAAGGAAGTAAATACTCCTTCTTTTTATCCAGCAAAGCGATGGTACATTTTTTCATGCCGATGGCTTTTGGAATATTTTCCACGATTTCTTTCATAATCTTCTCTAGGTCCGACTCCTGATTTTGAAAGAGAAGAATATTTTCCAGATAATTCATCCGAAAAAGCATTTTTTCAAAAAACCGGTTGCTATTTTTTATCCGGGATAAAAAGGCTACCAGTTCCTTTACCGCAAACCTGACAAAAGCTTGGGTTTCCAGGGAAATCTCCTCTTCCCCGGTTACATACACCACCAATAAATTGTTAAATTCTCCCCGGGTGATGATGGGCATGGCAAACACCCGGTTCATGAAAAAAATTCTTCGGCTGTCCCCGAAATACGGATCGATTTCCTCTTTCCCCTTCAACCACAATGGTTTATTGTAGTCCTCTATGGGCCGGTCTATGGGAAGAGGCGTTCCGGATCCTTGATGTTCCTCGGAGACTTTATTAACCACCGCCTGACTTTTGTCCGCGGTGAAATCATAAAACAAAACCTCCCCGCCGAAGCGGGACTTAATGAATCTCCCCAACAGATCGATCCCCCGGTCTTTATCCTGCTGTCGATTAAGAATTCGGGTGATTTTCAGAAATTTTCTTTCCAATTCTTGAAAGTTCATAGCGTTCTCTCCCATGACGTATTAATAGTCGCGACCATTAAAAAGTTCGAATTTTTTATCTACTGCTATACTATCATATTTTTATTCTTCAGGGAATTCTTTCGTTGACAGATCTTTAAGGATCTGTTATATTTTTAGAAACGTAAGCCTTTAATTTAGTCCTGTGAGACTAAAAAGGGAGTTCAAGCTCCCTAACAACTTCAAGGGAGGAATAAAAATGAATAACACTGTCAAACATTTAGTAGACCCCAATGATTTTACCCTAGAGGAAATCAACCGGGTCATCGACCTCGGTCTGAACATCCAGCAAAACCCCTCACAGTACGCCCGTCTTTGCGAAGGAAAAATCCTTGGCACCCTCTTTTATGAACCCAGTACCCGTACCCGTCTTAGTTTTGAATCCGCCATGTTACGCCTTGGAGGTAAAGTTCTCGGTTTTTCCGATGCCAATACCTCTGCCGTTAAAAAAGGAGAAAGTCTTGCCGATACCGTCCGTGTATTGGATGATTACTGCGACGCTTTAGTGATGCGCCATCCCATGGAAGGAGCCCCGAAATTGGCTTCGGAATACGCTACGGTGCCGGTAATCAACGGCGGCGACGGAGGACACCAACACCCTACCCAGACCTTAACGGATTTGATCACCATCAAAAAGTACAAAGGCCAAATCAGCAATCTGAAAATTGCCATTTGCGGAGACCTGTTATTCGGTCGTACCGTCCACTCTTTATTGAAAACCCTCAGTCGTTTTGAAAACATTTCCTTTTATCTGATCTCTCCACCGGAGCTGAAAATCCCCAGACACCTGAAGGATTATTTACTGGACTCCTATAATATTTCCATTTCCGAATTTACGGATTTGGAAGACTGCATTGAAGATGCGGATATTTTGTATATGACCCGAATTCAAAAAGAGCGTTTTTTAAATGAAGAGGAATACATCCGTCTCAGGGACAGCTACATTCTTACCCGGGATAAGCTCTCCGAGGCAAAGACGAATTTGATGGTGCTCCATCCTCTGCCTCGAAACAATGAAATCCACTATGATGTGGATGAGGATCCCCGGGCAAAATATTTTGAACAGGCGGCCTTCGGCGTTTATGTTCGAATGGCGTTAATATCATTCTTATTGGAGGTGGCGGATCATGCTTAAGGTAACGGGAATTCAAAAGGGCATTGTAATAGATCATATTTCTAAAGGAAACGGAATCAAGATTTTTGAAAAGCTGAATCTTGCAAAGGTAAATTATCCCGTGGTGCTGTTAATCAATGTTTCCAGTAACAAACTGGGCCAAAAGGACATCATTAAAATCCAGGATAATGTGGATATCGATTTTACCATGCTCGGACTGATTGACCCCAAGGCTACGGTGAACATCATCGAAGATGAAAAGATCATCTCGAAAAAAAGTCTGGAAATCCCGAAAGAAGTCACCGGACTTTTTCAGTGTAAAAATCCCCGCTGCGTTACCACCGTGGACGACTATGCAGTACCGAAGTTTACCCGGGTGGAAAACGGTAAAATTCAGTATCGCTGCCATTACTGCGAAGAACTGACGGAATATAAGCTGTAGTAAAGGCCCTGAAAACCCTAAAGAAGAACCTTAAAGAAGAACCTTAAAGGGCAAAAAAAAGACATACAAGAAAGCCTGAGAAGTAATGCTCAGGCTTTTTTGTACGTTGAATTTGAAATTTTACTGTTTATTTGAGTTTTTGCTGTGCATTTGAAGCTTGGCTGTGCATTTGAAGCTTGGCTGTGCATTTGAAGCTTGGCTGTCGTTTGCCAAGGATTTTCGCCAGGGACTTCGCTTCGGGTTTCACTACGGGTTTCGCTGATACTGCACAGAGTTATCCAATCCTTGAAACCTACCCCATAACTCCTTTAAATTCAAGTGACGGGCGGTGTTGGAGTGATAACCTCCGACTTTGAAGGCAAATTCCACGGAAAATCCGAGGGTCAAGGCGATCAGCAGGGTCCCGAAGCCTACAGGCCCCCCCATCAGGAAGCCGAGAAACAGCGCGGATCCTTCGATCACGCCCCGGATCATCCAGACCGGCCGCCGGGTTTTTCGCACCAGCCCTTCCATAAGTCCGTCCCGGGGACCGGCCCCCAGTTCCACCCTGAGATAAAAATAGGTTCCCCAGCCGATAAAAAATACGCCGATTAAAATCATTGCAACCGCCACCAAGGGATTCTCCGGCGTGGGGATGTTCACCAAGGCGTCTAAAATATCAATAAACATACCGATAAAAACCATATTCATAATACTGGCCAGTCCCGGAATCTGTCCCAGGAAAAAGGCCACGGTTAAGATCAAAAGACCCATCAGCTGCGTGGCCTGTCCCATGGTTATGGGAAAATAGTTCGACAGCCCCACATGAAAAACTCCCCAGGGCGCCATGCCTAAGCCTGCATCCCGGGTAAGCAGAATTCCCACAGCAAAAAATATAAACCCTAAAAACAGGTTGGGACTTTTGATTAGGATCTCTTTCATCGTGATTTTTCCGGCTTTTGTCATTTTCTTCCCTTCTTTCTCCTTATTCCTGCTTGTTTTTGTTTTAATCTGTTCTTTTTCAAAAGTGCCCCTTTTTCTTTAGAGCACCGAAATATCTACTCCCATTATATCACGTTTCCTTAGGAATTCAAGTTCTCTCCGATAATCATTCTAATGGGAAAATTCCGATAAAAGCTCTCCTTATCTTTGTTTAGGAAGGGACTTCCGGGGTATACGTAGTATCAATTGTACTTTATTGATGAAAGGAGGGAAATGAAATATGCAACGATATCAATGCATGGCCTGTTCTTATGTTTACGACCCGGCGGTTGGCGATCCGGATTCGGGAATTGATCCGGGAACGTCCTTCGCTGATTTACCGGAGGATTGGGTATGCCCCGTTTGCGGCGTGGACAAAAGCATGTTTGAACCCGAGGAATAAAAAGGTTTCACCGGATTAGTTTATAATAATTTAATCTTTTTTTGTTTAGTCCGATGTTCACCTGGGTATACCTACTATTGTTAGCATTTACTATACTGAAAGGGGAAATGAAATATGCAGAAATATGTATGTGTACCATGTGGTTACGTTTATGATCCGGAGGTCGGAGACCCAGATTCCGGAATTGATCCGGGAACATCCTTTGATGATTTACCGGAGGATTGGGTATGTCCCGTTTGCGGCGTAGACAAAAGTATGTTTGAGCCCGAGGAATAATAAAAAAGATTATCCAACCATTCAAAAGAAAACCTTCTGAGAGCCTTGGCTTCTTAGAAGGTTTTTTTAGGGTTGACTTAATTTCTATCCCCGGCGGGTAGGGCCCAGGACTTGAGAAATTCCGCTCCTTGAAAAAGAATATAATAGAACACACCCAGGGTTACAATAAACAAAGTAAAACCAATCCCCGCCTGATGAACATTCCCCGTGGAATTGGCATAAAACTCCACTAAATAATAGGTTAGACCGGGAAAATAAAACATCCGCTCAATAATCACCAGACTGGAAAACATCATTACCAAAATAGCGGGAAAAGCCCCTAAAATCTCCAACAGAATTCCCCGGGAGTAATGCACCCGAAAAAGACGATAGGGACTGCATCCCTTTCCCTTTGCCACACGGATGTAGGGCTCCTTTGCCATTTCCTGGATAGCCTCCGCTGTGATCTTGGCCATATAGGCTCCGGGAAGAACGGAAATCGCCAGTATAGGATAGATCATATTTAACCAGCCGCTGTAACCTGCATGGGGAATCGGAGACAACTGGTTTCGATACAGATAGGATCCCAGTACTTGAATCCCCAGCACCACCAGGATCTCCGGCAGGGAGAAGGGCAGAATTTTTTGAAGGGTTTTAAAGGTCCCTTTTTTATGGGCCTTTTTCCGGTCCAGGATTCCCTTGGGCACCCCCCAAAGGAGTCCTAAGAGCATACCGAAGAAAAAAACCGTAAAACTTCTCAGGCCGCTGACCCTAAGCAAATTTCCCAGGCTCTGATTGTCCAGAGGAACCTGAAAAATCCTTCCGCTGAACAGCAGGGTTAGATTTTCTCTCATATGCCCCCGGATTTCCTGCCAGGTAGTATTAATCTGAAAGTCCCCGTCATAATAGTCCAAATTAAAATTCACAGGAATACTGGTAATCAGCACTAGTGCCGTGACCAGCAACAACAAAAACAACAGTTTTTTCAAAGCTTTTTTAAAAACTTCCCGTCGCAGCTCTCTTTCCATGGAAAGAGCCTCCTTTCACTTCCGGATTCTCATTAGTCAAAATGCTCCGTCATGGTAAGCATATCCAAAATAAACTGGCCCTGTTGCTCCAGGAAGGTTTCATGGCTATCCCCGGGATCCGGAGTTTCCTTTTCCATAAAGGAGTAGTATTCTTCCCCGACGCCAATGGAGAACAGGGAACTCAAGGACAGTCCCGCAATGGCTCCACTGCCTCTTAAGTTCATGGTTAAATGGTATTGCAGTTGATTGCGGTCCAGGGTATTTTGTACATCAAACATCAATTGTTGAAATTGAATTTGCTGAGCCTTGGAGGTGTACAGGCTGACTTGTAAACTGCGTTGAGAATCCTGGGGAATATAGCCCAGATCCAAATACCGATAATTCACTCGATTCGTAGGAATTACAGGATTTCGCATATACCGGTTGGGCTCTTCAATGTTCACCTGGGAACCTTGTCCATCCCAAAAAACAAACATCAGGGTTTGCTCCAACCCTTCCGAGGCTCCTGCCATGATTTCTGCTAAGGTTATGGCATTGGCAGCCCCGGTGGCCCGTGTAGGAGAGATCCGTTCCTCTCCCTGGTAAATCCCGTCATAACGGGTTCCGATAATCACGAGGTTCTGCTTTTCTCTCCAGCCATCGGGATCCTTGATTTTTTCCCAGTTCTCTCCGGGCAAAATACCGATCAGGGTCTCCCCGTGATTTCCATCCTCCGAAGAAAAAACATAGGAGTCCTCTCCCGATTTTACCAACCCCGCCTCCTCCATTTTTTCAGTAATATAGTCCTGTACCCCTTGTTGTCCCTCTTTTCTGTCTAATAGATTTTCCAAATGCTGCCGGGACTGTTCCCCGTCAAAGGAATACAGACTCTGGGCTCCGGGATAGATAATAAAGCCTAAAAGCAATAAGACCGCCGTGGTCTTTATCACAATCGGGAACCGATATTTCTTAAACCGGGTAATCTGCTTTAGATAAAGTGCCGGGGACAGCTGATGAATCCCCTGTTGAATCCAGGATACGATCCGGGATTCTCTTTTTTGAAACTCCTCCTTCAAGCCCTCTCCAATAAGGTTAAAGCCGGTGATCCCCAGGAAGAAAAACAGCCCGGGAAATAAAACCAACCAATAATGTCCTGCCCGGATATCCACCGGAGCTCTTGCCAATAGATTGGACCACTCTGCATTGACCGCGGTGAACCACTGAGGATTTCCATCTATAACCATCGCCCCCTGACTGGGTCCGATAAAAATTCCCAAAATACTTAACTGGGCCAGTAAAAACAGTACCAATCCCATTTCCAGAAAGCTCCAGCTAATCAGAGAGGGGGTTAAATGAGGAAGAACATTTTCTTTAAGGATTTGTCCCTGATGCTTTCCCAGGGCAATCTCGCCTTCAATAAAGTCTTCCTCCATTATTATTTCCGTTCGTTCTTCAATTTGCCTTGCCAATTTGGGCCATCCCACAATAGTAAGCACCGTTACAAAGATGGGCATCGCTTGATTTAAGGGCAGGTTTCGGATGTACTCAATATTCAGAACAATAAAACTGAAGATAAGACCAGGAATTGCGGTGAACAGTGTATTAAATACCTTTAGCCCCTTAGAAAACAAGGGAAGTTTCATGCCGGCGGACACGCCGACGGGGATGGCCACCAAAAATCGAAAAAACACCGCCAAAATAACCGCCTTCAGGGTTGTATGGGTTCCATAAACCAGTCGTGTCCACAGGTCTCTTCCCACGCCGTCGGTGCCCATCCAGGCTTCCGGATTCGGGGCATGAGGCGGTTGGTTATACACCTTGACCATTTCCCCGTCCACCTCCTGTTCCTCCACTTGGATTCGAGGCTGCTGAGTATTGGGATCCTGATCCGTAAACCACTGGGGGAAAAAGGCCATCATTACCAAGAAAGCGGCGATCACTGTCCCCATTAACAACGTTATGTTTATCTTTCTCATCATCTTCCCCTTCCCTTCTTATACTGATTTGCTTATTCCCTCTTATGTCGGGGAACTGCCATTTCTTCCAACAAATCCGGTAATAGATATCCATAAAAACTTTTCAGGTTCTGTTTATCCCCTAAAAATTTTGGTGTAATCGCCGGGGCAAAATACAAATTCAACAAATGAATCAACATCTTATCCATGGGGATTTCCTTGGTGAAAGCTTTTTCCTGTACCCCTTCTACGATTAATAAATGGAGCATCTCCCCCACCGTGGGAATATGAATGAAATCCTGAGATGCCAAGCGCCCTTTTTCGGAGACCTGATGGTGCAATTGGGGATCCTGTAAAATCCTTTCGTAATCCTCAGGGAAGACAAGCAACAAATCCGCCCGGGTATAGGGAAGTTCCTCAATCATTTTCTCCCCCCGTCGGAGGATATGCTGAACAAATTTCGTAAAACTATTGGCGTACTTTTCATCTTCCTCCGCGGTGAAGCGAAAGATATGTTCAATTCTTTCTTTTACGGAAACACCTCTTTGTTTTTTTTCCTCCAGCTGCAACCAGAGCTTCCCGCAAAAATCGTAACCATAATAAGTAAATAAGTGTTCCTTCGAGGGAAAATAGTTGAAGAAGGTTCCCCGGGATATTTCCACTTCCTCACAAATAACATCCACGGTAAGATCCTCTTCCCGCTCCTCTTGGATGTATTGCAAAAATACCTGCAGGGTTTTATCTCGGGTTTTGGCAAATTTATATTCCCGCTGGGTCAGTAACTTGTTATTTTTCATATCTTAACGCCCCTTCACTGGTGATTTCTATGATCATTTCTATACTCATTTCTATACTCATTTCTATACTTAAGTATAAATAATTGTATAGCTTTTGATCTTTTTTGTCAAGAAAAGAACTTAGACCGATTCCAGTCTAAGTTCTTTTTTTACCTTAACAATTCAATTTTCATCGGGATCATTGAGTCCCGTCGGTGACTTCCTGTTGGGTCTCCTCTTTAGGTTCCGGTCTTTCCACTAAGGAACCCATCTTTTCCCAGGCATCTTCCACCCCGGTTTTTTTAAGGGCTGAAAGGGCCATCACCTTGCTTTCCGGGGGCATTTCCAAGATTTCTCGAATGTTTTTAATATGTTTTTGATACTGGCTTCGTTTGATTTTATCAAGCTTTGTGGCCAGCACTAAGGATCCGTAACCGAAGTGCTTTAACCAGTTATACATTAATTGATCATCCTGGGAGGGATTGTGTCGAATATCCACCAGCTGGATGACTTCCTGCAGATTTTCCCGGGTGGAAAGATAGGTTTCGATCATCTTCCCCCATGCCGCCCGTTCCGGCTTCGACGTCTTCGCATAGCCGTATCCGGGAAGATCCACCAGGTAAAAGGCATTGTTGATCAGGTAGAAATTGATGGTTCGTGTTTTCCCGGGACTGGAACTGACCCGGGCTAATTTTTTCCTGCCCAGCAGGGTATTGATCGCCGAGGACTTTCCCACATTGGATCGTCCCACCATGGCAATTTCCGGTAAATCCCCTTCCGGATACTGCTCCGGCTTTACGGCACTCATGACGATTTCTGCAGTTTTAATCTTCATGGGGATCATCCTTTGCCAAGGCATGTTTGATAACCGTGTCCATGTCTTCCACCAATACAAACTCTAAACTGTCCCGAACATTTTTCGGAATGTCCTCCAGGTCCCGTTTGTTCTCCAAGGGAAGCAGTACCTTGTCGATCCCTGCTCTTTTTGCCGCTAATACTTTTTCCTTAACACCTCCGACGGGTAGGGCCCGTCCCCGCAGGGTGATCTCTCCGGTCATAGCTACATTTTTATACACCGGAATATCCGTCAAGGCGGAAATCACCGCGGTGGCCATGGCCAGGCCTGCGGACGGACCATCCTTCGGAGTGGCTCCTTCCGGGATATGAATATGAATATCTTTTTTGGAATGGAACTCGGGATCAATACCGTGACTTTCCGCCACAGAACGGATGTAGCTGATTCCTGCCTTCGCCGACTCCTTCATTACGTCTCCTAATTGTCCCGTTAAAACCAGTTTTCCGTTGCCTTTCATCAGGGTCACTTCAATGGAGAGGGTATCTCCCCCTACGCTCGTCCAGGCAAGGCCTCGAACAATTCCCACTTCATCTTTTTGATTGATCAGATCATATCGGTACAAGGGTTTCCCCAAATATTTCTCGATGTTTTTCGAGGTCAATCGGACGCTTTTGATATTTTCCTCTACGATGCGTTTCGCAACCTTCCGGCAGACATTGGCAATTTGGCGCTCTAAGTTCCGAACTCCCGCTTCCCGGGTGTAATAGTTGATCAGATCCCGGAGGCCTTTCTCCTCAATTCGCAGATTACTCTTTTTCAGCCCGTGTTCTTTGACCTGTTTCGGAATCAAGTATTTTTCTCCGATATTTACCTTTTCCTCCTCGGTATAACCGGCAATACGAATAACTTCCATCCGGTCCAAAAGAGCTCGGGGTATACTGTGGGTGGTATTTGCCGTGGTGACAAACATCACATTGGAAAGGTCAAAGGGCACTTCCAAATAATTATCCGTAAAGTCTTTATTCTGTTCCGGGTCCAGGACTTCCAGTAAAGCGGAAGCCGGGTCTCCTCTAAAATCATTGGCAATTTTATCGATTTCATCAAATAAAAATACGGGATTTTTGCTCTTCGCCTCCCGCATGGAAGAAATGATTCTTCCCGGAATGGCCCCCACATAAGTTCTTCGGTGCCCTCTTATCTCCGCTTCATCCCGTATGCCTCCTAAGGACATTCTGACAAAGTGTCGGTTCAGGGAACGGGCGATGGATTTTGCAATGGAAGTTTTTCCTACACCGGGCGGTCCAACCAAGCAAAGAATGGGTCCTTTAATGGTTTGAGAAAGCTGCCGTATGGCTAAGTATTCTAAAATTCGTTCCTTTACTTTCTCCAGGCCGTAATGGTCCTCATCCAATATCTCTGCGGATTTGGTGATATCCAGCTTATCCTTGGTCTCTTTTTGCCAGGGCAAATTCAATATCCAATCCACATAGTTTCGAATTACTCCGGTTTCCTGGGATCCCGGAGATAGCTTTAACAGTCGATCGATCTCTCGTAAAACCTTCTCCTTGGTTTCCTCGGATAATTTAAGTTTTTCAAGCTTTTCCTTATACTCCTCCACTTCCTCTACGACGCCTTCATCTTCCCCTAATTCTTTTTGTATGGCCTTTAACTGTTCTCGTAAATAATAATCTTTCTGTACTTTGTTTACCTGATCCTTTACCCGGCTGTTAATGGTGTTTTCTATCTCCAGGACCTGAATGTGTTCCAATAACAGTTTGTAAAGAATCTCCAGCCGTTCATCGGGATCAAAAGCACTAAGGAGTTCCTGATTTTCCTTCGGACTTAAAGTAATATTCGCTGCAACGGTATCCGCCAGTCGACCGGGTTCTTCGATCTCCGCTAAGGTCACCAGTATTTCCGGGGAAATTTTGCTATTGTTCTCCACATAATCTTCAAAGGCGTTCATCACGCTTTTCATCAAGGCTTTTCCTTGAGGGGTGATCTCTCCCTCCTCCATACTTTCCTCCACTTCCACAACGAAGTAGGGATCCTCTTGCATAAATTCCTTGATTCCCCCCCGGGAGATTCCTTCGACCAGAACCCGAATAGTGTCTCCGGGAAGTTTTAACATTTGCTTGATTTTCGCTATGGTCCCCACATGGTAAAAATCATCGGTGGAGGGCATGCTGATCTCCGCCTCGATCTGAGAAACCAAGAAAATCATTTGATCGTGGATCATGGCTTCCTCTAAGGCTTTAATCGACTGCTCCCGTCCCACATCGAAATGCAGTACCATATATGGAAAAATAGACATTCCTCGTAAGGGAATCAGTGGTAGTTCCATGGTTTTATGTTTCATTTGAATCCTCCTCGTCTCTGTAGCCTAAAATTATAGACTGAATATCGCTTTCTATTATATCTTTTCAAACTTTCTTTTTCAAGATGCATACCCTTTTCTTCTATAGATTAACAGTAACCTCACACTTTTGCAAATAATCCTTCCCTTGATATGGATACAAAGCTGCTCATTTCATGGAATTCATAAAAACTGCCCCTCCTTCATAGGGAAAATCGGATTTCCCCCTTAGTTCCCTTCCCGAATATGTTATAATGGAAATCGAATAGGAAGGTACATATTCATTATCAAGAGGATCAGGAGGATTTCTATGTCTAAAGAACGCTTGAAATTATTTTATACTTTTTTCCGTGTAGGAGCCTTTACCTTTGGGGGGGGCTATGCCATGGTTCCTGTCATCCAGAAAGAAATGGTGGAAAGAGCAAAACTTATTAAGGAAAAAGAGTTTTTGGATATCATTGCCGTGGCCCAAAGTCTTCCCGGCGCCGTGGCGGTGAATACTTCGGTTTTTGTGGGGTTTAAGCTCTACGGGATCCCCGGCGCCCTTTCCGCCCTCCTGGGTACGGTGCTTCCCTCAATGATGGTCATCACCGTCCTTGCCGTATTTTATCAGCAGGTACAAGACGTTGAAAGCATCGAACTGTTTTTCAAAGGGGTTCGACCGGCCATTGTGGCATTGATCTTTATGGCCGCTGTGAAGTTGGCGAAAAATCTGGACACCACCGGTTTTAACATTCTTGTGGGTACCGCCGCCTTTATCGCGATCGTGTTTTTTGGGATTCATCCCATTCTTGTAATCATTGCCGCCGCCACCATCGGGCTAATTCGGGAAAAGAAGGAGGAAAAACATGGAGCTTCTTAACATTTTCTTAGTATTCTTACGCATAGGAGCTTTCAGCTTCGGCGGCGGCTATGCCATGCTTCCCCTAATCGAACAGGAAGTGGTTCGAAACCATCAGTGGCTGGAACTCAGCGAGTTTGTGGATATCATCGCCCTGTCTCAAATGTCTCCCGGCCCTATTTCCATTAATGCAGCTACCTTTATCGGCTTTAAGCATGTGGGTCTTATCGGCGGTATTGTGGGCACCATCGGTGTGGTTTCCTTTTCCTTTTTAATTGTTACCGTAATGGCCAGTATTATTTTAAAGCATCGAGAGTCCAGTCTCATCGAAGGGATTTTCCGTGGAATCCGTCCTGCGGTTATCGGTCTCATCGCTGCGGCCTGTGTCTCCTTATTTGATACCTCCGTGGTGGATTTTCGAACCTTCGGCATTGGATTTTTAGCCCTGCTGATCATCGGGAAGTTTAAACTTCATCCCATTGCCATTGTAGGTATTTCCGGCACCCTGGGAATCATACTGTATTCTTTTTAAATATAACAGCGGATGACAGCGGGACGGAGTTTTTGTCATCTTTTTTTGGAAAAAAAGATGACAAAAACTCCGTCCCGCTGTCATCCCCATTATAAAAAGGATGGTCTTTAATAGACCATCCTTTTTTGTGTCTTGCCTAAGCCTTATGCCTGGTTTTTCTTAGGAGGCATTTTCCGCCTGGTTTTCTTCCTTGTTTTCTATTTCTTTTGTGGATTTTAGCACAATGGTTGGTGCCGCTCCTTCATCCACGGTTTTTTGGGTGATGATGATCTTTTCAATATCGTCCCTCGAAGGGATGTCATACATAATCTCGTTCATAATGCTTTCCGTGATCCCTCGAAGACCTCGGGCTCCAGTTTTTCTGACAATTGCTTTTTTCGCAATTGCGACCAGGGCCTCATGTTCAAAGTCCACTTCCACTTCATCCAATTGGAACAGTTTTTTATACTGCTTAGTCAACGCATTTTTCGGCTCCGTTAAAATCTGTACCAACGCTGCTTCGTCCAGTTCTTCCAAGGTTACCAGCACAGGGATTCGTCCTACAAATTCGGGAATTAGTCCGTACTTCAGTAAATCCTCGGGTTCAAGCTGTTTCAGAAGCTCTTTTTCATCCATTTTGTTGGTCTTAGCCACATCGGCACCGAAGCCCATGGATTTCTTTCCAATTCGGTTCTGGATTACCTTTTCGATACCGCCGAAGGCGCCACCCACAATAAACAGGATATTTTTCGTGTCGATTTGAATGAAATCCTGATGGGGATGCTTTCTACCTCCTTGAGGGGGTACGCTGGCAACGGTACCTTCTAATATTTTCAGAAGGGCCTGTTGTACACCTTCCCCGCTAACGTCTCGGGTGATGGATGGATTATCGGATTTTTTCGATACCTTGTCGATCTCATCGATATAGATAATCCCTTTTTCCGCTTTTTCCACATCGAAATCCGCCGCTTGAATAATCTTAAGAAGAATATTTTCCACGTCTTCTCCCACATATCCGGCTTCCGTCAGGGCGGTGGCATCAGCAATAGCAAAGGGGACATTCAATAGCTTTGCCAAGGTTTGGGCCAGTAGGGTTTTACCGCTTCCTGTGGGTCCAAGCATGGCGATATTGCTTTTTTCCAGTTCAACATCTTCGGTTTTGGATTCGTTGTTCACCCGCTTATAGTGGTTGTATACTGCCACGGCCAGGGTTTTTTTCGCATCATCCTGACCGATGACATATTCACCAAGAATCTCTTTAATCTCTTTCGGTTTCGGCAGATCCTTTGCTTCCATTTCTTCGTGCTCTTCAAATTCTTCCTGGATGATTTCCTGACATAAGTCAATACACTCATCACAAATATAAACATTCGGCCCGGCAATCAGTCTTTTTACTTGGTCTTGAGACTTTCCGCAAAAAGAACACTTCAATTGCTTTTTCTCTTCATATTTAGCCATATTAACACCTCTCTTGTAGGGTTACGGTTTTTGAATAATTACCTTATCAATAACCCCGTATTCTTTAGCTTCTTCCGCGGACATAAAGAAATCACGATCCGTATCCTTTTGAATTTTTTCCAGGGATTGTCCCGTCTTCTCCGATAGAATTTGGTTCATATGCTCTCGCATTTTTACAATACGGTCCGCATGAATTCGGATATCTTCCGCTTGACCTCGGGTCCCTCCTAAGGGCTGATGCATCATCACTTCCGCATTGGGCAGGGCAACTCTTTTGCCCTTAGCACCGGCCGCAAGTAAAAACGCGCCCATGCTGGCGGCCATACCCACGCAAGTGGTGGCTACATCCGGTTTTACATGATTCATTGTATCATAAATGGCCATACCCGCAGTAATGGAGCCTCCCGGACTGTTGATATATATTTGAATATCCTTCTCGGGATCCTCCGCCTCTAAAAATAAAAGCTGGGCTACCATAAGACTTGCGGTTTGATCATTGATTTCGCTGGTTAAAAAAATTATTCTTTCTTTTAACAGTCTGGAGTAAATATCGTAAGATCGTTCCCCTCGACTGGTTTGTTCTACGACCATAGGAATTAATGCCATGGTTGGTTCCTCCTTTTAGTTCGAATTTTCATAATGTTGTGTTTTCTACCCTGATAAAGTGTTTCTTGGAATTTCAGATATTGGTAAAATCAGGTTTTTCAAAAGGGCCGCTAGGGGCCCTTTCATGGTATTTTTTAGGTTTCCTTTACTCGGTTGTCTTAAGCCTCGGTGTCTTCAGCGGTTTCTGCTTCCTCGGTTTTCGGCTCCACTTCCACTACTTTGGCTTCCTGCACCAATAGTTCCGCGGTCTTCCGATTTTTTAAGCTGTCTTTGATGTTTTCTTTTTCTGCATCCCCAAGGGTTTCTTTGATTTTTTCCACCTCTTGGTTGTACTGCTCTGCAAGTTTTTTAATTTCTTCCTCTACATCTTCTTCCGTAGGTTCGATATTTTCAAGCTCTCCGATTTTTTCAAGGGCCAGTTGGGTCTTTACCCGCTTTTCCGCGTCGTCCTTCATTTGTTCCCGAAGGTCGTCTTCAGAAGCTCCGGTCATTTCCAGATATTTTTTCAGTTCCAGACCTTGGTAACGAAGCTGCATATCAAAATCTCGGATCATCATGTCGGTTTGCCGCTTGATTACCGCATCGGGAATATCCACGTCAACTTTTTCGATCAGCTGATCCATAACCTGCTTTTCCACTTCCTGGTCCTGGGTCTTTTTCTTTCCTTCCGCAATTTTTTCTTCAACATCCTTTTTCAATTCCTCTAAGGTATCGAACTCGGAAACGTCCTTGGCAAACTCATCGTCTAAGGCGGGAAGTTCCTTTTCCTTGATTTCCTTTACGGTTACATTAAACTTCGCTTCTTTTCCAGCCAGGTTTTCCGCTTGATAATCCTCTGGGAAGGATACGGTTACTTCCTTTTCCTCTCCGGTTTTCACACCGATCAACTGCTCTTCGAATCCAGGGATAAATTGTCCCGTTCCCAGGGTAAGCTCATGGTCCTCAGCTTTTCCACCCTCGAAGGCCTCGCCGTCAATGAATCCTTCAAAGTCTATGGTTAGGATGTCTCCATCCTTTGCTTCTCGATCTTCAATGGTAATCATTCGAGCATTTTGCTCTTGCATGGTCTTCAGTTCCATGTCAATTTCTTCCTCGGTTACTTCAAACTTGGTTTTTTCCGCTTCCAATCCTTTGTAGTCGCTGATTTCAATTTCCGGCATAACTTCTACTTTTGCGGTAAACTCTAAGTCTTTTTCAGGATCAATGTTCTCAATATCGATTTCCGGTTGATCTACGGGGTCAATATTCAGATCATCCAACGCTTTTTCATAAGCCTTGGGAAAGGCGATATTAATCGCTTCTTCATAGAAAACTTCCTTACCGTACCGTTGCTGAATGATTTGCTTCGGCGCTTTTCCCTTTCTAAAACCAGGGATGTTGAATCGATGCTTGGTTTTTTTATAGGCTTCGTTTACTGCTTTGTTAAACTCGGATTTGTCTACCATTACCTTCAGGGTGATCTCGTTGTTTTCTTGCTTTACAATTTCTGAACTCATTAAAATGGTCCTCCTCTAAATTTATAGAATTTTCTTTATATACGATGTCCCTTCACATCAAAAAACATCCAGGGGTCATTGGATGTCAAACTTCTTTTAAAGGGTACATTCATCTACAAGGTTTATAACTAATACTATCCAATTTTTGTGATTATGTCAATACATAGATTGAGTTTTTAGAGAAGCGGCGGACTTTTTTCCTATTTTTATTTCTCATCCTCACTTTTTTCCATCTTTTGCCGTTCTTCTTCGTCTTTTTTTCCATCGTATCCGTTGTAGTGAAGGATTTTTTCTAAGGGATGACGCTTCGCTCTTTTTCCCCGGAGTTTTTCTTCATCGATACTTTTGTGTTGGTCCGACAGCTCTTGGGGAAGATCTTCCGAAAGATAGCCCAGAGCCATTAGGGAAACCACTTCCATGTCTTCGGGAATCCCCAGGATTTTTCTCGTTTTACTCGGGCTGTAACCGGCAACTAAATGGGTATGAATCCCCAGCTCCTGGGCTTTTAACAACATAAATCCCGTGGCCATGCCCGTATCAAATTGGTGATAGGTTCGACTTTTGATCACGCAGTCAAAATCCTTATGGGAGACGATGGCGATAATTACCGGAGCCAGTTTCATCCAGTAGTTTCCCTCTGCAATGGCAGGGTATAACTTTTCCAAGTCCTCTTTTGTATCCACCACCACATATCTCCAGGGCTGGTTATTAAAGCAGGAAGGCGCCAGCGACCCGGCCTTAACAATTTCCTCGATTTTTTTCCGCTCAATAGGATCATTTTTAAAGCTTCGATAGGACATCCGATTTTCAATAGCTTTTGTTATTTCCATTTTCCCACTCCTTTTCTCAATACCATGGGACTAACTTCCCCAGATATTTGATTTTTTAATCTAATTCTTATTATACCCAGTCCATTCTTCTCTAACCATTCTTTAAGAGGATCCTGGTTCCCTTCGGTGCACCTTCCCTAAGTCCCTTCTTTTGTGCCGGGGGCTTATCTCCCCAAAGAAGTCTCTTTAAATTTTTTAATATATTTTAAAATTTATTGTGAAAAAAGGAGATTTTCTATGTAATCTAGCTTATACTGTAAGGGTAGGATATATTTTTAACAGTTTCACCAAACAGTTTTATTAATTAATGATCTTTTAAAGGAGGAAATGTTCAATGGATTTAAAAAACATGAAACGGGAAACAAAAATCACCTATGCAGAGCCTTGCAAAAACACAGGCTCTCATATCCAACCCCTTTACCAGACTTCAACCTTTGTATTTGATAACGCTGAGCAGGGGGCTGCTCGATTCGCAGGGGAAGAGCCGGGTTACATCTACTCCCGACTGGGCAACCCTACAGTACGGTGCCTGGAAGAGAAAATGGCCCTCTTGGAAGAGGGGGAAGATGCCACTGTTTATGGTTCCGGTATGGCGGCGGTAAGCGCTTCGATTTTAGCTTTCGTGGAACAGGGAGACCATATTGTGGCTCAGCAGTGCCTCTATGGATGCACCCACAGTTTTCTCAGTGAAATCATTAAGAAGTGGGGTATTGAAGTGACTTTTGTCAACGACGCTTCCAATCCTGAAAACTTTAAAAATGCCATGCGCCCCAATACAAAAATTGTATACATCGAATCCCCGGCAAATCCAGTGATGCAGCTTACGGATATCAAAGCCTGCGCGGACATTGCCCATGAAAATAATGCCCGTCTTATTATCGACAATACTTATATGACACCCTATCTGCAAAGACCTCTGAATCTTGGAGCGGATATTGTACTGCACAGTGCCACAAAGTATCTCAACGGCCACGGCGATGTGGTTGCGGGAATTTTAGTGGGCAGCAAGGAAGATATGGATACGATCCGTATGACAACCCAAAAGGATTTAGGAGGGATCACCAGTCCCTTTGATGCCTGGTTGATGCAGCGGGGAATCAAGACCCTGGCCATTCGGATGAAAGAACATGAGAAAAACGCTATGGAGGTCGCCAAGTTCTTAGAGGCCCACCCCAAGGTGAAAACCATTTTTTACCCCGGTCTTCCCTCCCATCCCCAGCACCAACTGGCCAAGGAACAAGCCGACGGTTTCGGTGGTATGATTGCCTTTGAACTGCATGGAGGCCTAGAGGCCGGCAAGGTCTTGATGAACAATATCGAGGTTTTCCACCTGGCGGTAAGTTTAGGTACCGTGGATTCCCTTATCCAACACCCGGCATCCATGACTCACTCTCCCGTACCGGAAGAGGATCGACGGGCTGCAGGCATCACCGACGGATTGGTTCGTGTTTCCGTAGGAATTGAAAACGCGGAAGATTTGATCGACGCCTTGGACCGAGCTCTAAAGCTGGTTTAACATCCTGGCTTGAAATCCTGTTTTCTAATGCTGTTTTCTAATGCTGATTTCTAATGCTGATTTTTGATGCTGATTTTTGATGCTGATTTTAAAAAATCATTTATAAAAACGAAAAAACTAGACATCCCAGGGTGTCTAGTTTTTTATGCTTTCTTTTTTATGCGTTGTTTTTATGCTGTTTGTACTTTGTTTTTTAATCTCTAATCCCGGCTTTTGATTTCCCGATAAAAATATCGGAACTCTTCAAAGCTCAGGGATTGTTCTCCGTCGGATAAGGCCCTTTCCGGCTGGGGATGGACCTCCACCATAATACCATCGGCTCCGGCGGCCAAGGCCGCCTTAGACATGGGGAGAATCAGTTCCTTGCGCCCGGTACCATGGCTGGGGTCCGCAATCACCGGTAACCCCGTTTCATTTTTAATAATGGGAATCGCAGCAATATCCATGGTGTTTCGGGTATAGGTATCAAAAGTCCGGATTCCCCGTTCACACATGATGATGTTGTCGTTCCCCGCCCTTCGAATGTATTCACTGGCCTTGATCCATTCCTCCATAGTGGCGGACATTCCCCTTTTTAAAATAATGGGTTTATCCTGGGCCCCCACGGTTTGCAGCAAGGTATAGTTATGCATATTCCGGGATCCGATCTGGAGGATATCCACGGCATCGTACACCGCCGCTATATCCTTTCCGTCCATCACCTCCGTGGAGGTAATGAGTCCCGTCTCCTTTTTTACCGCCTTCATAATCTCCAAGGCCTCCCGGCCTAATCCCTGAAAACTGTCAGGGGAGGTCCTGGGCTTAAAGGCCCCGCCCCGAAAATTCTTCACCCCTAAGCTTTTCAAGTATTTTGCGGTCTCCATGGCTTGGCCGTAGCTCTCAATGGAGCAGGGTCCCGCGATCATCATTTTTTCCATTCTGCTTTGCTCTTTCATACTTTCACCTCTATCAAAAGATGACAGCGGGACGGAGTTTTTGTCATCCCGCAGCTCTCTTACTTTTAAATTATTTGCTATTCCTATTTTTTCCGCAGATTCCCTTCGGTAGCCGGTGACTGCTCTATTTATAAATTGGCTATACCTCTTTCATTATTGCTTCTCGAATTCATGCGGAATCATTTTCCTGTCTAAGATAATATACTATGATTAGCAAAAATTATCAAGTATTCTCTTTTCCAAGAGGTGTTGCAAAGATCGGTAGCAGAATTTAAGTTTCCTTTCCTATGCCCTATCCATTATTTCTTTACCGCTTTCCATTACTACTATGCCGCGACCCATTATCCTTTTTTCAAATACGCCATCCCGTCAGGATGCACACCGACTTTCACTCGCTTGATCTCCTCTAGGGTATTCATATCAATGAAGGAGATATCGTTGGTTTTGTTATTGGCCACAAAAGCCGTGGATCCCGACTCATTAAAACATACGCCTCCCGGCCAGATACCGATGGGGATTCGCTTAATCTCCCAGGGCACTTCCTTACCCTTCATCCGGTGCTTTGTATCAATCACCGAAACATCCCGGGAGAAGCGGTTCGGAATCAAGGCGTAACGGCCGTCGGGGGAGAAGACGATCCGTATGGGGCAATCCCCTACCCGTCTTTTGAAATCCGGTTTCAAGGTTTCCCGGTTCACTACATAAAGGGTGTTGTCCTCCTGGTTTGCCACGTAAACGTATTTTCCATCCTTCGAGCAGGCTAGACCTTCCGGGCCCTTACCCACGGGAAAATGTCCGGTGATCTCTTCCTTTTCCACATCAATGACGGTTACATTATCGGAACCGATGTTGGGAACATATAAGGTTTTTCTGTCAGGAGAAGGCTCCACCATATGGGACAGTCCCTGGAAGGTGGGAAAAACCTTCTCAATTTCATCGGTTTTGGTATCGATGATAAAGATTTTTTCACTATAGGTGGATGCCACATATAATTTACGGTCTTCCTTGACCAGATCAAGTCCATGGGGAAAGTTAAAATCTTCATGGGTGATTCTTTTTACGATTTCCAAACGCTCATTATCGATTACATCAATGGTATTTCCCAGGGAGCAGGTAACGTAGGTTTTCTTTCCGTCCTTGGTGACCACCACTTCGTGGGGGTTGTGATCGGTGTCAATCTTTTTTACCTCTTCCCCCTTTTTAATATCCACAAAGGAAATGCTGTCTTCATCTTTGTTTAACACGATTAAGTACTCGACCATGTAATGACCTCCTTTAATATTTTCAATCCTTGGCAAAAGTATTTCGCAAAAGTATTTCGCAAAAGTATTTCGCAAAAGTATTTCGCAAACCTAATTATATCATTATTCTCTTATCCCGTCAGCAGCCCTCAGAAAATTCCGTCAAAGGATTTTAGGTCTGGGGAGCCTTTCCAGGGACAACAGGGGCGTAGGATAAAGCGGAAAACTACACAGAAGGTATCGTAGAACTAAATAGAAGGTAACGTAGAACTAAATAGACAAAAGCATAAAACTGAATAGACAAAAGCGGTAAAAGAACAAGACTAAAGAATAAAAAGAAGAAAAAGATGACAAAAACTCCGTCCCGCTGTCATCTTTCCTTCTTTTTATTTCTAGGCTTCGACCCGCTTTACGGCGATGCCCGTGGGGTGATCGTTTAGATTGTATTCCTCTTCGCATTTTTCATCCGTGGCCTGTAGTTTTGTCGCCAGGGTTTCTTTCATGATGTAGTCCCGGTGTTTCTCCACGGCCTTTTGAATTTCTTCGCTGCCGCAGTAGGTGATTTCGATGTTGTCTAAGACTTCGAAGTCCTGATTCTTTCGTATTTGCTGTACCTTTGAGACGAACTCCCGGGCATAACCTTCATCAATTAAGTCCGGGGTCAGGGTGGTATCCAGGATCACAAACTTGGTACCGTCCATTTCCACGGTAAAGCCTTCCTTCGCCGAGATGTTGATCATTAAATCCTCTTCCCCCAAGGTGATCTTTTCCCCGTCCATTTCCACTTCAATGGAGCCCTCTCTTTTTACTTGCTCCACGGCTTTATCCGTGTCCAGGGTGTTTAAAACCTTGGGAAGGGCTTTGATTTTTCCGCCCAGTTTCGGTCCCGCCACCTTAAAGTTGGGCTTTAGGCTAAAGTTCATATATTCATTCAAGTTTTCCGTAAACTCCACTTCTTTAATGTTCAGCTCTTCCTTCAGAAGGGGAGTCAGACCGTTGATTAAATGTTTTTTTCTTCCGTCCACAATAATCTTGTTTAAGGGTTGGCGCACCTTCAGTTTGGATTTTTCCCTTGTGGCCCGTCCAAGACCCACCAGGTCCCGAACCAAGTCCATGGGCTCTTCCACTTCTTTTTGCACCAGGCTCTCATTCACTTCCGGATAGTCCGCAAGATGCACCGACTCTTCTCCCGTCAAACGCTGATACAGCTCATCAGCCATAAAGGGTGCGAAGGGGGCCATCATTCTTGCTACCCCGCCCAGGATTTCGTGGGTGGTGTTGTATACCGCCTTTTTATCCTGGTCCAGTTCCGAGGCCCAAAATCTTCGTCTTGCCCGGCGAATATACCAATTGGACAAATCCTCATTGACAAAGTCCTGGATTTTCCGAACCGCTTTGGTTAGATCATAAACCAGCAGGTCCTGGTCCACTTCTTTGATTACACTGTTGTATTTCGATAGAATCCATTGGTCCAGCTCCGGTCGGTCCTTGTACTCCACAAAGAATTCCTTCGGGTTTACCCCGTCGGTGTTGGCGTATAAAGTAAAGAAGTTGTAAACATTCTCCAGGGTGCCGAAGAACTTGCTTTTTACTTCTTTGAGCCCTTCAATATCAAACTTCGTCGGGGTCCAGGCCGGGGATACATAAAGGAGGTACCAGCGCAGGGCATCGGCGCCGTACTCTTCGAACAGGGTAAAGGGATCCACGGTGTTGCCCTTGGATTTAGACATTTTCTTACCCTCTTTATCAAGAATCAGGTCGTTGACCAGCACGTTCTTGTAAGGGGAGACTCCTTTGACAAAGCTGGAAATCGCCAGTAAGGAGTAGAACCATCCTCTCGTTTGGTCAATCCCTTCGCAGATAAAATCTGCAGGAAACAAGTCATCAAAATTCTCTTTATTCTCAAAGGGGTAGTGATGCTGGGCAAAGGGCATGGCCCCGCTGTCAAACCAGCAGTCAATAACCTCTTCCACCCGGTTCATAGTACCGCCGCACTGATCACAGTTCAGGTGCACGTCATCCACATAAGGTCGGTGCAGTTCCACATCTTCCGTCAGGTTTTCAACGGCTCTTTCCTTTAATTCCTTTTGGGATCCGATGGAGGTTTTGTTTCCGCATTCACAGGTCCAAATATTCAGCGGTGTTCCCCAGTATCGGTTTCTGGAAATGGCCCAGTCATTCAAATTTTCCAGCCAGTTGCCAAAACGTTTTTCTCCCACGTAATCCGGATACCAGTTGACACTGTTGTTGTTTTCAATCAACCGGTCCTTAATTTTCGTCATTTCAATATACCAGCTGGGCTTTCCGTAGTACAATAGGGGCGTGGAACATCTCCAGCAGTGAGGGTAGTTGTGCTCCTGTTTTTCCTTTTTAAAGAGCTTTCCCTGGCCGTGAAGCCATTTGATAATATCCACATCCACGGTTTCGTCCATGACAAAGCGGCCCTTCCAGGGGGTATCGGTATATTCTCCCTTTTCGTCCACGGGCTGCAATACAGGAAGGTTGTATTTCTGTCCCACCTGGTAGTCATCCTCTCCAAAGGCCGGAGCCAGGTGGACAATGCCTGTACCGTCATCCGTGGTAACAAAATCCGCCACGGTTACGAAAAACGCTTTTTTATCCGGCTTGACGAAGGGCATTAACTGTTCGTATTCCATGTATTCCATGTCTTTTCCCATTATGCTGTCCACTACTTCAAAATCTTCCCCCACCACTTGTTTCGCCAGATTCTCTTCTACGTAATACAGTTCCTCATTGGCTTTTACTTTTAGGTAGGTGTGGTCGGGATGTACGGCCAGGGCAACATTGGAAGCCAGGGTCCAGGGGGTTGTGGTCCATACTAAAAAGTACTCCTCGTGACCCTTTCGCTTGAACTTCGCCGTTACCGTATTGGATTTGATCTCCTTATATCCCTGGGAAACCTCATGGGAGGCAAGTCCTGTTCCGCATCTCGGACAGTAGGGAAGGATTTTATGGCCCTCATAGATGAAATCCTCTTTAAAGAATTTATCCAGGATCCACCAAACGGATTCAATGTAATCGTTGTCTAAGGTGATGTAGGGATTGTCCAGATCAATGGAGTAGCCCATTTTCTCCGTCATCTCCCGCCACTGTTTCTCATAGGTAAAGACCGAATGCCGGCATTGATCATTAAACTTTTCCAGTCCGTAGTCTTCAATTTCCTGTTTGTTGGACAGACCCAACTGTTTTTCCACTTCGATCTCCACAGGCAGTCCGTGGGTGTCCCACCCGGCTTTTCGTTTCACCTGATACCCCTTCATGGTTCGGTGACGACAAACCGAGTCCTTTAGGGTTCTGGAAATCACGTGATGAATTCCCGGCTTCCCGTTGGCTGTGGGAGGGCCTTCATAGAAAACAAAGGGGGTCTTTCCTTCTCGATTTTCAATGCTTTTGTCTAGAATTATCTCGGAAATCCAAAAATCCGTTACTTTTTCTTCTCGCTTGGCAACGGGGTCCTTGGGCAAAGCTTTAAAATTTTTCACATTGCAACATCCTTTCTGTTATTCTTTTTTTACCATTTTACTGTATCCTTGCTCCCTTTATGGTGTTCTTTCTTTCCCGGAGGGAAATAAAAAAAGTCCCCAAGAAATAAACCTTAGGGACGATGGATTCGCGGTACCACCCTGATTACAGAAAACCTGCCCTTCATCCGATACAAGCATCAGACAGCATTGACACAGTTTTCCATCACTTTAGGGAATGTAACGTATTCTCTACGGATTCTTTTACTTTCCTTTCGATTTTAAGTTTAAGTGCCCGGCCCTTACGCCGTCCACCTCAAACTATCCGAAAGTTTTCTAAGAATCGGCTCGGGGATGATCTTCATTTAATGCTTTGTTGCAACTTTTCAGCCTGGAGTTGCATCTCTTTAACAAAGGGATTAAACTACTCTTCCCGTCGGAACCTTTTGATTATTCTTGAGTTTAATCTATTGTACACAAAATCAGGGTCTTCTGTCAAGAAAAGAACCTAAGATTTCACCTCAATCATCATCAAGGCCACGTCATCTTCAAAATCTCCGTCCTCGAATTTTCCAAAACTGTGAATCATGGCTTTCATAAAATCCTCCTGGCGATGGGGAATCAAGGATTTATGCTTTTTCATTTCTTCAAATACGGTTTCATGACTGTTGGAACTTTCGCCCTCATCCATTTTGGTCTCATACAAACCGTCGGTATAGGCGATGATAAAGTCCCCGGGTTCGATGGCCGTGGTCAGATCCTCGTAGTCCGTATCTTCAAAAACGCCGATCAGAAAACCGTTTTGTTCAAGACTTCTTACTTCCCCGGAGTTCTTTTGATAAAGCCCGGCATAGGGATGCCCCGCATTGGCATAGGTTAACCGGTCCTTTTCAATGACCCCCACAAAGGCGGAAAAACAAAGGTGGCGGTTATCACTCATCATGTGGTAAAAGGTATAATTAATATGCTCTAACACCTCTTTGGGGGACCTACTCTCTTGAATCACATGATTAAAAATCACCTTGACCATAGAGGATACCATGGCCGCCGCCACCCCGTGACCGGTTACATCGGCGATGATAAACCATACTTTGTCTTCCGTTTCTATACAGTCATGAAAATCTCCTCCGATTTGACTGGAGGGAATATATTTACTTTTCACCCGAACCTTCTTTAAGTCCTGTTCTCCCGTAATCAGGGCTTTTTGAAGAACGCTGGCGATTTTCATCTCCTGCATCATTTTTTCGTTGGCCTTCATCAGCTCTTTTTTCTGCTCGTAAAACTTCAGGGCGTTATGAACCTTTAAGGGAATAATCACCTTCATTTGATCCGGCGTAATGGGCTTTGTGAAGTAATCTATGGCCCCAAGGGTTAGGGTTTCTTTAAAACTGCCCATATCGTCCACGGCGGAATTTACAATAACCGGTATATCCTTTAAGGCCTCTTTCCCCTTGATCTCCCGAAGCACTTGATAACCGTCTTTCCCCGGCATCATCAAATCCAGGATGATTAAATCAATTTCTTTCTTTCCCAATAGTTCCAAGGCTTCAAAACCGTCCTCCGCCTCATAGAAGGTGACTTCCTCCACGCTATTTTTCAGCACCTTCTTCATCAGTTTCCGGTTCACCGGCATATCGTCCACTATTAAAACACTGTAATGCATGATCGATCCCCCCCTATCCTTTTAAACAATTTTCTTTTGGTATAGATTGTACCATAAATTTAAATATTTCTCTATTACAATCAATGAATGTCCCCCTCCTCTTGAAGTCCTGCTGTAAAATAGACTATTAAAAAAACCCCTAATTAAAGGGGTTTTTCATTGAGGAGCTACCCAAAGAGTAGCCAGGTGATGCCTAGAAAAAATAAAATTACCAGTAGTAAAACCGGCAGGGCATACATTCCAAAGGCGATCATCATCGCCAGGAAATCTCCCTTTTCCAATTCCACATCTTTTTTATCTTCATCCAGTTCTTTTTTCTCTAAAGCTTTATCCCTTGGTTTTTTCGAGGGTTTTTGCTCTTCGTCTTTAGAAAATGGATCACGATTAAACATTTAGATCTCTCCTGCAAAATGACATGCCACAAAATGATCTTCTTCCAGCTCTCGGAATTCCGGTACCTCTTCTTTACAGATATCCTTCATATAAGGGCACCGGGTATGAAATTTGCAACCGGAAGGGGTATTGATATTACTTGGGATCTCCCCTTTTATGGCCTCCATCTTTTTGATCTTTGTTGGATCCGGCTCGGGAATTGCAGCCAGTAAGGCTTTGGTATATGGATGCAGTGGCTTCTCGTATAAGGCTTCTTTATTGGTCAGCTCCACCAAAGACCCTAAATACATAACCCCGATACGGTCACTGATATGCTTTACCACACTCAAGTCATGGGAAATAAACAGATAGGAAAGACCAAACTCGTCCTTCAGACTATTCATCATGTTCAGCACCTGGGACTGTACCGATACATCCAGGGCGGAAACCGGCTCATCCGCAACAATAAATTCAGGATTCAAAGCCAGGGCCCGGGCCACACCGATCCGCTGTCGCTGTCCACCGGAGAACTGGTGAGGATAACGATTCACGTGATAGGCGGCCAATCCACATTTTTCAACAATCTCTACTACCCGGTCCTCATATTCCGGGCCTTTTTTTACCATCTTGTGGGTAAGCATGGCTTCTCCTACAATGGAGTTTACGTTCATTCGAGGATTCAAGGAACTGTAAGGATCCTGAAAAATCAGCTGCATCTGTTGACGCAGATATTTCAGTTTATGACTGCTGAGATGAGAAATGTCGTTACCCTTGAAAATAATTTCTCCATCCGTGGGTTCGTACAGTCGTACAATGGTTCTTCCCAGTGTGGATTTCCCACAACCGGATTCCCCTACTAGACCTAGGGTTTCTCCTTTATACATGGTAAAGGAAACATCATCCACGGCTTTTACCTGAAGGGGTTTTTTAAATACTCCTGCGCTAACGGGAAAATACTTTTTCACGTTTTTGACTTCTAATATCGGCTCTCTCTTATCTCGCATATTCTACTCCTCCCCCTCTTCCGCATACAGATAACAGCTCGCCGTATGATTTTCGTTGATTTTATAGGTTTCCGGGTGTTTATGCTTGCAAATTTCCATGGCCTTGTCACATCTCGGTTCAAAGTAGCAGCCCTGTGGTAATTCAAAAGGACTGGGTACCGTTCCTTCAATGGTATTCAGTTCCTCCCGGGTTTCATCCAAGCGGGGGATGGACTTTAGTAATCCGATGGTATAGGGATGCTTCGGATTTCCGTAAAGTTCATTTACCGGAGCGGACTCTACGATCTTTCCGGAATACATCACCAGTACATGATCCGCCATTTGGGCCACAACCCCTAAATCATGGGTGATCATCATAATCGCCGTATCCGTTTCGGTCTTCAATCGATTCATCAATGATAAAATTTGAGCTTGAATGGTTACGTCCAGAGCCGTTGTAGGCTCATCGGCAATTAACAGTTTCGGATTACAGGCCAGGGACATGGCAATCATTACCCGTTGTCGCATTCCACCGGATAATTGATGGGGATAGTCGTCAATGACCTTTTCCGCTCTGGGAATTCCTACCAATTGCAACATTTCGATACCGACGTTCTTCGCTTCTTTTTTGGACATGTTTCGGTGAAGAATTAAGGCTTCGCCGATTTGATCTCCCACTTTAAATACAGGATTTAACGATGTCATGGGTTCCTGGAAAATCATTGAGATTTCATTTCCACGGATTTCACGAATTCTTTTATCCGTGGTGCCTACTAATTCTTCCCCTAGGAACTTCACGGAGCCGTCTACAATCTGTCCCGGTTTCTCAATTAAGTTCAGGATACTCATGGCGGTAATGCTCTTGCCACATCCCGACTCGCCTACCACACCCAGGGTTTTCCCTTCGTAAATACTAAAGCTGTTGCCGTCCACTGCCCGTACGACACCTTTATCGGTAAAGAAATGAGTTGTCAAGTTTTCTACTTTTAATATCTCTTTCATATCAACACCTACCTAATCTCTTTTGGGTCGAAAGCATCTCTAAGACCTTCACCTAACAAATTTACACTTACTACGGTTAACATAATCATCAAACCCGGTGGAATCCAAATCCATGGATAGTTGAGGAATACCGTGGAGTTCCGTGCGGTCTGAATCATATTACCCCAACTTGGCATTGGAGGTGTAACCCCTAGCCCTAAGAAAGACAGTCCCGCTTCCATAAGAATCGCCGAACCCATTCCAAGGGTAGCACTTACAATAATATAGGCCAATACATTCGGCAGTAAATGCCGTCCAATCCTTGAAGTATCCGAAATACCTAGAATTTCCGTCGCCTGCATGAATTCCTGCTCCCGGAGGGAGAGTATTTGACCACGAACCACACGGGCGAGTCCCGGCCAACTGAGGATACCGACTACGAATACTACAACAAGCATGGTTTGTTCTGAGGGTACCCAGCGCATGGCTGCGGATATTACCATCATCATCGGTAAAAAGGGGATGGACTGAACAATTTCCGCGAAACGCATTAGAAATCCATCAGTTTTTCCTCCATAGTATCCTGCCACACCACCAACCAAGGTTCCCAGGGTTACCGTTAAGAACGCCGAGAGGACCCCGACCAACATGGAGATCCGTCCCCCATAAAACAATCGGAACATGACGTCCCGTCCTTGACGGTCCGTACCTAAGAGGTTTTCTCTTGAGGGGGGCTGCTCCGAGTTCTCCAACTCAAAACCATGGGCTCGAAGATCCACATTCAAGGTTTCTCGAACGAGCTGCCCGGTGGTGACACCTTCCACATCCCGCCATAGGTTAAACGAATAAATCATCGGTATGATGATTACTGCAATGACGATGGCTACAAAACTTATCCCACCGACCAATGCTATTTTATTTTTTTTGAATCGATTCCACGCAATCTTCCACGGACCTTCGGGCTTCAAGCGAGGAGCATTCACATTTTGATCAACATTTGCTTCAGACATAATTTCCCTCCTCCTACTTTACTCGTACTCTGGGATCTGCAAGCCCATAAGAAACATCGGCTAAAAGATTTCCGATTACTCTTAAAAGTGCATAGAATACCAGAGTTGCCATAACTAGTGATAGATCCTGACTGGTAATACCGTTTAGTAATACTCTTCCAATTCCCGGCCATAGGAATACGGTTTCAAGTAAGATCGCTCCACCGAATAAGGCGGGAACCCACATTCCGAGAATGGTAATTAAGGGAAGTAAGGCATTTCTAAAGGCATGTTTGTAAATTACCACTTTTTCCTTTAATCCCTTGGATCGCGCAGTTCGAATATAGTCTTGGTTAATTACCTCGATTACAGAGTTTCGCGTGTAACGGGTAAGGGTTGCCAAACTTGTCATGGTTAATACAAGTACGGGAAGCAGCATATGACGACCAACGTCCACAATATTCTGCCACAGACTGTCATAACCACGAACAGCCATAATAGAAGTTCTCATTCCGTTTAAGGGAATCCATTCGATGTTCCTTGCAAAGAGAAATATCAGTATCAAGGCAAAGAAAAAAGTGGGCATGGACACCCCGGTGAGTGAAAACACCGTAAAGAAATTATCAAACAGGCCATACTTTTTTACCGCGGATTTGATCCCCACGGGGATGGCGATAAGTAATGCGAAGATCAATGCAAAGATATTCAATAAAAAGGAGTTCCAGATGAATCCGAAAATCACTTCACTAACATCCGCATTATAGATATTGGTTCTACCTAAGTCTCCTGTTAATACCCTTCCTAGCCAATTGAAGTACTGAATTGGAAGGGGTCGATCTAAACCTAATTGTTCACGAATTTGTTCCTGTCTTTCAGGAGATACTTCCGAGCCCTGTCCTAGATAGGCTTGTACCGGATCTCCCGGCATAAAGTCTAGTACAATAAATATCAACATTGAAATGATCAATAATGTTGGGATTAATTGTAATAGACGTTTCCCTAAAAATCTTAGCATACTCTTCACTCCTCAATATGTCGTCTAGTAATATTTTAAATTATCAAAAAACTCTCCATTCTGACATCGAAGGCAACCCTACAGCTTTCGTAGAATTGCCTTTCAATGTGTTTTCCAGAGGGTTTAGCCCCTAAGACCTAAACCCCTATTCAGTTTTTTATTTCTCGATGCTTTAAATTTTACTCTTCAATTCTTGCGTGTCGCATTGCTGCTACCCAGTTGTAGATACCGTGGGTTTCGAAGTCTACAATTTTTTCATCATAGAAATCAAAGTAGGTGTTGGCATATACAGGCATGAATGCTGCATCTTCCGTTAAGATTTCACCGATTTCCTGGTATGCAGGGATGGCTTCTTCTTGATCCATAATTCTTTCCGCATCGTCCATCATTTCATCCAACTCAGGGTTAGAATATCTGGAAGTATTGTTCTGTCCGGATCCGATGTTTCTAGAGTGGAAAGAACCTTCTACCGTACCATGAGGGTCGTAGCTTGTAATGGTTGTTGCTAAGAAGAACATGCTCCACTCTTCAACGTTGGCATCGGAGTCATAGATAATCGTATCCAGGATGGAGTTGAACTCTTGTTGTGAAATGTTCAGGTTGATATCAAGCTCTCCGCCCCAGTCTCGTTCCCACATGGGTACTAAGGTTTCAAGGATATCATGTTCCGGCATGGTTAAAATGAAAAGCTCCAGTTCTTCGCCGTCTTTTTCTCTGTAACCGCTGTCGCCAACTTGCCAGTCGGCGTCGTCTAAGATCTCTTTTGCTCGATCCATATCAAAGTCGTAAGCTGCAATAGAGTCTACCCATTCATCCGTTACTGCCCAGGATTCTTGCGAATAGGGGTGGTACTGAGTGTTTGCATAACCATCGAAGTACTCACTTACAAACTCTTCAAGGTTAAAAGAATAGTAAAGGGCTTGTCTTACTTCTTTTTCTGCGGTGGGACCAAATTCGTTGTTGGTCTTAACGTATCCGTATCCGCTTCGTGGGTAGCTGTTCAAGTTGATGTTTTCAGCCGCTTCCGCGTCTCGAATGTTGTCCGGGTCAATTTGACCGGCTAATAAGTCTACGGTACCGGTTAACAAATCATCCATTTCCGTAGTCATTTCCGTTGCTTCCAGTAAGATTTCTTCGATTAGGAATAAATCTTCATACATATAATCCAAGTTTCTTTCAAGGTATACATACTCTTCAGGAGCAAAATCTCCTAAGGTGTATGGTCCGGAACCGATTGGGTCTGTACTCAGTTCGGTAACCCCTTCAGTGTCTCCATACTCCATTGCCTCTCCGTAATAGTGCTCTGGCATAATGTGGAAAGTAGTGTTGGCAATGTTTGTTCGTAGTGGCTCTTGGAAAGTAAACACTACTGTGAAATCATCTTCCGCAACTACTCCCGGGAAGTCTTCAGTATCTCCGTCAGCATACTCGTCGTATCCAAGTAGCCCGTCTGCAATGGAACCATATCGTCCCGTGTAGGATGGGTCAGAAAGAAGCTTGTAAGACCATACCACGTCGTGAGCCGTTACTTGCTCTCCATCAGAGAAATAGTTGTCTTCGTTCATGTAGAAAGTGATTTGGTCACCCTCTTCATTTACTTCCCAGTCATCTGCCGCTTCCATTACCCAGTTACCGTCGATGTCCCGGTTCATTAAGGTTTGGAAGGTTAAGTCTACAACATAACCGTCATAACTTGAAGAATAATACGCCGGGTTAAAGTTACCGGAAATTTCCGTAACCCCGACCATCACTGTTCCTCCAATTTCATGTGCTGCTTCTTCTTCGTCGTCACCTTCGTCTTCGTCTTCGCCGTTCTCTCCTTCGACTGCTTCGCCGTTTTCCTCTTCGTCTACCGGATCTTCATCTGTTCCACAAGCTGCAAGGAACAAACTCATCACCATTAGCAGGGCCAACAGCAAAATTAACTTTTTCTTCATTCATACTCCTCCTTTAAAAAAGTTTTTTGAACAAATATTTTATCGACTAAAATATTTAAACACATTATATAATCATTTAAATTTTCTGTCAATAATTTTTGAGGTCTTTCGCCTCCCGCAACTTTCTCCCTTTTCTCGAGGCTACCATTTTCCAACATGTATAAAGATCTCTGTTCATAAAAAAAAATTTTTACTTTTTTATGTTTCCTTAATATTTTCAATTAATTCACAATAGCATTCAGGGAAATCCTCCCTGCGATTATATACTATATTCTTAATATATCAAATTTTTGTTTTATATAGCTAATTTAATTATCTAAGGCAAATTTACCAGAAGTTCTTTTATTTTTTTTCATTTTATGGTATATTTATTTTTGAACATGCAAAATATTTGGATATTTCTGAATCATTGCATGGGTCATCAAAAATCTTATAAGGAAAGGAGGGAAGGAGCAGAACGCAGCATTACGATCGATGTAAAGATCCCAAGGTTTAACAAAAATCTGTCTTTAATAAGGAGGTTGTAAATTTGGATGCAATTATTAATATTAGCGATTTTATAGGTGATATAGTTTGGGGGCCCCCCTTCTTGGTTTTACTGATTGCCACCGGTTTGTATTTAACAATTCGGATAGGTTTCTTCCAATTCACCCATTTAGGCCATGCCTGGAAGTATACCTTCGGTTCTATGTTTAGAAAGGGTAAAGAAGAGGACGATGCGGAAGCGGGAGCCATTACCTCCTTTCAATCCGTAAGTTCCGCTATGGCGGCGACCATCGGCGTGGGAAACATTGCCGGGGTGGCCACCGCAATTTATCTCGGTGGACCGGGAGCGGTATTCTGGATGTGGCTTTCCGCCCTTGTGGGAATGGCGACAAAGTTCGGAGAAGCCTCCCTGGGTGTTAAGTTTAGAAACACCAATCCCGACGGATCTTTTTCCGGTGGGGTTATGCAGTACATTGAAAACGGACTGGGTTCCGGTTGGAAATGGCTCAGTGTCCTATACGCAATCTTTGCAGGACTGGCGGCTCTTGGAATCGGAAACATGGTACAGTCCAACACCGTGGCTGTTTCAATGGAAGAATTCGGAATCGAACCTTGGATTACCGGTATAGTCATTGTAGTCTTAGTAGGTCTCGTTACCCTTGGAGGAATCGAGCGAATTGCAAAAACAGCAGAAAAAGTGGTTCCTACCATGGCAGTCATCTACATCGTCGGTTCCTTTATTATTTTGGTGCTTAACCTCACGGAAATTCCCGCAGCTCTGGGAGATATTTTCTACTATGCTTTCAACCCTAATGCCGCCGCAGCCGGTGGTGCAGGTGTTGCCGTAGGAACTACCATCCGATTCGGTATTGCCCGAGGCGTATTCTCCAACGAAGCCGGCCTTGGCGCCGCTTCCATCGTACATGCCCAGGCAAAGAACAGCCCCACTCGACAAGGTATGTGGGGAATCTGGGAAGTATTCATTGATACGATTATCGTTTGTACCATGACTTCCTTAGTTATTTTAACCACAGGAGCCTTAGGAACCGGAGAAACCGGCGCGGACTTAACCACTGCCGCTTTCAACCGTGGACTTCCCGGCCCCGGAGGATACATTATTCTGATTTCCATCGTATTCTTCGCCTACACCACCATGCTTACTTGGAATTTCTATGGTGAAAAGAGTTGGGAATACATCTTCGGACGAAACATTGTTATTCCTTACCGACTGCTATTCTTAGCCTTCCTATTCGTCGGCGCCGTCGGCGGCCTGGAAGTTATTTGGGGAGTAGCGGATACCTTAAACGGTCTGATGATCGCTCCGAACCTGGTTGCCCTGATTCTTCTTGGAGGCGCCCTTGCGAAGGAGAAACAAAAGTATATGGATAAACATAATTTGGACAATAAAAAATAACTAAAATTTACTAATTTAAAAAGAAGGTTTTCCCCCGGGAAGACCTTCTTTTTTTAGCATTCTTTTGTTGTTTTTTAGAATGCTTTTACTGCATTAAATTGCTTTTATGCCAAGGAGGGGTTATTGGGGCTGTTTACGGTACCCCGCCCACAGAAGGAGACATCCTATTCCTATTCCCCACAACATCGTGGTATAAAGAGCCCCTGTGGCACCGATGTAACTGTACCCCACCCCTCTCATATAGATTCCCTGGGGAAAGAGCATAGCAATGTGCTGTAAGGCTTCTGAAAGGAGTTCCGCCGGCCACAGGGCTCCCGAGACCATGGAAGTGATCAGAACCCCAATGGGCAGTCCCACAACCAGGAATTCTTTTCCCATTTTCAGATTGCTCAGGAAGGACCATAATCCGATGAACAGTACCTGGACCATCAACAGCAGGAATACGTGGTGAATTAAATCCCCTCTTAAGGCTTCTCCCTGGAATAGATAGATGCTGCTCAGTAAAATCCCGTGATGCAGTGACAGAAACAGGAAGTCTCCGATAAATTTTCCCGTATATAAGGAGATTTCCCCGACGATCTGCCCCTGCCTTTTATAAAGCCCCCGGGATATATCCTCCCGTCGTTTATAAAAAATCCAAAGGGAAAACAAAGTGCTGTAAATAATCAACAGCCCATGGGGTCCTGTTAAAAAGCCTGCCGCCCCCAAGGTTCCGGGACTGCCATTTTCGCTTCCTTCCCCATTGCCTTCCCCGGACTCCGTCAATACTTCTTCCATCGAGAGGGTCATCAAGGGCTCCGGTTCCCAGTAGGACTCCGACTGCCGGAAGGATTCCTCCCACAGAGCTTCCCGGTCTTCCACTTCTCCCCGGTCCTCCGCCTCGGCTACAATCAGATTGGCCGCCCGGGTACTGCTTAAAATACGAATGCTCCTGGAGATCACAATCTCCCCTACGGCACCGCCTCCTTGGGCAAGGGATGAGGTGTAAGACACCAGCTCCGGCGTTCGGTCCCTTTGTATCTCCTCTTCAAAACCCTCCTGAATACGATACACGCCCTCCACCCGGTTCTCCCGTAAATCCTCGAGACCGGCTTCCAAATCCCTTTCCAGGACCTCCAAATAAGGTTCTTCCCGCAAAAGTTCCTTCAGAGTTTCCGAGTAGGCACTTTGGTCTTCATCGACGATAACCACCGGAATTTTACCCCCGGCAGCCTCCCCCTGAAAAAGTCCCAGGGCAAAATAGGAAAACCCTAAGGGAAGGAGGATAATCAGAAGCCACGAGAGTTTTTTCCTAAAGTATCCATGAATCTGAAGCCATCCAACGGTACATATTTTCATGAGGGATCACCTGCCCCTCGGTTTATACGAAGGACTCCCAGGATAAAAAAGAGCAGACTGCCGAGAAAAATAAGCATCCCCTGAAAGATCATACCCTGAAAATCCCCCAGTCGGATCTGTTGTATCCCTTGTAAATAATGGTGATTCGGAAGAAAAGCGGCGACCCGATCCAGTCCGTAGGGGAGGTAATAATAGGGAATCAATCCTCCGCCCAGCAGAATCAGGGAAAACACCAAAAAATTTCCCAGGGTAAAGTAGATGTCGGTTTTTTTTAGCAGTAAGGCCAGCAGACCCGCCCCGGATAAAATCAGTAAAATCCAAAGACTTAAGTACCCTACTGATATGAACAGAGACCGGTCCCAGCCGCTGAAGAACAAATACTGGGCGGCTATCAGAAATCCGCCGCCGAAAAGAATCATTCGGACACTGTGTCCGAGAATTTTTCCCCCGTAATATTCCCCTATGCTTGTCCCCGTAAAGGGCACCCGTCGCATCAGCCCTAACTCCTTTTCCCGGATCAGATCCCTGCCCAGAAACAAGGCTGCAAACAACAACAGACTGAAGACCACGGAATGAAGGTAATACACCCCGGGATCCATGGTATTGATCCCTTCTACCTGTTCTTCCCGCATCATGGTATCCTGGGCATTCAAGGCCCGGAAAGTAATATCCTGTATTGCCGGGGCGATTTTCTCCCGGCGCTCCTCCAGGGAAAGTCCCTGTTCCCGGTAGTAATCCCAAACCGCGTTCACTCCGCTTTGCCCGGCGGATACGCTGTACATAAAGCTCTCCATAACCCCTGTCAAAACTTGAGACTTAAAGGGATCCCGGGGACCGGTGTATAGGATCAGCTCCCGGGATTCTCCCCGCTCCAGACTCCCTACAAAGTCTTCGGGGATCACCACTCCGGCAAAAACCTCCCCCCTTCCTACCATTTCCTCCGCAGCCTCTCCGTCCTCGGCCTCCACAATGGCAATCAACTCTTGCAGCCCTTCGTCCCCTCTAATCTGATCCATTAAAAGATGGGCCATGGGATGCTGGTCCTCATTGACCACCGCCACGGAGAAGGAATCGATAAACAGTCCCTGTTCAAAAAACCCGCCGAAGCCCGTGGTTAACAAAAAAATAAAAACCAAGGGAATGACGATCATTCCCAAGGTTTTTTTCTTATGCCGCAAGGATTTTTTCATCTCTTCCAACGCTACCCGTAATCCTCTCCCTAAAGATGCAAACATGCTTTTTCCTCCCTAAAATCCCGGTGCAAACATCAGCTCTTGCAGGGGTACACTATTTTCATCAGTAAATTCCGGTGCTTCAATATCGATATCTCCGTTGATGTTCCAGTACTCCATCCCTCCTAAGATCTGGAGACTGAAGGCCGTTTCTTCTTGATCAACCACTATATTTACATCGTATTGTTCCTTGACAATATTATAGTCTTCATCGATATACAGGGTCATGGAAAAGTAACTTTCTTCAAAGTCCAGAACCTGATCCAATTCATCCATTACCTCGTCAACTTTTTCCTGATCAAATTCCTCTATAAAACGGTCAAGTTCCTGTTCCATCTCTTCTACGGGAATTTCTCCATCGCTGATTCGTGCCACTTCCGTAAGGAGTTCCCTAAAGGACTCCTCCTCCATTAACTCCGGAATACTTTCCAGTACCGTTCTTATTTCTTCTCTGCCCATATAGATTTCAAATTCCTGAACATCCAGGCTTTCTTCATTGATCTCTATTTCCGTCTCTCCCTCATTGGTGATAAATTCCTCTTCCACGATCTCCATATAGATCTCTCCAAATTGCTGAAGCATTCCATAGAGCTCTTCCTGATCCCGGGGATCCATTTCCTCAAAGCCTTCCTGGTTATAAAAGTCCTCTTCCAGATCCATGATCAGGTATCCGTCGGCCAGCCGCTGATCCCCCATGATCTGTGCCATCATAGGAGCTTTTATGGCAATCTGTTCCTCCAGCATGTACATCTCCATCGCGACGCCCATACCGGCGGCATTAAATTGACCGGACATATACATTTCCGGATCCATAAGATCCTCCCCGTTGATCATCCCTTCGAAGTTCATGCTCATATTATTAAAGGCCCCTAACATACTTCCCAGGGATTGGTCGGGCATGTTTAGGTACTCTACCATAAGGCCCATCTCACCAGTAAATTCATAGCTGTGTCTTTCCAGATTCTGCATAAAAGCCCGTTCGAAAATTTCCATATCACTGAGTTCTTCCCCATCGTCACTGCACCCTACAAAAGCCACCAGGGACAGGATTAACAAGGCTCCAATCAACCATCGTTTTTTTATATTCATTATTCTTCCTCCTTTTCTTCTACAAACCACTTTTTAAATACTTCTTCCATGGATTTTCCTTCAAATATTCCATCGTTCCCCTCATTTATGGACAGTTCCTGCTGAATGGTTCCCTGTTCAATAACCAGGGCCCGATCACAAACATACTGAACTTCCTCTAAGGCATGGGTGGAATAAATAATTGTTCGCCCCTTTTTAGAAAGCCCCCGCAACACTTTTAATATGGCTTTTCGGGAGTTAAAATCAATCCCTACGGTGGGTTCATCCAGAATCAAAAGACTTGGCCGGTGAATCAGGGCCACCCCTAAATTGGTCCGTCTTTTCATCCCGCCGGATAAGGTTTTTACCGGCTTGTCCATCTCTTCTACAAGATCCAGGTCTTGTAGGGTGCTTAACACCCGATCCCGGAGATTCTTTCCCTTAAGGCCTTGAAGCCTGGCAAAGATTTTCAGATTCTGATAAGGGGTTTCCTCCAGGTAAAGAGCGATTTCCTGGGGAACGTACCCGATATCTTCCCGAAGCCTTTGGAGGGCGTAATCCTCTTTTCGCTGATCATAGTAATAAAGGGTTCCCTTCTTCGCCTCTTGCAGGGTGGCAAGTATGGATAACAGTGTGGACTTTCCCGCTCCGTTATCCCCTAAAATCCCCAGGATTTCTCCTTTGTTGGCTTCAAAACTGATCCCCTTTAGTACTTCCTCCTTGCCGTACCCATAATAAACCTCTTGCGCCTTTACCGCTCCCATAGCATCCCCCATTTTTTATACAGTATTTTCTTCTATATTTTATTATATTCCTTCTGTCTTATATTTTACCATATTTTAGTTTCTTCTTGTAGGATTCCGAGGAAAATAGCTAGTCTTCCAGGAAAATAGCACCACGGAAAAAATCCTACCGGGAAGGGGGATAAAGTCAAGGCCTGAAGCATAAGGGATTTTTGTAAGGTTTATCCCTTCGATTTCAACTATACAAAAAAACTCCAATAGAGCACGATCCCTATTGGAGTTGGAAACTCTTTAAAATTTATTTAGTATCCTTTACATCTTTTTTAATTTCTTCTTTTCGTGCTTCCGCTTTATCCTGAACTTCCTTTTTTAAATCTTTCACGTCTTTTTCCACGGCTTTTTTCTGCTTTTCCGCCTTTTTTTCCACTTCTTCCTTCTTTTCTTCCATTTCTTCAATTTTTTCCTCTAATTCCTCTTCCGCTTCTTCTTTGCTTTTGCTCAATCGATCTTTGGCTTTTTCCACTTTTTCTTCTACGGTTTCCTTTTTCTCCTCATAGAAGTCCTTCGCCTTAACCTTGGTTTCTTCAAGATTTTTCTCCAGGCTTTCCTTGGTTTCTCCGATGTTCTCTTTAACCTTCTCCGTATTTTTTTCGATTTCTTCCTTTGCCTTTTTACGGGTATTTTCACCTTTGTCGGGAGCGAACAAAATTCCTGCTAAACCTCCCAGGACGCCTCCGGCGGCGGCACCTTTTGCTAATCCTTTCCGGTGTTCTTTAGCCTTTTCTTCCTCCCGTTTTTTCGGATTCATTCGATCCTTCAGGTTTTCAATTTTTTTGCTTACATCTTTTTTATTCATTATAGCACTCCCCTTTATCAGTTTGTGTATTTCCTACCCATTATCCCCGGGTCTAAAACTTTTTTTCTTCTTTTTTATGTGCTTTTTTGAAAAATTCCTCTTAATTTCATAGTTTCCCAAAGGATCAGGAATTTTCTGATTAATATTTCTTTTAAAAGGTATACATGTAGTAAGAAGAAAAAGAAATACATAAAAAACTATGGAGGTGTTGATTTTGTTAAATTTAGAAACTACGTATATGGGTATCCCGATGAAAAATCCTATTGTAGCCGGTGCCAGTGCATTATCCAGCGATATGAAAAATTTGAAGCGATTAGAATTCTCCGGTGTAGGTGCCATTGTGGTAAAGTCTTTGTTTGAAGAGGAAATTGAACTCACCCGTTTTAAGTTTGAAGAGGAGATGGAAAAATTCGACCATATTCATGCGGAAATGACCTCGATTTATCCCCATATTGACTATAAAGGAACCCAGGAGCATTTATACTGGTTGAAAAAAGTAAAAAACAAGGTGCATGTCCCCATTATTGCCAGTCTTAATGCTCACAACCTGGATACATGGGTAGAATATGCCCAGGCCATCGAAAAAACCGGCGTGGACGGATTGGAACTGAACTTCTATGAACTTCCCCAAAATTCCGATATCACCGCGGAGGCCATCGAACGTAAAAATGTGGAGGTTTTAAAAAGCGTCAAAGCCGCCGTTAACATTCCTGTATCCGTTAAACTCAGTCCCTACTATACCAACATGGCAAGCGTGGTCAAAGATTTGGAAAATGCCGGGGCCGATGCCGTAATCCTGTTTAACCGATTGTTTCAACCGGAAATCGACATCAACGAGGAAGAAGAAAATATTTCCTTTGATTTCTCCCAATCCTCAGACAGTTTATTAGCCCTTCGATGGACCGCACTGTTAAGCCCGGTCTATAAAGGAGATATCATCAGCAGCAAAGGCATCATCCAGGGAGAAGATATGATTAAAATGCTTCTGGCCGGGGCCCAAGGGGTTCAGGTGGTCAGTACCCTTTATAAAAACGGCCTTCAGCAAATTGAAGTATTGCTAAAGGATCTGGAGGAATGGATGAAAGGAAAAGGCTATCAGCGTCTCGAGGATTTCAGAGGCAAAATGGCCAAAGACCATATGAAGGATCCCTGGGCTTATGAGCGAAGTCAATACATTAAAATGCTACTATCCAAAGAAAATCTATAAAAGCAAAAAGTGTACCAGGGGGTCGGACCCCCTGGTACACTTTTTGCGATAATTTACCGATCATTTACCGATCATCCCCAAAAAATCATCCCCAAAAAACAAACCACCTAAATCATGATGATTTAGGTGGTTTTCCTTTGGCACGCCCTGAGGGATTCGAACCCCCGACTTACTGGTTCGAAGCCAGTCACTCTATCCAGCTGAGCTAAGGGCGCATATCGATCCATACGGTAAAAAAGTTTAAATGGCGTGCCCACAGGGATTCGAACCCCGGACCCTCGGCTTAGAAGGCCGATGCTCTATCCAACTGAGCTATGAGCACGCATTTTTTTGGAGCGGAAGACGGGATTTGAACCCGCGACCCTCGCCTTGGCAAGGCGATGCTCTACCACTGAGCCACTTCCGCATAGCATTGGCTGAGTAGCAGGACTTAAACCTAAAAATGAAGGAATTAAAATCCGCTGCCATACCAACTTGGCTATACTTCAAAACTCTGAAGTACATAGTGTGCATCGTGTTTTTAAAAAATGGGGTGGGTGATGGGATTTGAACCCACGCATGCAGGAATCACAATCCTGTGTCTTAACCCCTTGACTACACCCACCATATCTGTGGAGCGGGTGAAGGGAATCGAACCCTCGCTATCAGCTTGGAAGGCTGAAGTTCTGCCACTGAACTACACCCGCGCATCTATTACCTTGCGACCTAAATAATATTATCATCATCACAGGCCTATGTCAATAGATATTTTATATTTTATTTTTTTTCTTCCTTCCAGGGGCCCTCCAACCCTCAAAATCCATGGTATCCAGAAGGCGGAAAGTCTTTAATACAATTCTCTTTCAGGCTATTAATCCTCCATTTCCACCAGATCCACCTTAATATTATCCCCCAAGGTTACGATCCCGTAGCTTTTTTTACTGAGCCCCCGGGGAAAACCGATGCTTCCGGGATTCAACAACAGCATGTTTTCTTCCTCCACTGTAAGAGGGATATGGCTGTGTCCGAAAACCACAATATCCGCGCCGATTTCCTTCCCCCGGTAAAAAAGCCGGTCATTACTCCCCTTTACACCGTAACGATGGCCATGGGTTAAAAATATTTTGTATCCTTCCAGCTCCAACACCACTTCCGACTCACAGGCGGTGTACACCGGATCCGCATTCCCCTTTACGCCGATTACTTTGATTCCTGTAAGATCTTCAAGATAACTTCCGTCGTTACACATATCCCCTGTATGAAGAATCAACTCCACCCCTTGAAAACGATTCTCCTCATGAAGCTGGTCCAGTATTTCCAAATGATTATGACTATCCCCTAGTATTGCAATTTTCACGTTTTTCACCTCTAAAATTTCTATGAATTTAAAATTCCTCTTTCAAAAGCTCTTTAATCTTTCTCAGAGCTTTCCCCCGATGACTGATTTCATTTTTTTCTTTCCCTGTCAATTCCCCCATGGTTTTTCCCTGGGGTAGAACAAAAATCGGATCGTATCCGAACCCACCTTGACCTCTTTTTTCAAAGCCCACATAACCCCGGGTCACGCCCCTTGCTTTTAAGACTTTCCCATCGGGAAACAGTAAAACAATGACGCAGACAAAAGCCGCCCCCCTTTTTTCCTTAGGAAGGCCCTCTAAGGCGTCTAAGAGCTTTTCATTGTTCCGTTGGTCATTTCCCTCTTCCCCTGCATAGCGGGCGGAGTAAACCCCCGGAGCTCCCTGTAAGGCGTCCACGGTAATCCCCGAGTCATCGGCAAGAACCATGGTTCCCGTGTGGGCCTGAATCCCTTTTGCCTTTAGCAGTGCATTTTCCTCAAAGGTGGTGCCGGTCTCTTCAATCTCGAGAGACTTCAGACCTGCCTCATCCTTGCTTTTAACGGAAATTGGAAAATCCCGCAGCAAACTTTGAATTTCCTTTAATTTATTGGGGTTCCCCGTGGCAATCACCAAGGTTTTTTTATCTTCCATTTATTTTTCCTCCTTCGACTCTCCGATCCGCTCGCCAATAGGACCTAAGATCTCCCGTTGCATACGGGTCAGCTCCCGGTTCCCTTTTTCCGCCAAGGTCAGTAGGCTTAAGAGCTGCTCCTTGGAAAAAGGCGCTTCTTCTCCGGTTCCCTGAACTTCAATAAATTCTCCCCGATCGGTCATGACCACATTCATATCCACATGGGCCTTGGAATCCTCTTCATAACAAAGATCCAATAGTTCGGTGCCCTCCATAACTCCGATACTGATGGCGGATACGTAACTCTTTATAGGAAAGACTTTTATTTTCCCTTGGTTGTAAAGCTTATCCACGGCCATGGTCAGCGCCACAAAAGCACCGGTAATAGATGCGGTACGGGTACCACCGTCGGCTTGAATCACATCACAGTCGATCCAGATGGTTTTTTCTCCTAAGGCTTTTAAATCTACGACGGAGCGCAGGGCCCGTCCGATTAATCGTTGAATTTCCTGGGTTCTGCCTCCAATTTTCCCTTTGCTGGATTCCCGGATATTTCTGGTATGGGTGGCTCCCGGCAACATGGAATACTCTGCGGTAATCCAGCCGGTTCCCGAATTTTTAAGAAAGAAGGGGACTTTCTCTTCAATCGTAGCAGAGCAGATGACCTTTGTCTCTCCCATTTCAATCAATACAGACCCCTGGGGGTGTTTGATATAGTCCGTGATCATTTTCATCTCCCGGAGTTCATCGGGCTTTCGATTATCGATTCGATTCATTTTAAACGTCCTCTCTCTTTATAGTTCTTTCGGATCATTTCCTCCGGTTCATCGACACATTAGGACCATCGATTATTTCCCGGCGTTTTTCAGCTTTTTGATTGTATCATACATTTGTTTTTGATTCATGTTTTCACGAGATTTTTTTGGATTCTTAATATTTTGAGGATTCCTGGATTTCCAGGAATCCCGTTTTATGGCACTTGCCCTTTATTTTCGCTTGGATGCGGAGAAATATCCTCCTCGAATGGCCCGGGCATCGGTTACGGTTACAAAAATTTCCTTATCATACTCATCGATGATACGCATCAGTTTATTCATGCGTTTACGCTGCAAAGTAATATTGACAAGATTGTTGGTTCCCTTTATGCCGTATCCCTGTACAATCGTTACACCAAAACCTTCTTCCCGAAGTTGTTCCGTCAAATCCTGATAATGGGAGGGAGTTATGGCTTGTACGATGATATTTCCCAGCGCCATTTTTTCCTCGACCCACATACCTACGTAATTCCCTGTGGCAAAACCCAGGGCAAACATTAAAATATTAATCGGATCATCCATATGGTTCAGTACTCTTCCGATGGCTACAACAAACACCAGGGCTTCCACAAATCCGATCAGCGCCGCTTGCATTCTTTTTCCCCTCACCACCATAATCATTCGGATCGTGGCCAGGGAAATATCAATGACCCGGGCGAAAAAGATTAATAAATAACTAAGTACTAGCACTAACACTGTAACTGCCTCCTTAAAATTCCTTGCCTTCATGAGATTTAATAAAATGAGATTTAATAAAATGAGATTTAATAAAATGAGATTTAATAAACATTCTACACCTTTTACACTTACCCGTTTATTGGTGATATAAAAGGAGTAGGGCACTTCTTATTTTTCCTTTACTACACTTCCCGTCTATATCACTTTATACAATTCATCCGTATCCGGGGGCCCCAGAGGCTCTCGGTGGTCTCCCTTTTGCAAATAGGAATCCCCTGCAATCACTTCCCCCACATCGGCGGCTTCCACCCCGTTTTTGGAAAACTCCCTTAATAACCCCTCTTTCTTTGACGGGTCCACGGACATGACCATCACACCGCTGGAAATCAGTTTTAGGGGATCAATCCCGAGGTATTCCGTGATCTCTACGGTTGCCCTACGAAGGGGAATATCTTCTAGATAAACTTTTACGCCCAGGGAGGATGCCTCGCCCAGCTCCCAAAGAGCCCCGAGAATGCCCCCTTCCGTAACATCGTGCATGCTGTTTACTCCAAAGGCTCCGGCAATTTTCCCTTCCTTTACCACACTGATCTCCTTAGAATAGGTTTTCGCCTCAAGGATTGCTTCCTTCGAAACATTCCCTGTCAGTTTTTCTTCCAGGTCGTGGGCAATAATCGCCGCCCCTTCCAGGCCGCCGTGCTTGGTCATAATCAAGCGGTCCCCCGGCTGTGCTCCTTTAGAGAAGGTCATGCCGTTTTTCGGCTGCCGGCCGATGGCCGTGGTGGAGATGACGATTTTATTCACCGCATCGGTAATTTCCGTATGTCCTCCCATGATTTCCACATCCACTTCACAGGCCGTACGGTTGGCATCTTCCATAATTCGCTTCAGTTCCTCCTCGGTGGCATCGGGAGGGGCCAGGATGGTCAGCAACAGTCCAACCGGCTCCACGCCGTTGGAGGCTACGTCGTTACAGGAAATATGTACTGCCAGACTTCCGATCTCTGAAGAAGCTCCGGTTATAGGATCCGTACTCAGTACTCCGATGTAATCACCAAAGTCCACCACGGCACAGTCTTCCCCCACACCGGAGCCCATCAATACTTCCTTTCGTTTATGTTTAATATTTTTAAATATCAGTTCCTGTAGTAGTTCTGCGGGAATTTTTCCGATTTTCATCACTGAAACTCCTTTTTACATGGATTTCAAGCTTGGATTTTACACCTGTATTTTAACACTTGAATTGTAACACTTGAATTGTAAGACTTGAGTTGCAACACTTGCATTGTAACATTTAAGTTGTAAGGCTTAACTTTTATCCCTTAGCTCTCACCGCTTGTCCTTGCCGGGATTTTTCCGGCGCTTATAAAGACTGTCCAGGTTCATTATACCATGGAAGGGCTTACCTTCCAACAGCACCTTCCCCAGAAGATATAAGGCGCTGACCAGAAAAACAAACCAGAAAGTGACAAAGCGCAGCACAATGGCCAGGGTGATTCCCGAGGATACTCCGACACCCAGGGGCGCCACAAAGAACACCATGCTCCCTTCAAAGGAACCCAGACCTCCGGGAAGCAGGGGCAGCATTCCTACCATATAAGTAAGGTAGGTTACCACGGCAATTTCAATAAAGCTTAAGGAAATCCCTAAAAATACCACCACCAGGTACGCCTTCAAGGCGAAAAACGACCAGATAAATAGAGCCAGGAGAAACTGAAAGACCATGGCTTTTTTCCGGGCCAAAATTTTTCGAAAGTTTTTTTCGAAGTTTATCAAGGCTCCCACCAGTTTATCCCGCCGCTTTTCGTTTAAGGGGAGCTTTTCGAGAAAACCGTATTCCTTTTTCGGCCAGAAAATAAGACTGAGAATTCCTACAAAAATTAGCAGCAGCAGTCCAAAAGTTCCCATCAGCAGCCGACTTTGGTCCACTTCTGCTCCCAGGCGAAGGATAAACCAGGTCATGGTAAAGACGTTAATCGATAGAAAGGCTAAAAAGCTGATGGTTTTCTGCAACGCAACTAAAGCTGAACTCTCCCCTAAGGGAATGTCCAGCTCCTTGGTTAACAGGTATATTTTCGTGGCTTCTCCTCCTGCTTTTACCGAGGGAGTAACGCTCTCCACAAAGGTTCCGCTCATATAAACGGTGAAAATTTTGCGAAGGGCCACGGGTAAATCAAAAAGATTGGCCAACGTGAACAGCTGAACGCTGTTTAAAAAGATGGTGATCAGCTGCAGGGCACAGAGAAAAATGATCTGTCCGAGGGAAATGTTTTCCAGATGACGAAGAATCTCATTGGTATCAGCAAACCGGACGATAAGCCCGATCAAGAGAATCCCGACAAATAACAGGATGGCCTTTTTCATCAACACCACTTCCTTCGTTTTTAATAAACAGTAAACTGGCCTCCATGGTGGGGCTTCCCTGCATGGCTTGAACATTGGTGTAACACCGGGAGTCCCTGGGAGCACTTTCATAAAATGCCTGGAGTCCGTGGGCGGGACAGCGGGTTACCACCCGGGTGTTGGGCGCCGCTTTTCCCAGGGCGTTCTCTAAAATATCCCGATGGGGACAGGCCTGCAGGGCCACCAGAATGACCGAATATTTTCGGGTGTCGATGGTCTTCCCGTCGGCTTCAAATACCTTTACCGACTCCTCAAGACCCAATAAGCCGGTAAGCTTTTTCGCCAATTTCACCGCACAGCGGTCCTTATCAATCACATCGATCTTTGCCCCGGTGTATTGATGAATCCGGTAAGCCGTGCTGGGTATGGCTCCGCCCCCGATAAAAAGCACATGATCCTCGGACTTGATCTGGGCTAAATTGATTTCCTCTTTTACGATGTTATTGTAGTAATTCATACATAGCTTAGCCATTCTTGGAAAGTGACATAGGGTTTTTTCTAAACATCGGGTAAATTTCGGAATCATAACCATGCTCCTTTTTTTGATTATTTTTACGGGAAATTCTACGAACACTTGCTATATTGAAAGTATTATTCCTATAACGTTTATTTTTACATCCCTCTACAAAATACCGCTGATAAAACGAACGGTTTGATTGATTACGCCGCCGATGAGAAAGGCGCCGATTAAGGTGGTGGCCGCAATGGCCAGTCCGGTCTTTAACTTGAACTCTTTAATGAGTATGGCCAGCACCGATAAACAGGGCAGATAGAACAGTGCCACGGTGGCACCGGTGAAAATCTGCAGACTGCTGAGGCTCATATCCAACAGCGGCAGTACCGCCAGCTCCCGTCGAACAATCCCAAGCATCAGGGCAAGCCCCGCTTCGCCCGGAAGTCCCAGCCATCCTGTCACCACAGGACTTAAGAAGTCACTGATCCCGTGGATCAGGCCGGTTTCTGCGATGATGGCCGCAAAGAGAATTCCCAGGGCCATGGGGATTTGGGCTTCCACCAGGTAATGTTTCACCCGTATTTTAATCTTTTGTAGCACGGTTTTCACATCGGGCTTTAACAGATTGGGAATTTCCAACAGCATGGGATCCACTTTCCCCGGAAGCATCCGGTTAAGCACCGCCCCCCCCAGAATCATGGCCAGAATCGAGAGTCCGTATACCCCTACCAGCATCCAGGGGGATTCGTCTCCCAGTAATACAAAGAAGGCTGCGGTTTGGGCCGTACAGGGTACCGCTAAGGAAACCAGACTTGCAACAATCACCCGTTCCTTATGGGTGGTTGCAGCTTTAGAGCCTAAGATCGCCGGTATAGCGCATCCGTAACCCATAATAAAAGGAACAATGCTTCCCCCTTGCACCCCGATTTTTCTAAGGGCGCCGTCCATCAGCACACCGATTCTCGGTAAATATCCGCTGTCTTCCAAGGTGGACAGGGCAATATAAAACAGGGTGATATAGGGAAGGACTAAGGCAAAGGGCCATTCAATTATCTTAATCAGCACCCCATAATCTCCCACTAATACGTTGTAAACCACGGTTCCCTCGGTAATAAATCCTCCGATAAATGCCGTCATCGCCGGCTCATAAATATTATACACGAAGGGAAGCAACAAGGCTCCCCGAATGGCTTTTCCGCCCCCGACCACAAAGCCCAGGACCAATGCCAATACCAGAATCGCCAAGGGGATTCCCGGCCAGGGCTGCATCGACGCGTAGCCCAGTTTTTCCGTCAAGGAAGGTTCTCTTTCCTCCAGGGTCTGGACCTTTTCTACAATACGACCGATTTCCTTCCAACGGGTTTCCTCTTCTTCCACCAGTTCTTTTTCCGCGGTGTAACATACTTCCTTTTGTCGTTTTTCCACGTTTCCCATGGCGGATAAAAGGTCCCGCAGCCCCACATTCCGCACCGCAATCGTAGGGATCACCGGAGCCTCCAGTTCTTCCTCTAAGGCCTGGGCATCAATGATCACCCCTTGTTGCTCGGCGACATCCACCAGATTTAAGACAAAGATCATGGGGATATCGAATTTTTTCAATTGTAGGGCAAAATTTAAGTTCCGCTCTAAATTTGTGGCGTCCAGGACACAGATGATGGCATCGGCCCCTTCCTTGACAAAATTAACGGCTACTTCTTCGGCTTCAGAAGTAGCCTCAAGGCCGTAGGTTCCCGGAACGTCAATTAGTATGCCGTCTTGTTTTAAGTCTCGAACTTTTCCTTTGGTGTAGCCCACCGTGGTTCCCGTATAGTTTGCGGCGAGCACCTCTACCCCCGTAAGTTTGGAAAACACCACGCTTTTTCCTACATTGGGATTTCCCATCAGTAAGAACTTCAGCGTGTCTTTGCCTACCTCGACTTCGGGGCTCTTGTTATGACAATCCACTTAGTTGACCTCCCTCACCTGAATCTCTTGTGCGATATCCCGGGCGATGGCTACGCATCTTCTACCCACCTGTACAATGACCGGTCCTCCCATAGGCTGTTTGGACTTGATCGCCACATTGATTCCCTCTCGAAGCCCCAGGGACTTCAGCAGTCCTAATTGGGGCAGGTTTTCAATAATACATCGGTGTTCTTTTTCAATCGCATACAGTGACATCGTCTCATCTCCTTATGAAAGTCTGTTGGTATTTATAACGGATTCATGAGCAACTCAATTTTCCATCAGTATTCGGTATTCGGTTTTCACTAATCTGTGTACCGTTTCTATTGTTAAAGTGTTGATAATAATTTTCATTATCTTTGTATAAAGAATATCACAGATCTTTCAATGAAGTCAAGAGTTTTTTAGTACTCTTTTTGTTGGAATTTCAATAATAGTTCTTGTTTAATGCTTTCTCGCAACTTCTCCGGGTCCACCCGTCCCCCGGTTCGCTCCATCCCTTTACCCATAAGGAACTTCATCGCCTTATCCGGCTTTTTTTGATAGTCCTTTAACAATTCCGGGTATTGGGTGGACAGCTGATCTACAAGCTCCGCCACAATTTTTTGAATCTCCTCGGGATCAGTGATTTTCCCAAGATTTCGATTCTTTAGAATTCTTTCCGGATCCTCCCCGGTTATCAAGATTTCCTTTAAGACTTTTTCTCCGATTTTTTTCGGCACCTTCCCCTCTTCGATCAGTGTCATCAACTTTCCGAAATCCTTCGGTTTTAAGGCGAGATCTTTAAAACCTTCCAGCCCCTTCGGCATTTCTGACAGTAATTGAGTCATAATCCAGTTGCTGATCCGTTTAGGAGCATAGCAAACCAATAGGGCCTGTTCAAAAAAATCCGCCACATAAGGATTTTTTGCAAGAATTCCCACATCGTAATCGGGAAGATCGTACTGCTTTTTAAAACGGACTCTTTTCTGTTGAGGCAGTTCCGGCATACGCCCGGCGGTGTTACGAATTTTTCGCTGGGATAATTGAAGGGGAAGAATTTCCGGTTCGATAAAGTACTGATACTCCAGGGAGTCCTCTTTTTTCCGAAGGGTCTTGGTTTCCTCTCTTTTCTGATCCCATCCCCGGGTCTCTTTTGTAAGCTCCCGGTTTTTTCCCAGGGCCTTCCTTAATCGCTTCTGTTCGTACAGCCCGGCTTTTACCGCCCCTTTGAAGGAGTTTAGATTTTTCACTTCCATTACCGGGGTTTTAGTCCCCCGTTTCTGATCTATTACATTAATGTTTAAATCACAGCGAAGGGACCCCTCCTCCATTTTCAAGTCGGAGATTTCCAAAAAAGCCAGGAGATTTTTCAACTCTTCAAGAAACTCTAATAGTTCCACTTCATTGGATAGATCCGGTGCCGTTACAATTTCAATCAAGGGTACCCCGCTACGATTATAATCGATATCCGTATCATCGCTCCGGTGCATCATTTTTCCCGTATCCTCTTCAATATGAATCCGCTCAATCCCTACGGTTTTCTTTGCCTTTTCCAAATACAGTTTTCCCTTTATCCCTAAGGGTTTTGTGGCTTGGGTGATCTGATATCCTTTAGGAAGATCGGGATAAAAATAGTGTTTTCGATCCATATGAGTGTTTCGTTGAACCTCGCAGTTTAGAGCAAGTGCGGCTTTCAGAGCATAATCCACTACCTTTTTATTCAGTCTGGGCAAGGCTCCCGGATATCCCAAACAGGTGGGACAGATATATTCATTAGGATTTTTCGAAGCTTGATTTTTGCAACCGCAAAAAATTTTGGTTTCCGTATTAAGCTCCACATGTATTTCCAGTCCGATTACCGTTTCCGCTTTTATCATTTCACCGATTCCCCTTCTGTTGATTTGGACTTAAGACCTGCTCAAGACCTAAAGCTCCCTTAAGAAGCACCGTTTCATCAAAGTAATTTCCGATCAGCTGTCCTCCCACCGGCAGGTTCCCCGGCTCCTGACAGGGCACGGAAATCGCCGGCAATCCCGTAAGGCTTACGGGAACCGTTAATTCATCCAGTCGCTGCATATCCAAGGGGCTTTTGCTTTTTTTTCCGAGTTTAAAGGCTGTGGTATGGGTCGTGGGCGTGAAAAGAAAATCCGCTTGTTGAAACCCCTGTTGAAAATCCTCTTGTAACAGTTTTTGCACCTTCTTTGCCCTGACAAGGGATTGTTTTTCCTTGCTTAAAATATAATTTCCCAAAATCAGCCGTCTTTTCACTTCTTCCCCAAAACCCTGTCCTCGGCTTTTTTCAATAACATCCTCAATGTTCTCACAGTTCGAAGCTCGATTACCGTAACCCACGCCGTCAAAACGGGCCAGATTCGATACCGCCTCCACCATACTTAGCACGTGATATGCCGAGAGTCCGTATCCAAAATGAGGAATTGATAGAGAAATCAACTTTGCACCTTGACTTTTAAAGGCTTCCATCGCTGAGTCCAGGGCTTTTTCCACTTCCTTCTCCATGGATATTTCAAAAAACTCCTTCGGTATACCGATGGTAATCCCTTTTAACGGTTTTTCCTTTCGGGATTCCCGGTCTTTTGTAAAGGCTTGAAGCTCTTGATCATAGGAAACCGGTTTTTTCCGAACCAAAGTATAGTCTTTGGAAAAGTCCGGCCCTTGAATCTCCTCCAGCACCCGGGCTATATCCCGGCTATTATTGGCTAGAATTCCGATTTGGTCCATAGAGGGGGCAAAGGACACCAGTCCCAGCCTTGAAACAAGACCATAGGTCGGCTTCATTCCCAACACTCCGCAAAAGGCTGCGGGCTGACGAACCGACCCTCCTGTATCCGACCCTAAAGAGAAGTGCCCGAAGCCTGCAGCCACTGCCGCAGCCGATCCGCCGCTGGAACCACCCGCCACCCGTTTATAATCCCGGGGGTTTCTCGTTACCTTAAAGGCGGAATGCTCCGTAGAGGAACCCATGGCAAACTCATCCATATTGGTTTTCCCAAGGCTTACAGCCCCGGCCTCATTCAGCCCTAGGGTACACTCTCCGTCATAGGGAGCGATAAAGTTCTTAAGCATATTCGAAGCGCAGGTGCACCGCTGATTTTTCATCATAATGTTATCCTTAATGGAATAAAGGGCCCCCTCTAAATTTCCGAGGGATGTGCCCTTTTGAAGTTTACGATCCAACCCCTGTGCTTTTTTTACAATTTCTTCCTCGCTAAGAGTGATAAAGGCACCGATCTTATGCTCTTTTTCTTTGATTGTATCCAAGGTATCCTTAAACAGTTCCTCTGCGCTGTATTTTTTACTTACCAATTGATTTTGTATTTGCTCAATGGTTAATCCCTGATTATCCAATGTTTTACTCACCCTTTTCTGCATAGACTCTTCACTGATTATTTGATCACTTTCGGTACCGTCACAAAATTATGATTTCTCTTTGGAAAATTCTTTCTCATTAGCTCCTTTTGATCAAACTCTTCCACCCGGTCCTTTCGAAGGGGGGTTTTGTTTTTATGCATCCAGTACCCCTCTTCTATGGCTTCGTAGGTATTGGTAACTTCTATTCCTTCAAGCTTTGTTAAATAGCCGGAAAGTTCCTGTAGGTCTTCTTGCAGTTTACGGATTTCTTTATTCTTTAACCGCAGTCTGCTTTGGCGGCATAAGCGATTCAGTTCTTTTCTTTCAAAACGTTCCATCATCACACCTTCTTTAATATAAATATTTCATCCTTCTTTGTATAGCAATTTTACATCTTCATTGGTCTATCACTCTATAACGTTCTTCCGTTGTCGTTTTTTCATAAACAAACCCAGCGCTCCGAGAAAAACCATGGTCCCCGCATAAATTCCCGTAATCATGTACGCGGTATTATAAAAGAAGGGCTGGGGCAGCATTTGGATCAAGGTATCGGTTTGGGGATTTAACAGCCATAGATCATTGTCGAAGAAAATCAAGTGGAAAATTACAAAATACCGTCCGAAATCCACATACATCAACAAAGCCAACACTCCGAAAAACAGAATATTCCCCAGCATGGTATAAAAAAGGAAATTCCAGATGTTTTTCTTCCAGTCCCGGTCCTTATAGATCATTAACACCATTAAGGCTGCAAAAGCCAGGGCTCCCAGGTTCCGAATATTTCTCCCCGCCACAAAGAGGTCCCGTACATCGATCATATGAAGAATCTCCCGCTCTCCATATACCGGGCGCAGCTCGTCACCGAAATAGGCTTCCGTCTCCAAGCGGTGGCGGTCATCCCCCCGAAGATACCGGTGCATATCCTCCACGGTATACTCCAGGTTATCCATGTCCATGCCCGTGACCTCCGGTACATCATAACGCTCAAATTGGGTAAGATAGTGATCCACATTAAAAGATACCAGCTCTGTTGCCGTCAATAGGAGGACCACACTTAATAGGATCCCCGCCAGGATATATAGTAACCGTTTCAGCCATCGATTCATCGTCTAGGTCCCCTTCTTCTCAATAAATTCACTTTCTGTCAGAATTTCGATCTCCGCCCCTTCAGCCTGCAATCTCTCCGCTTTTTGAAGTTTTGAGCCGGGATCCTCCCCTACAATCAGGATATCCGTCTTCTTGCTCACGCTTCCCGTAACCTTAGCCCCCGCCTCTTCCAAGTAGGTCTGAATCTCTTTTCTGCTGGAGAAGTGCTGGAAACTGCCGGTGATCACCATGGTTTTCCCGTAGAAGGGATGTTCTTCGGCGAGGCTTTTGTCCCCTTCAGTGTTTTCTACCCCGGACAGGTTCCCATTTCCCGGTGGGGTTTCCGGTTTAGGATTTACTCCCGCGGCCAATAGGGCATCAATGCTTTCTTTGATCCGCTCTTCCTGGAAAAAATCCACCACGGACCGGGCCACAATTTCTCCGATGTCCCCGAGACTGATCAACTCCTCAACCTCCGCCTTCCGCAGGTTTTCCAGGGTCTTATAATGTCTGGCCAAATCCTTAGCGGTCTTCCTTCCTACATTGGGGATTCCCAAGGCGTACACAAACTGGGAGAGTGCACAGTCTTTACTGTCCTCAATGGCGGCGAGGATGTTTTTCGTTTTCTTATCCCCGAAGCGTTCCAACTGAATTAAATCTTCATATTCCAACCGGTATAGATCCGCAATCCCCCGAAGCCCCACTTCATCATGAAGTTGCTCCGTAATTTTCTCACTCAGGCCTTCGATATCCATGGCGTCCCGACTGGAAAAATGGGAAATCCTTGAGACCAGCTGGGGTTTACAGGACAGGGAATTAGGACAGAAGATATGAGCCCCTTTTTCCACCACTTCCGTGCCACAGGCGGGACAGTTGACCGGCTTTTCAATCTCCTCGGCCTCACCGCAGCTCTCCTTTACCACCCCCATAATCTCCGGGATGACATCATTGGATCTTCGAAGCCACACCTGACAGCCCACTTTTACGTCTTTTCGCTGGATGTCTCCGTAGTTGTTCAGGGTCGCCCGTCCCACGGTGACCCCTCCGATTTCCACGGGCTCTAAAATCGCCGTGGGGGTGAGCTTTCCTGTACGGCCCACCTGCCAGATCACATCCCGAAGCAGGGTGGTCATCTCCTGGGCTTCAAATTTATAGGCCATGGCCCATCGGGGAAATTTCTGGGTATAGCCCAGTTTTTCCCGGGTTTTTAAGTTATTCACCTTAATGACAATTCCGTCGGTTAAATAGTCCAGGTCCTTGATGGTTTTTTCCAGGGCTTCAATTTTTTCGATAACCGCTTCCATGTTTTTGCATAGATAAATATGGGGGTCCACAGGGAGGCGCTGATCCTTTAAAAACTGAATCATTTCCATATGGCTCTTAAACCCCCGGTCCTCATAATAGTTGATATGATAAAAAAAGGCATCCAAATTCCTTGTTGCCGTAACCTTGGGGTCGAGATTACGAAGGGCTCCCGCCGCACCGTTTCGGGCATTTTTTAAGGGGGTCTTCGCATTTTTGTTGTATTCCTCCAACACCGAAAGAGCCATCAGCCCTTCCCCCTGCACTTCTAAGGTTCCCTGATGGGGAATGGACAGGGGAATGGACTTAATGGTCTTTACCTGTTCTAAAATCCCTTCCCCCACTTCTCCGTTTCCCCGACTGGCCCCTTGGACCAGTTCTCCCTTTTCATAGGTAAGACTCAGGGTTAACCCGTCAAATTTATATTCCACCACGTATTCCAAGGGTTCGGTAGCGGACTCGGTATCGTTGGCTAAAATCCGCTTCATCCGGGTTTCCCAGTCCCGTAAATCTTCAACGCTTTTGGACTTATCGAGACTGAGCAGCGGGCGAATATGCCGATGGGGTTCGAACTTCTCCAAGGGCTCACCGCCCACTCTTCGGGTGGGAGAATTTTGCAGTTGCATACCGGTCTCTTCTTCCAAAGCCTCCAGCTCTTCATAGAGCGCGTCGTACTCTTTGTCGCTGACTAAAGGATTGTCCAGGGTATAATAGTGATAGGCGTAGTCATTCAGTTTTTCCACCAGCTTTTGCATCTGCTCTGTCTTTTTCCCGCCATGTATGAGATTTTCCTTCTGATTTGCCATTACAATCCTCCCTTTATTCCAGGATTTGCAGGTTGATATAGGCCGGGTCGATTTTTTTCAGTCCCGCCTTATCAAAGATGATGGTCAGCATGGACCCCTGTTTTCCCACTACTTTACCCTGACCGAACTTCGGATGATACACCTGACTTCCCGGCTGAACCTGGTCCATGGGGAACTCCCCGGTAAAGTCCGAAGTCTTTTTCATTCGCTGTTTTTGCACCGCCGTCCGTCGGTCATAGGGATCTTCCATATTGATTAAGTTTTCGGGAATCTCCTTTAGGAAGCGGGACATATCGTTCACATGGGTGTTGCCGTAGATGTTTCGCATGGTGGCATGGATAAAGTGCACCTCTTCCATGGCCCGGGTAATCCCCACGTAACACAGCCGCCGTTCCTCTTCTTCATTGCCTTCATGGATGGAGATCGGCGAGGGGAAAATTCCCTCTTCCATCCCCGGTAAAAATACCACGGGAAATTCCAGACCCTTGGCACTGTGCAGGGTCATCAGCATCACCCCTTCCTCGGATTCGTCGCTGCGATCCATGGAGGTTTCCAGGGAAACCTGCCCCAGGAAGGCTTCCAAAGTGCCTTCCTCCGAGGTTTTATCAAATTCCATGGTAATGGATTTAAACTCCTCTAAGTTCTCCAGCCGGGCCTTGGCTTCAATGGTGCCTTCCGCCACGAGACTCTCCTGATATCCCGTGTCCTGATAAATGGTCTCCGTAAGCTCGGTGATGCTCAAGGTGTGCATGGTCTCCTGAAGGCGGAGCATCACGCCTAAAAATTCCCTGATCTTGTTTTTCACCCGGGTGGTAAGTCCGGGAATGTGTTGATAGTCCTTTAAGGATAGGAAAAAGTCCTGATTTTCCATCTCCGCATACTCGTCGATTTTCTCAATGGTTTTCTTTCCGATCCCCCGTTTCGGCTCATTGATGATCCGCTTAATGGCCACATCATCCACGGGGTTTTCAATGGCTTTTAAATAGGAAATAATGTCCTTGATCTCCTTACGATCATAGAACCGGGTGCCGCCGATTAATTGATAGGGAATGCCCCGTTGCACCAGGATCTCCTCCACAATCCGGGACTGCACATTGGTGCGGTAAAGGATAGCAAAATCCTTGTAGGCCCGCTCCCCCTGGTCCCGCTGTTTTTCAATGGTATCCGCAATGTATCTTGCTTCATCCCGTTCCTGATCCGCCTTATAATAATTCAGTACTTTCCCTTTATCGTTATCCGTCCAGAGTTTTTTCGGCTTTCGCTGGCTGTTATGGGCCACCACTTCATTGGCCGCCTCCAGGATAATATTAGTGGACCGGTAGTTCCGCTCCAGTTTAATGGTTTTCGCCTTGTTAAAGTCCTGTTCAAAACCGAGAATGTTTTGAATGTCCGCCCCTCGCCAACCGTAAATGGACTGGTCGTCATCCCCCACCACACAGATGTTTTTATGGGTATCCGCCAGCATACTGACTAAGGTGTACTGAGCCATATTGGTATCCTGAAATTCATCTACTAAAATGTATTTAAACTGATTTTGATAGTACCGTAAAACCTTAGGATTTTCCTTAAAGAGGGTAACGGTTTTCATAATCAAATCGTCAAAATCCAGGGCGTTGTTCTTTCGAAGGGTTCGTTGATACATTCGGTACAGCTTTTCAATCTGCTGGTTGCGGTAGTCATCTCCCTCGATTTTTAAGTACTCATCGGGAGTAATCAACTTATCCTTGGCCCGGCCGATAGCACCCAGCATGCCCTTGGGATGGTATTCCTTTTCCGGCAGCTTTAAGGCTTTAATACACTCCTTCATCACCACCAGTTGGTCCGATGGATCGTAGATCCCGAAGTTTTTGGTATAGCCCAGGGCTTCAATTTCCCGTCTCAGTATTCGAACGCAGGCGGAGTGAAAGGTGCTGATCCAAAGATTATAATAGGGCTTATCCAACAGCTCCTCCACCCGTTCCTTCATTTCCTTCGCCGCCTTGTTGGTAAAGGTGATGGCCAGGATATTGTAAGGGTCCGTGCCCAGTTCCTCCACCAGATAAGCAATTCGGTGGGTCAGTACCCGGGTTTTTCCCGAGCCCGCACCGGCCAGCACCAGCAATGGTCCTTCGGTTTCACACACCGCTTGGCGCTGCATGTCATTCAAATGATTTATATTCATGGTTGTACGCTCCTCGTATAATAAGTTTATATAAGTAAAATCTCCTCTTATCTTATTATATTTTACTACTTTCTTCAATAGAAAAGAGGTCCCCCTGATAATAAGGGCCCGTCTGTTTAACGTATTTTTCTTTGTCAAAAGAAAACACCAGTGCAAATGACACTAGTGTAGACTCCCTTCTTCCGATCGAATGTCCTCTTGATAACGTACCGCTGCTCTTAAAGCGGCTTCTAAGGCTTTGGTGATATCTCCCGGAGCCATGGAGGGTTGTCCCGGTTTATTCGTCACCTGGGCGGGAATAAAGGGTACATGGATGAATCCGCCCCGGGCCTGAAGTTTTTCAGTCTCGATATGATGCAGCAGTCCGTACAGGATATGGTTGCATACAAAGGTTCCTGCGGTATTGGAAACTTCAGCGGGAACCCCTTCCCTTCGTATACTCGCCGCCATGGCTTTGATCGGCAGGTTGGAAAAATATGCCTCCGGTCCTCCGGGCACAATTTTCTCGTCCACCGGCTGATTTCCCTGATTGTCGGGAATCCGGGCGTCGTCGATGTTAATCCCCAGCCGTTCCACACTGATCTGGGCCCTTCCCCCCGCTTGCCCCGCCACGAGAATAATATCCGGCTGAAGCTCTTCGATCTTTTCCCTCAATACCTTGATGGATCGATGAAAAACCGTGGGAATTTCCACTTTCGCCACCGGACAGTTCTCAATGGTGTTTTGCACCTGTTTTACCGCTTCCAGTGCAGGATTCACCGCGGCTCCCCCAAAGGGATCAAAAGCTGCCAATAGTATTTTCATTTTCCTCATCCTCCCTGTTTTCCCTAAGATCCTCCGGGGAGAATACCGGTTTTTTCGGAAGTTTTACCTGAATTTTCGTCCCTTCATCCGGTTGGCTGTCCACTTCAATTTCCCCTTTGTGAAATTTCACAAACTCTCGGCAAAGAATCAGACCCAAGCCGGTCCCCTGCTGGAAATTCGTGCCCTTCGTAGTGTTTACCTGATCCAAACGGAATAAGTGGGGGATTCTTTCCTTTCGAATGCCCACTCCCGTGTCCTTAATATCCACTAAAACCACTTCCTGTTCCAACCTTCCCCGGATACGGATTTCTCCCCGGTTCGGTGTGAATTTCACCGCATTGGACAGAAGATTACGAAAGATGGTTTGAATCATAGAGGGATCTCCCAAGACCTTCAATCCCGGTTCCACTTCCGTCTCCACCCGCAGTTTCTTTCGACGGATTTCCTGATGATACAGCTTTAAATTCTCCTCAATCACCGACTTTAAAAACAGTTCTTCGGGACAAACCTTCATATCTCCCCGTTGATGCATGGACCACTGAAGAAGGTTGTTCAAAAGTTTGTTTAACTGCCGGGAATGCTCGGACATGGTCTGTAAGAAATCCTTACGCTCCTCTTCACTAAAATCTTCATAATTCTCCTCCATCAAAGCGGTCAGGCTTACAAAGGTATTTAAGGGACTTTTTAAATCATGGGCGATGATCGAGAAGAATTTATCCTTAATCCGGTTGCTCTCTAACAGGGCCCGGTTTTTCTCCTCCAGGGCTTCCTTCGAGCGCTTCAGTTCCATATGGGTTTTTACCCGGGCCTTTAACTCACTGCCGTTAAAAGGCTTTGTGATATAGTCCACCCCTCCCAGGTCAAACCCCTTCTTAATACTTTGATGATCCGTCTTAGCCGTTAAGAAAATCACCGGCACCTCTTTGGTTTTCTCTTCATTTTTAAGGACTTCACAAACCTTGAATCCGTCAACCTCAGGCATCATAATATCCAACAACACCAGGTCAAAGGAATTTTGCAGGGCTTGATGAACCGCCTCTTTACCATGAAGGGCAAAGGCCAGTTCATAATCCTCTTTTAAAAAGTTGGCGATCAGTTGAATGTTTTGTGCCACATCATCAACAATCAGTATTTTCCCCTTTTTTTCTTCCATTGTTATGCTCCTTTATCCGCTGTATAAGATTTGGGTAATGGTACAGCAGATCCTTTATCCCCTCAATATCAAATCGATCCGTACTTTCCTTCAGTTTCCCGGCGTATTCCCTTAAGGCCGGTACCCCCTGTTCTTGCCCCAGTTTGAAAAGGGTTTCCCCAAAGCTCCGAATGTCCTGAAAGAACGCGCTGTTTCGAACCCTTCGATAATCCCATTTCCCCTGATTATCAAAATAGTCCAGTACGGTTTCCACGTTGCCGTAAATACTATAATTATTAGATTCTACATTGCCCCCGGAATCTCCTTCTTCCTTTTCATTTTTTACGGACTGATTTTCTCCGCCGATTTGCACGGGGTAGAATGTCAGCTCAAACCGTGTGCCTCTTTTGGGTACGGAAAACAGGTGAATCTCCCCTTCCAGGATTTCTACAAGATTTTTTGTGATGGAAAGGCCCAGGCCGGTTCCCTGAGAAGCGTCCTCCTTGGGGTTCCACTGGACGAAGGGTTTAAATACCTCTTTTTGACCCCGCTTGGATATCCCCTTTCCCGTATCCACCACTTCGATTCTTAAGGTTCCATGACGCTGATCCTTCTTTTCAAAGGCGGTCTTGATCTTGACAAAGCCCTTATCCGTAAACTTGATGCCGTTGCCCACAAGATTTAACAGAATTTGGCGGATTCTGGTTTCGTCAATCCAAAGGCGACGGGGAAGGTCCTCCTGGATTTCCACCTGGAGGCGAATGTTCTTTTGCTTCGCCCGCAGTTCAAAAATATCCTTTATTTCTTCTATCAGCTTTCTTAGAGAAACCTCGGTTTTCTCAATCTTCACCATCCCCGCCTCAATTTTCGACAGATCCAGGATATCATTCATCAACGTGAGAAGATTTTCTCCCCCCTGTTTTATGGATTGAATATAGTCCCGGTGCTCGGGATCCCGGATTTCCTTTTCCAGGATCTCTGCAAAGCCGATGATGGAGTTCATGGGAGTTCGGATTTCATGACTCATATTGGCAATAAACTCACTCTTTTGCCGATTGGCCTCCTGGGCATTTTTCATGGCCACCCGCAGTTTCTTTTGGGAGTTTTTCATGGCGGTCTCCCGCTTTTTCTTTTCAATATAACTTCCCATCATATCCGCTGCGGTGTTTAAGATCCCAACATCCTGTTCATTCCACCGCCGCTTTTGGAGGACTTCATCAAATCCTAAAAAGCCATACCATTTTTTTTCGACAAAAATAGGGATCACCAGCAGGGACTGGATCCCCTGGCTGCTCAACACTTCAATTTCCGATGGGGGAAAATCCTCCACATCCCCGGCGATATAAAACCCCCGGGACAATTGATTTTTCCATCGAGTAAAATCCGGTTCTAAATCAAAACGTTTTAGGGCCGGGGTGTCGATCTGGGGTTTAATCCCCGCTGCACAGGCTTCATAGGCATACTTTGTATAGAGTTTTCTTTCCTTTGTGGCTAAATTGTATTCTTCAACGTTCTCGAATATATATACACGACTGGCCCCTGAGGCTCTTTGCAAATGGACCAAGGCCCCTTGTAAGGCCTCTTCCATTTCCTCCTTCAACAATTGCTGGGAGACATTGGAAAGCTCCGTTTCATAACGCACCCGCTCTTCTAAGTTCCGGTGAGTCCTTTTCACCTCGGTAATATCAATGGCGGTTTCTAAACGGACTTTCTCGTAGCCCGGCCAATCAATCATTTTCGCTTCCTTCAAATAATACCGTTCCTGCTTTTCATCATAGGTTTCAAAGCGGTATACCTCTCCCTCATTGATCATCAACGAGGCATTCTCACAAAAATCGCAGGGAACCTTTCGATCCTGCATCACTTCGTAACAGGTTTTCCCGATCATGTCCCCGCCCCAAAGTTCTGTGGCGGTTTTGTTCGCATAAACAATTTGGTAGTTTTTCGGATCAATAATATAAATCAGTTCACTGATATTATCAAAGAGGGAAAGAATTCGTTGGTACTCCTGATAGCCCTTCCGTCTTTCCTGTTTTCCATAGTTTTCTGTTTTCTGATCCAAAGCGAACACCTCATTTCCTGGTTTTTTCCGGAGTTTCATCAGTATTTACGCCTACCATCGTCTTTTCCCCCATTATATCAAATTTTTGCATAAAAAGAAAAGAAGCGGTAGCAAAATCCGCTTCTTCTATTTCCTTGACTATGTAGCCTGGTGGTTTTACCGATGAAAATCCTTTCGGTTTTATAGGCCCGGGATCAAGACTTCCTGCTTAGGCTTTCCCGGCGGCTTCTTTCAGATCCTTCACCATGGCCTGGGTACCTTCCACGTCCTCTTTGATTTTCCCCAGGATGCTGTTGATTTCCTCGGCCAGGGTATCACTGTTGTTGGCAAGACTCTGCACTTCCTTTGCCACCACTGCAAATCCTCGACCGGCTTCCCCCGCCCGGGCGGCTTCAATGGAGGCATTCAGTCCAAGAATATTGGTTTGATTCGTAACCTTATTCATATAACGCACAATTTCATCGGTTTTTTGAATGTTGCCCACGGTATCGGCGATAAAGCTTTCCAAGTTATCACTTAAACGATTCACCTCGTGAATATGAGCTTCCAGGTTTTGATTCAGTTCCTCTCCCTGATCCACTAAGTTCATCATCAAGGCTGCACTTTTACTGCCCATAATATCCGTATTTCCTGTGTTCAGCTCATTTAATTGTTTTTTCACCTTTTCATTTCCCGTAACCTCGATGATCAGATCCATTTCTTTTTCAAACAGGGCTTCCATGGAAGTGGTGGTAAAGACGCCCTGTTCCTTTGCGGTAACCATCGCTTCCGCGTCCTCCCGAAGATCCACAACCCCCTGAACCGTTACGGTTTCCATTTTCAACAGGGATTTAAGGATGCCGTTTCCGCCCTGTCCCCCTCCGATAATTCCGATTTTGATAATAATCTCCTCCTAAAATCATATATTTGTCCTACAACGTTGCTTTGCTTTTATCCTTCGATATCCCTAATATTATACGGAAGGATATTCAGCCTATATTATATAGGAAAGATTCCTAAATTGGAAGTTCCTTTAGTTAAATCCCCGGGGATTTATTCCCCCTTGGGTACAATATGAAACTTCGTGATCTCATTTTTCGATAAAAATCGCATGGGCGGACCCCAAACCCCGGTGCCGGGACTGGTGTATATATGGGAATTCTTTCGATTATACAGTCCCTTGGAGTACCGAAAGTAAAAGGGGATGATCCATTCCAAAGGGGGAATCTGTCCGCTGTGGGTATGTCCCGAAAGCTGAAGGTCGATGCCCTGGTCCACGGCCTGAGAAAACCGCTCCGGCTGGTGAAGCAGTAACACGGAGTAGCGATCCGGGTCCACGTCCCTTAAAATTTCCTTAAGATCGATCGGGGTTTCCAGGTATTTTTCCACGGTAAGATCGTCCACACCATAGATTTCCAGGTGGTTAGAGATTGTCACCCCCTCGTTACGTAAAGGAGTCAGTCCGCTCTCCTTGACAAATCGGTGATAATCCTTTAATCCGCTGTAAATCTCGTGATTCCCCATGATGGCATATTTCCCCCTAAGGGCCCGCAGCCCCTTGAGTATCGGCATGAAACTCTGAATGCTGTCCCGGTTGCCATCGATTAAATCCCCGGTGATCACAATGTAATCCGAGTTCAGCCCATTGGCTATTTCCACGGTTTTTTCCAGCCATTTTTTCGAAGTCAGCATTCCGATATGCATATCCGTCAGCTGGGTAATGGTAACCCCCTGGGAGGCCTCCGTGATTTTCGATGTAGGGATGGTGACCTCCCGAACAATCGGCACACTGGTTCCATTATAAAAAGAATAGGCGGTGATCAGCACCGTAACGATTAAAGCAATCACCGTGGATCGACTCATATCAAAATTCATAACCAAAGAGGCCAGGTCCCGGATCAAAAATACGGAAATTGCCATGGACAGGATCCCCAGCCAAAAGTTTCCCAGGTAGGCGATGTTTCGAATATAGGGCTTTTTTCGAAGAAACATACCGAAAATAAAAAAGGAACCGATCACAAGAAATGCCCCCCTCAAAAGCCAAAGGAGAGGTTCCGGAACTTCCAGCCCCCGGATACTCCCCCGATATACATAATAATTCATTCCCAAGTAAAGAGCGGTAAAGAACAACCCCATTGCTGCGATGTTAAGTTTTTTGCCCATTATGTTTCCACCTTTTTTGAATTTTTCTATTTCAAAATTCATTTTTTGCCGGTAAATCCCCATCTGCTTTTACTAAATTCCCCGGCCCTTCGCTCTCTTTATCATACCCTTTCCTCCCGGGATTGAAACGAAAAAAACGAAAAGAAGTCCAAAGACTCCCGCCCTTGCTACTCGGAGGTCTTTAGACTTTTTTTGTCTTTGCTCAAACTTTTTTATTTTTGCTCAAACTTCTTTGTCTTTGCTCAAACTTCTTCGGCACTTTGTCCCCTTTGTTCTGCTTTCCTTTACCGGGCAATGTCCCTGCGAAAGGTTTTCCCGGGAAATTCGATTTTTTGAACATTTTCATAGGCTCTTTTTCGGGCTTTTTCCAGGGTTTCATCCAGGGAGGTGACCCCCAGTACCCGACCCCCGGCGGTTAAAAGACGCCCCTGTTCCCTCTTGGTTCCTCCGTGGAATACCCTTGTCCGATCATCGATGTTTTCCAGTCCTTGAATTTCCTTCCCCTTTTCATAGGCTTCAGGATAACCCTCGGATGCCAGAATCACACAGACCGCTTTTTCCGCCTTCCACTGAATATCCACCTTCTCCAGGGAACCCGCCTCCAAAGCATTGAAAATTTCCACCAGGTCTGTATCCAGCCGGGTTAAAATCACCTGGGTTTCCGGGTCTCCGAAACGCACGTTATACTCCAGAACCTTGGGCCCCTCGTCGGTGATCATAATGCCGATGAAAATAATTCCCCGGTAATCCATTTTTTCCTGTTGAATCCCCTTTAGGGTCGGTGCTAATATTTCTTCCCGGACCCGAGCCTCCACGTCCTCGGTATAGGCTTCATTGGGGGAGTAGGTTCCCATCCCTCCGGTGTTCAGGCCCCGGTCCCCTTCTCCGATGCGCTTATAATCCCGGGAGCTTACCATGGGGGTCATGGTCTTTCCGTCCACAAAGGCGATTACCGAAGTTTCCCTACCGGTTAAAAATTCTTCAATCACCACTTGGTCCCCGGCGTCCCCGAAGTCCCGATCCTTTAAAATCTTTTTCAGGCCGGCCTCCGCCTCTTTCCTGGATTCACAGATCAACACCCCTTTTCCCGCCGCCAAACCGTCGGCCTTTAACACCAGGGGATATTGATATTCTTCGATGATTTCCAGGGCTTTGTTGTAATCCCCGGTTTTATGGGATTTTGCCGTGGGGATTTTGTAGCGCTCCATAAAATCCTTAGAAAAAGCCTTGCTGCCTTCAAGCACCGCCCCTTTTTTATCCGGTGCGATAATCCTAAGGCCCTCCCGGCGAAAAAGATCCCCGATCCCTTGTACCAGGGGATCCTCAGGACCTACCACGGTCAAGTCCACCCTTTCGTTCTTTGCAAAGTCCAAAAGCCCCTGCAGATCCCCGTGAGAGAGGTCCACCAATTCTCCCAGCTCCTCCATCCCCGGATTTCCCGGAGCGATAAACAGCTTTTGGACCAAGGGACTCTCCTTTATTTTCCAAGCCAGGGCATGCTCCCGGCCGCCGCTTCCGATCAAAAGAACTTTCATATCCTCACCTCGTTTTTAGTGTTTAAAATGGCGCATCCCGGTAAATACCATACTGATTCCATAACGGTCGCAGCACTGAATGGAATCTTCATCCTTTAGGGACCCTCCCGGTTGAATAATAGCGGAGATTCCCTGCTCTTTTGCCTTCATTACGCAGTCGTCGAAGGGAAAGAAGGCGTCGGAGGCCAGCACACTGCCGGCAAGGTCATGTTCCACGTTTCGAATGGCGTTATCCAGGGCCCAGATCCGACTGGTCTGTCCCGGTCCGATGGCCAGGGTCTGCTGATCCTTGGCAATCACCACACCGTTGCTTTTCACGTGCTTTGCCACTTTATAGGCAAACTCCAGATCTTTCATTTCTTCATCTCCGGGGGCTTTTTCCGTTACGATTTTACTATCCGAAATCAAATCCCGGTCCTTATCCTGAACCAACAGGCCGCCGGAGACTTTTTTGATATCCATACCCCGTTCCCGTTGTAAAATATCCGGGAGCTGGAGAATCCGAAGATTCTTTTTAGTCTTAAAAACCTCCAGGGCTTCCCGGCTAAAGCCCGGGGCCACTACCACTTCCAGGAAGATCTCTTCCATTTCCCTGGCGGTACTTTCGTCCACCTCCCGGTTTAAGGCCACGATGCCTCCGAAGATCGACTTCGGATCCGCGGCGTAACACTTTTCAAAAGCCTTTTCGATGGTCTCGTTACTGGCCACTCCGCAGGGGTTGGTATGTTTTACCGCCACCGCCGTGGGCTTCTCAAATTCCTTTAACAGCTCCAAGGCCCCCTGGGTATCGTTTAAGTTGTTAAAGGAAAGGGCTTTACCCTGTAGCTGCTCTGCATGGACCAGACTTCCGGGCACATTTCCCGCTTCCCGGTAAAAGGCCGCTTTTTGATGGGGATTCTCGCCGTAGCGAAGGTCCATCACCTTTTCATAGGGAAGGGTCAGCTTTTCGGGAAAGGCGAAGTCTTCAGGATAGGCTTTATCAGCCTTATGGGTACTGTCGGCTTCATCCCCTTGATCGGTTTCACCGGCGGCCATTCCTTTTTCGGTATTGCCTTTGCCGATATGCTCTTCCAGATGCTTTTTCATATTTTTCCCCAGGTGTTCTGCGATCAGTCCGTCGTAATAGGCAGTTTCCCTAAATACCTTCAATGCCAGCTCATACCGGGTGACAAGACTGGTGTCCCCCCGTTTTTGAATTTCCTTTAATACCCGGTCATAGTCCCGCCGGTCCGTGACCACAGTCACATCTTCAAAGTTCTTCGCTGCGGAGCGAAGCATGGTAGGTCCGCCGATGTCGATATTTTCGATGGCCTCCTCAAGGCTGACTGCCTCTTTGGCAATCGTTTCTTTAAAGGGGTACAGATTGATCACCACCAGATCGATGGCATCGATTTCCAGGTCCTTCAGGGTCTTTTGATGGTCTTCGTCTCCCCGCTTGGCCAGGATCCCGCCGTGGACCTTGGGATGGAGGGTCTTTACCCGACCGTCCAGACATTCGGGAAAGCCCGTCACCTCGGATACGTCTTTTACCGTGAGACCCCCCTCCCGAAGAAGTTTTGCCGTGCCGCCCGTGGAGAGGATTTCAATGCCCTCTTTGGATAATCCCCGGGCAAAATCCAAAATTCCATCTTTATCGGAAACACTGATCAGTGCTCTTTTCATATGAACCGCCTCCTATTATTCCTGTTGATTGTCATATTCGCTATTGGTTATTTATTATTCGTTATTTATTATTCGTTATTTGTTATTCGTTATTTGTTATTCGTTATTTGTTATTCGCCCATCTCCGAAGCGCTCACCGGCGGTTTTATCTCTCCCGAATTTTCACCCGGTTTCCGATGACCTCTACCCGACCTTCGGCGATCAGTTCTATGGCCTCGGGCAGCAGTCGGTGTTCGAGGGTCAATACTTTTTGTTGAATATCCGAAACCCCGTCTTCAAAGTCGATGCCCACCGCTTCCTGTAAAATGATGGGGCCGCCGTCGGTCTCTTCACTGACGAAATGCACCGTGGCCCCGGTGACTTTCATCCCCCGGTTATACACCCCTTGGTGCACCTTTTCTCCGTAGTAGCCTTTCCCGCCGAAACAGGGGAGCAGCGAGGGATGGATGTTGATGATTTGATTCGGATAGGCTTCAATGATAAAGCCGGGAATCTGGCCCAGATAGCCGGCCAGGACCACCAAGTCCGCACCGGAACTTTTCAGGGCCCGAAGAAGTTCCCGGTCCCGCTGGTCCTTCGAAGGAAAACTTTGGCGCTGAAACACCGCCGTGGGAATTCCCCGCTGCCCTCCCCGGGTCAGGCCGTAGGCCCCCTCTTTGTTGGAGGCGATCAATACCACCTCCGCCGAAAGGGCACCCTGGTCGATTTGGTCCAGCACCGCCTGCAGGTTGGTGCCGCCGCCGGAGAGGAGCACGGCCAGTTTTACTCTTTCCATACAATCACCGATTCCCGGGATTCCTTGGTTTCCTTGATGATTTCTCCGATAGGATAGGCCTCTTCCCCCGATGCTTTCAAGGTGGTTAAGGTTTTTTCCAGATCCTCCGGTGACACCGCCAGCACCATGCCGATGCCCATATTGAAGGTTTTGTACATTTCCCTTTCATCGATCTTTCCCATGTCCTGAATCATTTTGAAGATCTCTGGCACGGGAAAGCTGTTTTCCTTGATTTTTACCCCGGTTCCTTCGGGAAGCATCCGGGGAATATTCTCATAGAATCCTCCGCCGGTAATATGACTCATGCCTTTTACCTTAACGGTGTCCAGCAATGTTAAAATCGGTTTGACGTAGAGCTTCGTCGGGGTTAACAGGGCCTCGCCGATGGTTTTCCCCAGGCGGAGACTGTGCTCCGTGGGCTTCATGTTTTCCTGTTCGAAAAAAATCTTTCGGGCCAGAGAAAAACCGTTGCTGTGTACCCCGCTGGAGGCGATGCCCACTAAGGCATCCCCGGGCCGGATGTTTTCCCCGGTGATGATTCGCTCCTTGTCCACAATGCCTACCACAAAGCCTGCCAGGTCGTATTCCCCTTCATCGTAAAAACCGGGCATCTCCGCGGTTTCTCCTCCGATCAGGGCCGCCCCGGATTCTTTACAGGCTTTGGCAATGCCGGTGACAATGGTTTCCGCCCGTTCCGCCTTCAGTTTTCCCGTGGCCAGATAGTCCAAGAAAAATAGGGGTTTCGCCCCCTGACAGAGAATATCGTTGACGCACATGGCCACACAGTCCTGACCGATGGTATCGTGTTGATCCATCATAAAGGCCAGCTTTAATTTCGTGCCCACACCGTCGGTTCCCGATACCAGTACCGGCTTGTTGATTCCTTCCATGTCCAGCTCAAAGAGCCCTCCGAAGCCTCCAAGGCCTGTTAATACGTTGTTGGTAAAGGTCTCCTTGACCGCATTTTTCATCAGTTCTACTGCCTTTTGTCCTTCTTCCACGTCCACTCCTGCACTCTTATAGGTGTTGTTCATCATGGCACCCCTTTTCCTTACGGTTTGAATTTTCCTATCCTTCTTCATCGTTAATTTTCTCGATCGTCCTGGTAAATTTTTCTATCGACCGTGGATTTTTTCTATCCTCCGTCGTTTTTTAGGGCTGCAACCGGTTAAAGGTCTTTTCCGGTCCGTCTCCGTTGGCTTTCTGCTGTTCCTTTACGTCCATGGGATACTTCTGATCAAAACAGGCCAGGCAGAAGCGATCCCGGTGGGTCCCGATGGACTCGGTTAAGCCGTCGATACTGATAAATCCCAGACTGTCGGCGCCGATGGTTTTTCGAATTTCCTCTACGTTTTGGGTTGCGGCAATTAAACTTCTTCGGTGGGGAGTATCGATGCCGAAGTAGCAGCTCCCCACCACCGGAGGCGAACTGATCCGCACATGCACTTCCCGGGCACCGGCTTTTTTCAAACTGTGAACGATCCGTCGACTGGTGGTTCCCCGGACGATGGAGTCGTCAATAATCACGATGCTTTTGCCCTTGATGTTTTCCCGAAAGGGAATCAGCTTCAGTTTCACTGCAATCTCCCGAAGAGACTGCTCCGGCTGGATGAAGGTCCGGCCGATGTATTTGTTTTTCATTAAGGCGTCCCCATAGGGGATGCCGGAAGCCTGGGCGTAGCCCAGGGCTGCGGGAATGGAGGAGTCGGGCACCGGCGCCACCATGTCCGCCTTTACCGGATGTTCCTTGGCAAGGATTTTCCCTGCATTTAATCGGGCTTCATAGACGCTGACCCCGTCTAAGACACTGTCCGGCCTTGCAAAATAAATATATTCAAAGATGCAGGAAGCCCGCTTTTCCAGTTTTTTATATTGTATGGACTCCAGACCTTCCTTGGTGATTCGGATCATCTCTCCCGGTTCCACTTCCCGGACAAACTCCGCATCCATAACATCAAAGGCGCAGGTCTCCGAAGCCAGCACGTAACCGCCGTCGGCAAATTGCCCCAGGGACAGTGGCCGAAGGCCCAAGGGGTCCCGGACACCGATCAGTTCATTTTCCTTCATGATAACTAAGGCGTAGGCCCCCTTCACCAGATCCAGGGTCCGTTTAACGGACTCCACGGTGCCGTCGGAGGAGTACCTGGCCAGGAGGTTCACAATCACTTCCGTATCAATGGAGGTTTGAAAAACCACGCCGTCATCCTCTAAAGATCGGCGGATTTTCTCCCCGTTCACCAGGTTCCCGTTATGGGCCAGGGCAATGCTTCCTCCCCGATAGCGGACCACCAGGGGCTGGGCATTCTCCACGTAACTCTCACCGCTGGTGGAGTACCGCACGTGACCGATCCCCACATTCCCTTTCATCTTGGCCAGAATATCGTCGTTAAACACCTCGGGCACCAGTCCCATACCCTTATGATACTCGGTACGGGCTCCGTCACTGACGGCAATCCCTGCACTCTCCTCTCCCCGATGCTGCAGGGTATAGAGGCCGTAGTACAGATATTTTGACAGCATAGCATCGTTTTTATAAATTCCCACCACGCCGCATTCTTCCTTGAGTTTCTCATCGGTGAAGTCTTGCTGTTGAAAGTTTTTCAATGGTTTCCCTCCTTGGACTGAAACGAAAAATTATGCTTCCATGATCTCCTGAATGGCGCCTCGCCAGTTGCTTTCCAAGTCTTTAAGTGAATGATGAATCACCGGTTGTTGATTGATATTGATTTCCAGGGTCTCGCCTCCGGTTCGTCCCAGAATCTTATGGGGAATCTTGGCGGCGAGCAACGCCTGTTCCAATACGGCCAGCTTACTTTCCTTCAGGGATACCAGAAAACGGCTTTGGGATTCGGAAAACAGTTCCCGGTCGGGACTTAGAGGGCTGTCGATCTCCAGCTTTCCTCCGATACCCCCGGCAATGGCGGACTCCGCCAGGGCTGCCGCCAGACCCCCTTCACTGAGGTCATGGACCGACTGGAAAAGATCCCGTTCAATGGCCTCAAGCACCGTTTGTTGGGTTCGAAGCTCCTGGGCCATGTTTAAAAACGGCACCGCTCCCGTTTCCTTGCCGTGAATTCTGGATAAATACTCACTGCCGCCGATCTCGTCCTTGGTTTCTCCCAGCAGCATGATCACATTTCCTTCCTCTTTAAAGTCTAAGGTCATGTGTTTACGCACATCTTCCAAGACCCCGACCATCCCAACGATGGGTGTGGGATAGATCGCCGCTTTATCGGTTTCATTATAAAAGCTTACATTTCCGCTGATCACCGGGGTGTCCAGCTCCCGGCAGGCTTCACTGAGGCCCAGTACTGATTCTCTGAACTCGTAGAAGCGCTCCGGCTTTTCCGGACTTCCGAAATTCAGGCCGTCGGTGATGGCCGCCGGTTTCGCCCCCGCCGCCACTAAGTTTCTCGCAGCCTCCGCCACAGCGATTTTCGAACCTTCTCTCGGATTCAAATAACAAAGCCGGCTGTTGCAGTCCGTGGTCAGAGCAATGCCCTTTTCCGTTCCCCGTATACGGATCACCGCCGCATCGGAGCCGGGCTTGATCACGGTGCTGGTTCGAACCATATGGTCGTACTGATTGTAAATCCATTCCTTGCTGGCAATATTCGGTGCCCTTAACAGCTCCATAAAGGTTTGATTCAAATCCTTCGGCTGCGGGATCCCGGTAAGATCCTCGCAACGGCTTTCTTTCATATGTTTTGGTTCCTGATAGTCCTTATAGTATTTCGGCGCTCCCGAGGAATCCAGGGACTCCGCCGGCATATCCGCCAGCACTTCTTCCCCGTCCCTTACCCGGAGTCTTCCGTCGTCGGTTACCTTGCCGATGACTTTGGAGTGAAGCCCCCATTTTCCAACGATACGGTTTACCGTCTCTTCCTGTCCTTTTCGTACGATTAACAGCATTCGTTCCTGGGATTCGGAGATCATCACCTCGATGGGATGCATGTCCGACTCTCTTCTGGGAATCCGGCTGATATCCACGTCCATGCCGCCTTCTCCCCGGGTTGCGGTTTCACATACGGCGGAGGTCAGCCCCGCGGCGCCCAGATCCTGAATCCCTACGATGGCATCGGTGTCCAGGAGTTCTAGAGAAGCTTCCAATAAAAGTTTTTCCATAAAGGGGTCTCCTACCTGTACCGCGGACCGTTTTTCCTCGGATTCCTCCGTCAGCTCCACTGAGGCGAAGCTTGCCCCGCCGACGCCGTCCCGGCCTGTGGAGGCTCCGATATACATCACCGGATTGCCCACGCCTTTAGCACTGGCCCGGTGGATTTTATCGTGCTCGATCACCCCGACACACATGGCGTTGACTAAAGGGTTGCCTTCGTAGGATTTATTAAAGAAGGTTTCCCCTCCCACGGTAGGGATTCCCATACAGTTCCCGTAGCCGGAAATTCCCTCTACCACACCGTCCAACAGGTACTGTACCCGTTCACTGTTTTCCAGTTCGCCAAAGCGCAACGAGTTCAGCAGCGCCACCGGTCTTGCCCCCATGGCGAAAATGTCCCGGATAATGCCGCCGACCCCGGTGGCCGCCCCTTGATAGGGCTCCACCGCTGAAGGGTGGTTGTGGCTCTCGATTTTCATCGCCACCGCCATATTATCACCGATATCAATGATCCCCGCATTTTCTCCCGGTCCCTGAAGTACCCGTTTTCCCGTGGTGGGAAAATGCTTAAAGAGAGCTCTCGAGTGCTTGTAACTGCAGTGCTCCGACCACATCACGCCGTACATGTTCAGCTCCAGTTCATTGGGCTCTCTTCCCAGGAGCTCCACAACCCTTTCGTATTCCTCTTTTTTCAGTCCCAGCTCTTCATAAAGATTCATGTTATCGGCCTCCCTTTAAATAAGCAATCATGGATTCAAAGATTTTTCTTCCGTCGGTGTTTCCCAGAATCGGATCACAGGCTCTTTCCGGATGGGGCATCATACCCAGGACATTTCCCTGTTCGTTAACGATCCCTGCAATATCCTCCATGGATCCGTTTTTATTATCCCGATAGGTTAAAACGATCTGCCGGTTATTCTTCAGCTTTTGCAGTACCTCATCCTGGGCCACGTAGTTGCCTTCTCCGTGGGCCACGGGAATTCTTAAGGTCTCTCCCTCGGTCAGTTTATTGGTAAAGGCGGTGTCATTGTTTTCCACATTCAGTTGGGCCGTGCCGCAGATGAATTTCAGATTCTTGTTTCGCACCAGGGCCCCGGGCAAGAGTCCCGCCTCGGTGAGAATTTGAAAACCGTTGCAAATTCCGATGACCAGTTTTCCCTTCTCTGCATGGGCCTTTACGGCCTCCATGACTTTAGAAAACTGGGCCACGGCTCCACAGCGAAGATAGTCTCCGTAGGAGAACCCTCCGGGGATGATAATACCGTCGTATTCTTCAATTTTTTCTTCCTCATGCCAGATATAATCCACTTTCTCCCCCATCATATCCTTGATCGCGTAATAGGAATCTAAATCACAGTTTGAAGCGGGAAAAACAATCACGCCGAATTTCATATAACCTTCCTCCTCGAATGGTTTTAGTATTTACTTCGTTTCAATTTGCTGGCGGTATTGCGGTATAGCAGTATTGCAGTATTGCGGTATAAGCCCTGCAGCTTTTTTGCTTATTTCTCTAAAAGAACAGGACTAATGATTTTACAGGATTTCGTAAGTGTATTTTTCAATCACCGTATTGGCCAGCAGCTTTTCACACATCTCTTCCACCGCTTCCTTCGCCTCCGCTTCCGGTCGGTCGGAAAGTTCCAGTTCAATCAATTTGCCGATTCGTACACTTTCCACCCCTTCATAGCCTTTTTTGGTTAATGCTCCTTGAATTGCGGTCCCCTGGGGATCGGAAATGCTGTCCTTTAACGTTACATATACCTTTACCTTCATGCAATCGTCCTCCTTGTTTTTGGTTGGTTTATTGGTTGGTTTATTAGTTGCTTTTTGGGTTGCTCGTTTCATTGGCTGATTGGTGCAGGCATTCATCAGTTGATCATACCGGTCACTCTTTTAAGCACTTCAAGGTAGCTCTCCTCCACGGCCCCAAGATCCCGGCGGAACCGATCTTTATCCAGGCGCTCACCGCTTTTCAAATCCCAAAGCCGGCAGGTGTCGGGAGAAATTTCGTCTCCCAGGATCACTCTTCCCTGATACCTTCCGAATTCCAGTTTGAAATCCACTAAATTCAGTTCCCGTTCCAGGAAAAATGCCTTCAGCACTTGATTGATTTTCAGTGCCATCTTTCGGATGGTTTGTATTTCCTCTTTGTCCGCTAATTCCAGGACCTCAATATGATCCTCATTGATCATGGGATCCGACAGCTCGTCACTCTTTAAACAGTACTCCACCACCGGTTTTCCTAGGGGGGTCCCTTCTTTCAGTCCCAGCTTTTTCGCCATACCTCCCGCGGCCACATTTCGTACGATGACCTCTACAGGGATGATTTCCAGACGCTTAACCACCATTTCATGTTCCTCCAGGACTTTCACAAAATGGGTTTCGATTCCTTTTTCCTCTAAGACTTCAAAGAGTCTCGCCGACATCAAATTATTGACCCGGTCCTTTCCTTCAATGCTTCCTTTTTTCTTTCCGTCAAAGGCCGTGGCATCGGTTTTATAGGATACGATAAAGCAGTCCTTGTCTTTCGTTTCATACACTCGTTTGGCTTTCCCTTCATACAGTAGGGTACCCTTTGTCAGTTTCATCCTTTTCCCTCACTTTCAGTGATTCAACGTTTTCATTGACGTTTTTTCTGTCCATAACCGCCGTTAAAACTTTTTATTAAGATAGGCTTCATATCCCATGGATTCCAGATCCTTGGCCTTTTTTTCCACTTGATCCTCTAAGGCCTCCATGTAGTCTTTTACCCGCTGTAAAATTCCCGGGTCCTTAAGACCTAAAATCTTTGCGGCAAAAATTCCTGCATTTTTCGATCCGTTAATAGCCATGGTGGCCACAGGAATCCCCGGAGGCATCTGAACGATGGAGTGCAGAGAATCCACCCCCTGCAGGTTTTTGCTTTTAATCGGAACTCCGATTACCGGCAGGGCACTGAGAGAGGCCACCATCCCCGGTAAGTGGGCGGCGCCTCCGGCACCGGCGATAATCACCTGTACCCCCCGCTCCTCCGCTTCCTTGGCGAAGATATACATGCGTTCCGGGGTTCGGTGGGCGGAGACGATCCGCTCTTCGTAAGGGATTTCCAGCTCTTTCAGTAAATCCAGGGCTTCTTTCATCACCGGAAGATCCGAGTCGCTGCCCATAATGACACTGACTAAAGGTTTGTCCATGGTTTTCATCCTTTCCCTAATGTAATGGTATTGATAGTTCACACTGCCTTTGATTTCGGTTCTATCTATAAATGTATCCAACAGGATTCCTTCGAATCATTCATGGGCCTGGTCCGGTACGATCAGCACCTGTCCTTCCAAATCGTCCAGGCTGTTGTTCACCGCTTCCCGGCTATCCCCGGTAACGGTAATATGTCCCATTTTCCGTCCGAACTTCACCGCCTTTTTCTCATAAAAATGCAAGTGGGCCCCTTTCGTCTCAAGCACCTCCTGCACCCCTAACACTTCCGGGCTGCCGTTTTTCTTTCCCCGGCCCAGGAGATTGATCATCCCGGCATAGGGCCTTTTTAAGGAGGTATCTCCCAAGGGCAGAGCAAGAATCGCCCGAAGGTGCTGCTCAAACTGGGAGGTTTCCGAGGCTTCGATGGTGTAGTGCCCGGAGTTATGAACCCTAGGAGCGATTTCGTTAATCAGCACCTCCCCCTCCAGGGTAACAAACATTTCAATCGTAAAAACCCCCATGCCTTCCAGTACTTCAATGGTATCCTTGGCCAAGGCCTCCGCCTTCGCCTGAACCTCAGAGGAAACATCTGCCGGCACCACGGTCCGCTTTAAAATACTGTCTTCATGTTGATTTTCCGAGGGAGGATAAAGGGCAATGGCGCCCCCGTCTCCCCTTGCCGCAATTACCGAAATCTCTTTATGATATTGGATATACTCCTCCGCCATAAGCTCCAGGGTGTCCTTTTCCCCTTTCAGGTCAAAAAAAGCCCCTTCCCTCCCGTCGGGATCCAGAATAAGGGCATTGCCTTTTCCGTCGTAGCCCCCCGTGGTTGCCTTTAGCATCATGGGATAGCCCAGTTTTTCTCCCGCTTCTTTAAGGTCCTGTAAGCTGTCCACCTTCAAAAACCTCGGCAGATGTAAACCCTTTTCCTTTAAGTAACGGTTTTGACGAAATTTATCCTGAATTATCAGTAACGAACGGGAAGAAGGGTAAATAACCATACCTTCTTCTTCTAAATCTTTTAAAAATGCTCCATCAATATGTTCAAATTCATAGGTAAGGACATCGGAAATATCCGCCAGTTCCCGGATTTTTTCCCGGTTATGATAGTCTCCCATCACATGGGTATCCCCTAAGGATACGGCGGGAGCCTGAGGATCCGGATCCAATACGGCAAACTGTATCCCCATTTTTTTCCCTTCCAAAATCATCATCCTGCCCAGCTGTCCGCCGCCGATGATTCCTACCCGAAGCTTTTGTACGCTTTTCAAGAATATCCCCTCCTTGAGGCTTTCATTGTTTTATCCTTTTTTGTTTCGGTTCATTTCCTTTCTTTTGCCTGTGGATTACTGTATCTATATCATAACAAAGGGGCAAAAAATCTTCAACATTTTTCGTATTTTTTATTTAATATTTTTTATATCGTTCGTTATAATACGGATTTTACTATTTTTATAACTTCTTCATTTTCGTTATTCAGTCTTTTTACCGAACATTCCCCTCGTTATTACCATACCAGGAAAGTCCTCTATTTGTCGTTGCATGAAAATTTTGATTTTACAATTGACAATCATTTAACAAGGTGATAGGATATGTCTGTAGCTACTGTCATAAAACTTCATCTTTGCTCCGAGTTCTTTTTTCTAAGGGAAACTATGAAAATCGAACCGTTAGGGTACTGTCGGAAACGACTTTGCCTCCCGTTGGAAAGGAGCCGAAATTCATCTTTTGAAATTCCAAGGGGCTATTATAGCCTCTTTGTTTTTTCATGCCTCCTTTCTATCGTCTTTTGATAAACCAACAGAAAGGAGGTTTTTTTTGCACGAAATTTCTCCCACATAGTGTTATCCGGCATCAATGTTTATCCACCCTTACATTAGTATTGAAGAAACATTACCTAAAAAACAAGGAGGAACCCCATTATGATTCAAAAATTTCAGAAAGACCGACTATACAAAGTAGTTTCATTCCTTATGATTCTTTCCCTCTCCTTACTTATTTTTATCGGATGTGACAACGGCCAGGAGACCATCACCCTGGCCACCACCACCAGTACGGAAAACAGCGGCTTACTGGATGAGATTCTGCCTCATTTTGAGGAGGCCCACGATATCGAAGTAAAGGTCGTAGCGGTGGGCACCGGCGCCGCCCTGGATATGGGACGGGGAAAAGATGCGGATGTATTGTTGGTCCATGCACCGGAGCTTGAAGAGGAGTTTGTTGCCGAGGGATACGGTACTGAGCGCTACCCGGTTATGTACAACGATTTTGTGATCCTGGGCCCCACAGAGGATCCCGCAGACCTTAGGGAAAAGGCAATGGATGATGTACTAACAGCCCTGGCCCTAATCTGGGAACAGGAAGCGGACTTTGTCTCCCGGGGAGACAATTCCGGAACCCATGTAATGGAACTTAACTTATTGGAAGAGGCGAACCTGTTACCGGAGGGGGATTTTTACATTTCCGCGGGACAGGGAATGGGCTCAGTTATCGAAATGGCCGATGAAATGAGAGCTTACACCTTAGCGGACCGGGGAACTTTCCTTTCTATGGTTAACGACCTGGACCTTCAAGTGGTCACCGAAGGAGACGAACGTTTATATAACCCTTACGGCGTAATACCCGTAACTCAGGACGAAGGGGAAAACCTTAATCTTGAAGGGGCAAAAGCCTTTGTACAGTGGATTATTTCTTCGGAAGTTCAGGAAATGATCGCAGAGTTTGGAACCGAGGAATTCGGAGAACCCTTATTTACACCTGATGCGGATTAAATCATTGTTGATCTTCTTGTAAATTCCACAACAAAAGTGATATTATGGTGATGGACAGAACCTTAAAGATACTCACTCCCAAAGGAGGTACCTATTTGGAACAAATTGTTGAAGGATTTAAAAGCGCACTTTCCCTGATTGCCTCCTTTGATGTAGAGCTTTATAGCATTGTGGGTCTTACCCTTTTTGTTACAATTATAGCTACAGGTATTTCCGCCTTACTTTCCGTTCCCCTGGGGATTTTCCTCGGCATTAAGGATTTCCCTCTGAAAAGCCTGGCTATTCGAATTCTTTACACCTGCATGAGCCTCCCCCCGGTGATCGTCGGACTGTTTGTTTTTTTGATGATCGCCCGTCGAGGCCCCTTAGGGCGCTTCGGTATTCTTTATACCGTAACCGCCATGATCATTGCCCAAATTCTTCTGGTAACACCCATTATTACAGGCATCGTTTATAACGGAACTCTGGAAAAGGGCCGGGATATTAAGAACCTGGGAAAAACCCTGGGGGCCTCCCGGCCTCAGCTACTCTTTTTACTGATTCGGGAACTGCGTATTGAACTCTTTGCCGGGGTGATCTCCGGTTATGGCCGGGCCATTTCGGAAGTTGGAGCCGTAATGATTGTGGGCGGCAATATCCAAGGCCATACCCGGGTGATGACCACCGCCATTGCCATGCTCCGAAGTATGGGAGATTATGAAATGGCTATTGCCCTGGGCCTGATCCTTCTAGGCTTATCCTTCGTTGTTAATTTTACCCTCTACCATTTTCAGCAAAAGGCCTAGGGGGCCTTGGATTCTTTTTCAGTTTTAGCCCGGGTTTATACATCAAAATACACCATGGAAACTTATAAGAAAGCAGGGATTCTGATGGAACTTCAAATTCAAAACCTGAAACGTACATACGAGGATAAAGTGGCTCTGGATATTTCCGACCTGGAGATCTCCTCGGGATCCTTCATCGGGATCATCGGTCCCAACGGGGCAGGGAAAAGCACTTTTGTCAAACTATTGGCGGGAATTGATCCCATCAGCCGGGGAAAAGTATTATATAATCAAAAAAAACTCCACAAAAATAGTGAAGTGTATCAAAAGATGACCTTGATTTTTCAAAAACCCTACCTCTTTCGAACCTCGGTATTCGATAACATCGCCTACCCCTTAAAAATCCGGGGAGAAAAGCCGGAGGTCATAAAAGAAAAGGTGGAAAAACTTTTGGTGGATCTGGGGCTTCAGGATTTACGGGATCAACCGGGGAAAACCCTCTCCGGCGGGGAATCTCAAAAAGTGGCCCTGGCCCGGGCCCTGGTATTTGAACCGGAGCTTCTTTTATTGGACGAACCCACGGCCAATATCGATCCCCAGTCCATTATGGTCATGGAGCGAGTCCTTCGGGATTTTTATGAAAACAATCGTCCCACCATTATTATGGTAACCCATAACATCCAACAGGCTAAACGGCTTTCCAAGGAAGTGTTTTTCATCGATGAGGGAAAACTCATTGAACGGGGCCCCACGGCCCAGGTTTTAGAGCACCCCGAAGAGGCTCTTACGAAAAATTTTATCCAGTGGGCTATGATATAAAAAAAGTGTACCAGGGGGTCCGACCCCCTGGTACACTTTTTGTCCTTTTTCTTTTTTTATCTTCATTTAATAATTATTTAATATTTATTCAATGTCCTATCCGTTTTGGCGCAAGCGCTCCGGTATATTGGATAAACACTGTTTTTCCGCCAGACCTTCGATGACCACCGCCACCTCTTCCCAGTTTTTCACCCGGATCATGTTGGGAATTAACGGTTCCCGATTGTAGGTACAGTCCATCAGCAGTACTTTAATGCCTTCCGCTGCCAGTTCCACAGCGTTTTCATATCGGTCCTCGATGAACACGTCGCAGCCCAGTTCCTTGGCTTTTTCCACCTTGAAGTGGCTCCCCAGAGTGTACAGGTTTTCCCTTGGCAGTTCGTGTTTTTCAAACCAGTGCCGGGTAAGATCATACAGACTCTCATCCCTGGCGGTAATATAGTAGGCTTCATGCTCCTGAAAAATTCGATGGAGTTTTTCCTTCGCCCCTTCCCGGACCCCGGCCTTCATATGGATTTCCTCTTTGCAATCCTCGTAAAACTTCATGTATTCTTCCTTTTTCAGCCCTAAAACCTCGCCGATTTCGTAAATCGTAATCTCCTCGGGCCGTACCTTTGTGCCGAAATACTCATTGGCAAGATCCAGCCAGTAGAATGGATCCGTAATGGTTCCGTCAATATCGATGCCGATGGTCAATCGTTTCATGAGAATTCCCCCTGTTATGCGATGCTGGATCGCAGATGTTTCAAAACAAATTATGATAATGTTTTTTAAACAGTTAATTGATTTGAATTCTCATTATAAGTCATGCGGCGGGTTTTGTCAATTATAAAGCTTATTGATAAAACGCCTCCACAAAGGTGGGGACCCGGTCTTTACGAAAGCTCTCCAAAAGAATTTGGTTTCCCCCTTCGTCATAATAGCCCACTCTATAACCATAGGTCCTTTTATCCCGCCATCCGTTTTCGCTGAGCCTTAAGGCCGCTTCAATTTCCTCGTCATCCCGGGTTTCGTAGCGCCGGACCTCCCCGGCCTCTTCCTGTTGATCTTCGCCTTTACCTTCTCCTTGATTGGCTCCGGCCTCTCCTTCCAGGGAATCTCCATAGAAAACCTGAGCGCTTCCCTCAAAGGGCTCCACCACCATGTAGGCCACCTGATCCCCTGTCAGTCGGACTTCTTCTAAAAGCCCCTCTTCTTCCAGCCACTTTTCCGTCTCGTTGAATTCTTTGGACCAGGTGACATGCAGTTCATTGTCCATGCCCGGACCGTAGAGGGAAGGCACTTCCTTGCCCTCTTCCAATAAAAGGGTGACGCCTCCCCAAACTTCCTGATTGTACAAGGCCTCATGCCCCGCCTCCAAGAGGTCTTTTTGCAGAGCCTCTACCAAGCCCGTGATTTGCTCCGGATCCAGTAACGAAGTTTGAGAATCGTTGGTATAGCCCCGAATCGTTGCCCGTTGGAAATCCTCGGGAGGAATGGACAGCACCGGATACCGGCTGTACTTGTACTCCTGGGACTCGATAAGCGCTCCGTAGGCTTCTTCGTAAATCTCCCGGGGCACCGAATGATAATGACGGGTGAGGTTTTCTCCCTCTTTTAGTTCATAGACAATGTAAAAGGGCCGGTCTTCCAGGGAAGTCCCCCCGGAATTTTGAATATCCCCTTTATAATCAATCAACATTTGATGAAATTCCATAACCCGGGCAATGTTTTCCCCTTCCCTAAAAGCCCCGTCGCTTCCGCCGTAGTTTTTCATTGCCTGGTAATCGTGGGGGTGAAAGCCGATATAAACACTTTGTACCTCCTCCTTCTCGGGCATTCTTCGTTCAAATCCCGTAACGTCCAGGGTAAGAAATCCTATGGTCAACAGCATCACTCCGGTGTACAGGACCAATCCCCGAAGCATTTTCATAGACAGAATCCGTACCGATTTTTGAATTACCGCCTCGGCAATTCCATAGCCTAAGAGGGCAAACAATCCGTAGCCGAACCAAACCCACTGCATGCTGCCGTTGCTGGCGGAATAAAAATACATCCCCGCAAGGAGCATAACGGAAAAGGTTACCCCGTATTTAAACAGATGCTTTAAGGGTGTAAACACGATGACCTGCAGGTTGTTTTCCAGCTTTCGCTGTTTATATATCAACAGGCCGATGAAAAGAATCCCTACCACAAACAGGCTATAGGCCAAAATCTCACCCCGGGACAGGGCTTCCCCGCTTAACATCCCGATTCGAACCAGAGGGGACAGCCGTTGCATCAATGCTGCACTCAGACCTCCGTAACGCTCCCAGCTAAAGCCGTAGAGATAGAACTCCATGTTGTATACAATCAGTTGATGGAGCCCCACAGGGAGGAACAATACGATATAGGTCAAAATCCCCTGGGCAATGGTCATCCCCGTGACCATCCCCACAAAGATGGTACTGCCGTAGAGCACCAGCCCCATCAGCAGAATGGTGCCCGACCAGATCCACAGCTCCTGCAGGGTGAAAATAAACTCCAGCCCCGCAATTTGATGAATCAATGCGGTAATCCCCGTGGTCAGCAATAAAGGAAACAGTAAGAAAAGCACCCCAACCGCTCCATGACTAACGTACAACGTCTCCCGCCGAATCGGTAGACTGTGGATCATATCAGAATTGTTCCGGTCCTGCAAATAACGATACAATAACAGCCCCACCGCTACCGGCACCACAAATAGCATGATCACGGTCCCCGGATGACGAAACTCTAAAATATTTTCGGTAATCCGAAGATACTGCCGGTTTTCCTCCAAATCCGGAGCGTACCGTTGGATCTCCAGGAGAATCTGCAGAGGTATAGAAATAAACAGCCCGATAAAGTAAAGAATCGGTACCCAGTAAAGACGCTTGCATTCATTTAACATAATCCCCTTATCGAAGTAAGATTTGATCGATTTCATAATCCTGATCCCCCATTTCATAAATAAATACTTCCTCCAAGGTCAGGGGTAAAATATCCAGAATCGCCGGATCCATTTCCCCAAACCGATTTTCGATGGCCTGATGACTGCCCCGGATAATCCAAACATCCACACTGCCCTTTTTCTCTTTGTGAAGTACTTCCAAACCGGTAATCTCCCGGTCCTTATTCGATTCCCGTAAGGCGAACTGCACCTTATGTACATCCTTTTTCAAATCATCCATATCCCGTTCAATCACCATTTTCCCCCGGTGCAGGATCCCCACATAATCGCATAAATCCTCGAGCTCCCGTAAATTATGGGAGGAGATGATCACCGTAAGCTCCCGCTCCGCCACGTCTTGAAACAACAGGTTTTTCACCTTCTTTCGCATCACCGAGTCCAAGCCGTCCAGGGGCTCATCGAGAATCATAACCTCCGCCATGGCGGAAAGTCCCAACCAAATCCCCACCTGGCGGTTCATCCCCTTGGACAGCCCATTGATTTTACGTTTGAAATCGATTTTAAACACTTTTTGCAGCTCCCGAAAGCGCTTTTCATTCCAGTTGCCATACATCCTGCGGTAAAAGGCCCCCATCTCTTCGATGGTATAGGAGGGGAAAAAATAAAGGGCGTCGGAAATAAACACCATCCGTTTTTTCACTTCCGGATTTTCATAGACCCTTTCCCCACCGATCAACACTACCCCCCGGTCCTGTCGATAAAGGCCCGCTAAGGTTTTGAGTAGGGTGGTTTTCCCCGCACCGTTGGAGCCCAGTAGCCCGTAAATCGAGCCTTTATTCACGGTTAAATCCAAATCCTTTACCGCATTGAATCCTTCATACCCCTTGGTCAGTCCTTTTACTTCAATCATCGTCTCTCTCCCCTCCCACTTGTTGTTGTGCTTCCTCAATCAACTGTACAATTTCCTTTTTCTCCATACCCAAATAAATCGCCTCCGCCATGGTCTTTTTTAATTCCCCCTTCAGTTTCAGCAGTTTCTCCTTTTGATCCTTCCCTTCGATCCCTTGGGCGAAATTCCCCCGGCCCTGAACCGTATAAATATAGCCTTCCTGTTCTAGAGCTTTGTAGGCCTTTTGAATCGTGTTGGGATTGATCGTCAGTTCCCTTGCCAGACTCCTTACCGAGGGGAGTTTCTCGTCGGTTTTGATCACCTCTTCCATGATCAGCCGTTTAAACCCCTCCACCAGTTGCTCATAAATCGGTAATCGGCTTTTCAAATCAATTTCCAGCATATGCTTTCCCCTTTCTTACCGGCGTCCCGCTTCCTTCTTTCCTTCCTTTGAACCTCTTTGAACCCCTTCGATCTCTTGGTTTCCCTGTTTCTTTCGCTTCCCCCGTTTACTTAAATTCTTCCCCCCGAAAACAAGGATATATTGTATTAACCGTATTACTATGCATAGTACACTACGATTGTACAACGGTTTTCATTTCTTGTAAAGCTTATTTTGAAAAAAAATTGACTTAACTATAAAAATTTCATTATTCTTTCTCCCCTGGAATTTTCCCGCTTCCTGGGTTATACTGAAAAAGACGTTGGGGCGCTTATAGGATAACATCTGCTGGAAACCCCACAGTGCCCCGCCAAATATTTTTATGAGGAGGATAATGATGAAACTGAAAAAAATCGTATCCGTTGATAATACAAGACTGGTCCCCGAAGTAAGGGCTGAGCTGGAGTCCCTGGCGGAAGAGACAATTTTTTATGAGGATTACCCCGAAACCAAAGAGGCGGTGGAACAACGCATGAAGGATGCGGAGGTGGTCCTGGTTTCCTGGAATACAAAGATTCACCGGGAGGCAATCCTGGGAGCGAAAAACCTGAAATACATCGGCATGTGCTGCTCCCTGTACGACGAGGAAAGCGCCAATGTGGATATCGCTGCGGCAAGGGAGCTTTCGATCCCTGTGCTGGGGGTAAAGGATTACGGCGACGAAGGGGTGATCGAGTTTATCATCAGCGAGCTGGTCAGCCTTCTCCACGGATTCCACAACCATCAGTGGCGGGATTTTCCCACGGAGCTGACGGGGCAGAAGCTGGGCATCATCGGTATGGGAACTCTGGGCAAAATGCTTACGGCAACAGCGAAGCATTTTAATATGGAGGTCTATTATTACAGCCGTTCCCGAAAGCCGGAGGTGGAAGCCCTGGGAGCAACCTACCTTCCCAAGGAGGAGCTTCTTCAAACCGTGGATATCCTGTCCACCCATTTACCCCGGAATACCGTGGCCCTGTCCCCCGAGGATTTTGAGACCTTCGGAGCGGGAAAGATACTGATCAACACCTCCCTGGGTAAAACCTATGATCTGCAGGGCTTTCGCAAGTGGATTGAGAACCGGGATAATTACGCCATCTTTGATGTTGGGGGCTTGGAGGGCCTCCTGGAGGAAATGAAGGCTTATGAAAATGTGATTACCTCCAACAACGTGGCGGGCTTTACCACCCAGGCCAAGGCCCGACTCTCAGAAAAAGTGTTGGAAAACCTGAGAGAAGTCTTCCCGAGTTTGCCGGAGGATTCCTAGGGAAAGGTTGTAGCTGGATTCCTAGGGAAAGGTTGTAGCAGGATTTGCAGTGGGATTCCTAGTAGGATTCGTAGCAGTGTTTCTAACGGGGTCTGAAGCGGAGTTTCTAACCGGGTCTGAAGCAGCGTTTCTAACCGGGTCTGAAGCAGCGTTTCTAACCGTGCTTGCCATACGTTTTGATACCGGTTGCGGCAACACCCGACGCTTAAGGCTTGGATCCATGTATGCTTTGTTAACAGAAAAACCCCCGGGAGACCCTGTTTTTCAACAGGCCCCCCGAGGGCTTCTTTATTTCTTTGAAGACTTATTGTTGGACTTATTGTTGGACTTTTTCTTATCCGATTTTTTCTGTTTTTTCACCTTTTTATTATCCCGAAGACCCTGTACCGGTTTTTGCTCCCTATCGGGATCTCCAAACTGTCTTTTCAGCTCTCCTTCAATAATAAAAGTGGGTATGAATACAAAAATGACGCCGAGAATAAAGTGAAGGTAATTCAAATCCCGCCCCGCCAGGGGATTGATAACGTAACTAAGGGCAATGATTACAAAGAGTATCGCCCCCCACTTCTTCCAAAGAGGCCCCATTCTTCTATTGGCATAATCCCACGCCTCCTCCGACTGCTTGGAGCGCCGGGTTCGATGGCCGAAAATCACCGCCCCTTTTTTTACCGGATTTCTCTCAAAATAAGCTCCGAAAATAATCAGCAATATCGGTATTACAAAATCAAAAATAATTTGGCCCCGTTCCATATAAAACCCTCCCGGATGATTTCGATTGATTGTCCGTGCTTTCTGTAGCCTTTGTCAATGCTCCGCGACCTTTTGAATGACCACGTTTTCCTTTTCCACTTGAGCCATGGAATTCGGTCTTCCCCATAGATAGCCCTGGATTTCATCACAGCCCATTTCCTCTAGAATCTTTAACTGACAGGTTTCCTCCACTCCTTCGGCGATGGTTTTTAAACCCATCCCCCCGGCCATCATGGTGATCGCCCGGATGATCAGTCGGGAGTTCTCATCCTCGGTGATATGATCAATCAGTTCCTTGGCAATCTTCAAACGGTCAATATGATACCGCTTAATATAGCTGAGAGAGGAATACCCGGTACCAAAGTCGTCAATGGAAGCGCTGATGCCGAGTTTTGCAAGCCCCACGAAAATCTCCTCCATGGAAAAATCCCCGTGGATCGTTGCCCCTTCCGTAATCTCGATATCCACCCAGTAGGGATGTGCTTTTTTTTCCTCGAGCTTCTCCTCCATCCAGGAAAGAAAATCCATATTCTGAATTTGCACCGGAGATACGTTTATGGCCATTTTTAAATTGGTATCGTGCTTTTCATTGAAGATTTTGATCTCCTCTAAGGCCCGGTCCATCACCCAGGCTCCAATAGAGATGATCTGCCCCGTCTCCTCGGCAATGGGGATAAAATCCCCGGGGGAAATATTTCCCGTCTCCGGCTGCTGCCAGCGAAGAAGGGCTTCCAGCCCGATCATTTTCCGATCCTCAATCCGGTACTGGGGTTGAAAGACCAGATAAAACTCCCGGTCGTAATCCGCGCTTTTGAGCATCATCTCAATGCGGTGTTTCTTTTCCATTTCCTGATGCAGCCCTTCGTTAAAGAACAGGTACCCCTTTTTCGTATGATGATTTTTCGCCCGGTACATGGTCATATCCCCGTATTTCATTAGATCCTCCCGATTCAGGGCATCCGTTGGGTACCGGGCAATGCCGATGCTGATTCCCACATAAAAGGTGTAGGGAGGAATTTCAATGGGCTTTTGCACCTTCTTGATTATTTCCTTTGCGATGGATTCCAACTGATCTTTTGAGTAGCTTTCCGAAAGGACGACGGCAAACTCATCCCCTCCAATTCGAAAAAGGCCCCCCTCTTCCTGACATCCCGTAAGCAGCTGCTGACTGATATGCTTTAATACCCGGTCTCCGATTTCGTGGCCATGGGCATCGTTGATAAACTTAAAGCGGTCCAAATCCATATAAAACAAAGCAAAGGGAGGATCCTCCTCTTCGATCAGTCGATCTATATCTTCCACAAAGCTCCTCCGGTTTCGAAGCCCCGTCAGCTTATCCCGATAGGAAAAGTCCTCTAAAATATCCTTTGCCCGTTGCAGGTCCCGGGTTTTCTTTTCTATTTTCTTCTCCAGGGTCCGGTTGTTTTCCTGTTCCTTGTATAAAAGGCACTCATTTTTAATGGACAGTTGGATATAGGAGGTGAAAAATCTGTGAAAAAGCAACAGCAGGGTTAATGTAACAAAGGCATGCAAGCCGATGGCCTCCAGGTACCACAGTACCAGCAGAGCCACAATAAGGAATTTCACGCCTCCCTTACGCCCCACATTCTCCGGCAGTTCATAAGGGCTCCCCTCGGTTTCTTCCCTTCGGGGTTTTTCATAAAGAGCTCCCAGGGAAAAGGCCAGCAGGGGCAGAAAAAAGAAAACATCCACCAAGCTGTTGGGTATGTAACTTCCGTTTATGTACAGATAACTGAAATAAAAATTGCTGCCGCTGAACAACAGTACCCCGGCCAGGATCCACAACTCCCCGGGATTGTCCCGTTTGCTTCGAGAGGATAGATGCAGGATGACCATTCCCGCCACCACATACATATCCGCCAAATGATAAATCCCCATGCTCACAGCCCTTCCCGCTGCAATTTCTGGAATTACCATCGTCCGCCCCATTAAGTTCCATGCCAGGGCAAAAACGATGGACGCCGCCACCAAAACATCCAGCAGCAGCTGGTAACGATTCCATCTACCCACATGGGTGTAATAAAGCATGCTGACCATGGCTATTAGAAATACGCCGGGAATAACATACATAAGGGTTACTGCCTCGGAAGTAATCGGATCCACACCCAGGAAATGCTCAGTAATCAGCCACAGGACATCCGCAATGCCCCAGGTGATGGCAAAGAAGGCTAGCCATAGATACACCGTATCCCGCCGTTTGTTTTGGCCCCGATAGATAACCGCCGCCGCGGCGAAGGCGAAAATCGGCGACACCACATCACTGACCAAGGCTTGATTCCCCCCTAGGGATAGGATATAAATTCCGAATAAAACCACCAGTAATCCCAGGGTCATAACCTTTTGTTGGCTGCCCCCTTCCAATAATTGTTTCGCTCCCGAGGTTCGGTCTTCCCCGGGAGAAAAGGTTTGGTTCATCTAATCACCTCTTCTCGCTTATGGTATTACAACATGATATTACAGCATTTTTTCCATAATCGTAATATCCACCCATCGTCCGTCAATTCTTCCTTGATTCTTATAGGTTCCCACCAGGGTGAAACCTGCTTTTTGATAGAGTTTTTTACTGTTTTCATTATGGTCCGGGGTACTCAGCACCAGCTTGTAAAAGCCCTGCTCCTTTGCGGTTTTTTCCAGTTCCCGAAGAAGGCATCGTCCGATCCCCTGCCCCCGATAACTGCGCTTGATGTAAATGGAAAAGTCCGCCACCCCGTCATAACAGGGTCGGGGATTAAAGACATTTAGGGTGGCGAAGCCTAAAATCAGTCCCTCATCATTTTTCGCCACCAAGGTTTTGTGTCGGGGGCCTTTGTCCATAATCCACGCTTCTACCTCTTCTATGGTTTTTTCCTCCTGCTCCAGGGTTGCCTCCCGATCTTCAATGCCCTCATTATAGATGGCGGTGATCCGTTTCATATCCCCTGGGGTGCATTCTTTCACTTCTATTTTCATGGTTTACCTCATTTCTTTTTTAGCCTGAACAATATCCTGAACAATAATATCCTGCTTCGGTTTTTCTTTTCAAAGTGCCCATACATTCTTTTGATTCTTTTATCATTCCCATTATTATATGCTTTATTCAATTATTTTTCCAGTGTTCCCGGGGAATTATAGTTAAAAAGTCTTTGTTTTTCTTTTCACACCCGGGTTTCAACGGGGAGAAGGACGAAAAAAAAGCTTGCGTCTCTGAATAGAGCAGAGACCCAAACTTTTATGTTTTTATCCACAGACACCAAAAATTCTGTGCCTTTTTTTATTCCCACTCCACGGTAGCCGGTGGCTTAGAGGTGATATCATACACAATTCGGTTGACGTCTTCCACTTCATTCACGATTCTTCTGGACATGGTGTCCAGGACCTCATGGGGGATTTTCGCCCAGTCAGCGGTCATGGCATCGGAGCTGGTAATGGCCCGAATCCCCACGGTGTGGGCATAGGTTCGTTCATCCCCCATAACTCCCACACTTTGAATCCCGGGGAGTACGGCAAAGTACTGCCAGATATCCCGGGCAAGACCGGCTTTTTTAATCTCTTCCCGTACAATATGGTCCGCTTCCCGTACAATATGGAGTTTTTCCTCGGTGACCTCTCCAAGCACCCGTACGGCAAGGCCCGGTCCCGGGAAAGGCTGACGCCAGACGATTTCATCGGGAAGGCCCAGCTCCTCTCCCACGTTTCGGACTTCATCCTTAAAGAGATACTTAAAAGGTTCGATCAGACCGAAAGTCATATCTTTGGGGAGCCCCCCCACATTGTGGTGGGATTTGATCGTGGAGGCGGTGTCGGTACCGCTCTCGATAATATCGGGATACAAGGTGCCCTGTACCAGGTAATCGATCTCGCCGATTTTAATCGCTTCCTCCTGAAATAAATAAATAAATTCATTGCCGATAATTTTCCGTTTTTTCTCGGGGTCCGATACGCCTTTTAACTTGCTCAGAAACCGCTCCTCGGCATTGACCCGGATAAAGTTCATCTTGAACTGATCCTTAAAGATCTTTTCCACCCAGTCCCCTTCATCCTTTCGAAGAAGGCCGTGGTCCACAAACACGCAGGTCAGGTCGTCGCCGATGGCCTTGTGTACCAGGGCCGCCGCCACGGAGGAGTCCACCCCTCCCGACAGGGCGCAGAGGACTTTTTTCCCCGCGGCCTTTTCCCGAATACGGGCCACTTCCTCTTCGATGTAATTCTCCGTGGTCCAGGTGCCCTTGGCCCCCGCCACTTCATAAAGGAAGTTTCGAATCATTTCCTTTCCCATTTGGGAATGCTCCACCTCCGGGTGGAACTGCAGGGCGTACAGCTTTCTCTCCCGATTTTCCATAGCCGCCACGGGGCAGCTTTCCGTAGAGGCGCTTACGGTAAAGTTCTCCGGGGCCCGTTCAATGAAATCCGTATGACTCATCCAGCAGTTGACATCCTCGGGAATCCCTTTAAAGATGGGGGATCCCGCCTTCATCTTCAGGGCTGCCTTTCCGTACTCCCGTTTTTCCGACTTACTGACCTTTCCGTCGAAATGGTGGGCCATGAGCTGTCCGCCGTAGCAGATGCCCAGAATCGGAATATCCAGATCAAAAATTGCGGGATTGCAGGCCGGGGCTCCCTCGGCGTAAACGCTGCTGGGGCCTCCGGTTAAAATAATTCCCGTGGCCTCTTTTTTTTCAATTTCCTCTAAGGACAGGTGAAAGGGCACCACTTCGCAGTACACGTTTTGCTCCCGTACCCGCCGGGCTATTAATTGGTTGTATTGACCACCAAAATCCAGTATCAGTATTTTTTCCTTTTCCAACTTCTTCATCCTCTCTATCTATAGATTCTTTTAGATTCTTTATTTATTGTATCATTTTAATTATTGTATCATTTTAATTATTGTATCATTTTATTTATTGTATCATTTTATTTATTGTATCATTTTTTCCACTGTTTTTTCACTGCAGTTTACGTTTTTTTGATTTATCCAAACTATACGAGCTTCCCGTGCTTTTCATCGATAAAATTTCACAAAAAAAATAGGGGGGCCGAGGGGGTCCCTCTCGGCCAAAGGTAATTTATTCACCAACGCTGTAGTTGGGAGCTTCCTTAGTAATCATAATATCATGGGGATGACTTTCCCGAAGACCTGCTCCGGTAATCTTTACAAAACGGCCGTTTTCCTGGAGATCCTTAATGGTCGCCGCACCGCAGTACCCCATACCGGCCCGCAGGCCGCCGATCAATTGATGGACGGTTTCCTTCAACTCGCCTTTATAGGGAACTTTTCCTTCCACCCCTTCCGGAACGAGCTTTTTATTCTCCTCCTGGAAGTACCGGTCCTTACTGCCTTTTTTCATCGCCGAGATAGAGCCCATCCCGCGATAGGTCTTAAAGCTTCGCCCTTTATAGATTACGGTTTCCCCGGGACTCTCCTCCACTCCCGCAAACAGGGATCCGATCATAATCACACTGGCTCCGGCGGCAACGGCTTTGGGGATCTCTCCCGAATATTTAATTCCCCCGTCGGCGATTACCGGCACATCATATTCCTTAGCGGCCTTGGCACAATCATACACCGCAGTCATTTGAGGCATTCCGATGCCAGCCACCACCCGGGTGGTACAAATGGATCCGGGACCGATGCCCACTTTTACGCAGTCGGCGCCGGCTTCGATCAGCTCTTTGGTCGCTTGACCGGTGGCCACGTTTCCTGCAATAACCTGGAGCTCCGGATAGGCACTTTTGATTTTTCGAAGGGCTTCCATCACCCCTTTGGAATGTCCATGGGCGGTATCCAACACAATAACGTCAACCTTTGCCCGGTGAAGGGCCTCCACTCGATCCATCAAATCTCCGGTAATCCCCACGGCGGCTCCCGCCAACAGTCGTCCTCCCTCATCCTTGGCGGAGTTGGGGTATTTAATGGCTTTTTCAATATCCTTAATGGTAATAAGTCCCTTTAAATTGTACTCCCCGTCCACAATAGGAAGTTTTTCGATTTTATGCTTCATCAGAATTTGCTGGGCTTCATCCATGGTGATCCCTTCCCGGGCGGTAACCAAAGGATCCTTGGTCATTACCTCATGAATTTTCCGGTCATGATCCAATTCAAAGCGCGTGTCCCGATTCGTAAGAATTCCCACAAGTTTTCCTTCGGTGGTGATCGGCACTCCGCTGATATGGTACCGCTCCATTAATTCCAAGGCATCGGCTATCTTATGGTCCGGCGACAGGTAAAAGGGATCCACAATCACCCCGTGTTCGCTTCGCTTGACTTTGTCCACCTCCAGGGCTTGTTCCTCAATGGACATATTCTTATGAATAATGCCCACCCCGCCTTCACGAGCCATGGATATCGCCATTTTCCCTTCCGTAACCGTATCCATTCCCGCACTCATCAAGGGGATATTCAAGCTGATTTTTTTTGTCAGACGGGTTTTCGTCTCCACGTCCTTCGGCAGTACTTCCGATTTATTCGGAATCAGTAACACATCATCAAAGGTGATTCCCTCTTTTACAATTTTTTCTTCCATTACTCAGCGGCCTCCTTTAGTTGATCCTCTATTAAACTTCTTTTAACAAACAGTAGACATCAATCTGCCAACCATTCCAAACAGTTAGTAATAGTAAAAATAATAACAGTAATAACAATAAAAATACTAACAGTAAAAAAACTAACATTAAAAAAACGTATATAGTTTCCCTCCTGTAACAGAGTGAAATTATATACGCTTTAATATTTTTCAGCAGAATCGCACAGCAAAATGCTTTGTACAACCCCACTTACTCCCGTAGATAAATTCACCCATAGTCGAATGATTTACGGTCATTCGGTAGAAACTCTCGATCCATATTATCGAATTTATATGAGCGGTTCTTTTAAATTGTTATTAAACAGAGTAACAGAGGCCTACATCCTTGTCAAGGCTTTTTATTACCCATCGAAGGAATCTTTAAACACTTTTTTGTGTTTTTTTGTTAATAAATTATTTACCTTTCTTTTTTAGTGATCTTTGAGAAACCAGAATACATAACCGCAGTCATTACAGACAAAATTCGTCGCCTCTTTGTTGGCCCAGTCAAAGCCCATAAAGCTGGCTCCCGGGGTGTTCATCAGAGTACGTCTTTTCCAGAACTCCTTCCCGTCACATACAGGGCAGGTCAGTTCCTTTCCATTAATCTGTACTTGATTTACTTCTGTGGGCATATAAGAATCCTCCTTTAGAATATTGAATGATTATATATCAACACCACTTTACAGGATTTTACAGCATCCCGATCTGGTCCAGCTCCTTCAGCCGCTGAATGATGGGGAGTTTCTGGGTACACAGGTCTTCACAGATGCCGCAGGCAATACAGTCTCCGGGCTTTGCATCCTCTTCCTTCAGCCTTCCCGAATCCTTCAGCATCTTCAGGCGCTTTTTCATCTCCTCTTCGTCCTTCAATAATTTTAAATTATAGCTCTCCAGATACTTATGGATTTTAATATCCTGAGGACATTTTAAACAGTAGCCGCAGGTGGTGCAAAGGGTGTTCATACTGTCGGTAATATTTTCCTCAATCTCCTTTAGCTTCTTCGGGGAAACCTTCAGGTCAAAGTCCCCTACGGCTACATTTTCCTCCACCTCTTCAATGGTTCCCATGCCCGGGATGGCCAGGGTAATCCCTTCCTGGGCTAAAATAAAGCGAAGGGCCGCCTGATTCACGGTTTCCTGATCATTTTCCCGAATAAAATCGAAAAACTTTCGATGTTCAGGAATCAGTCCTCCCCCAAGGGGATTCATGGTTACCACCCCCGCGTTTTTCTCTATGGCAGCGTTTACCCCTTCCTGACGAAAGGGATAGTTGGAAACGTTATATCCGAGAAGAACCCCTTCAAAATGATCTTCCTCCACAATGGTTCGGATGTCTTCCCCTTTGCAGTGGGTGGAAAACACCAGGTGCTCAAGCAGGCCCTCTTCCTTGGCTTTTAACGCCCCTTCGTAGGGCCCTCCCGGTGCCATTACCCCCCGGTACTGTTCTAAGTCCTTAATACACCACATATGGAAAAAGTCAATCTTATCTCTTCCCAGTCTTTTCAGGGAGGTTTCAATTCTCCTTCGCACATCGTCTCCGGTGGGATCCGCGCTTAAGGAGCTTTTCGTGGAAACATAAAAATCCTTGGGCATATTTCGAAAAGCTTTTCCGAAGATAATCTCACTGCGGTCGTCACAGTAAAAAGGAGCGGTATCAAAATAGTTTACACCTAATTCATTGGCTCGATGGACCACTTCCTGGGCGTAATCCTCATCTTTTCCAAAACGCATGCCGCCGAAACCAACCACCGAAAGCTTTTTTCCTGTTTTTCCGTATTCACGATACTGCATAGCTTTCCCTCCTTCTGTTTTTCTTTCCAGTGCATTTTTGCGAACTTCTTTTGCAATCTTCTCTTGCGATCTTCTTTTGCGATCTTCTTTTGCGGTCTTCTTTTGCGGTCTTCTTTTGCGGTCTTCTTTTGCGGTCTTCTTTTGCGGTCTTCTTTTGCAATCTTCTTTTGCGATCTTCTATAAATTTTTTTCTTATGTAACATATTATAACATTTCCAGCGGCGAATGTTTAGACTGCAGAAAGAATTTCCTTCCAAAGATTCCCTGTCCACGGCTCCCTGCCTCGGAGCAAAAAAATATTGATCGGATAATCGATAAACGTTCTATCAACTATCCGATCAAAGGTGTATCCCTTCTTCATTTGTGAAGTCTTGGTCTTGCCCGGTGTTGCTAATTTCTACTTGATTCAAATAATCGTACCTCACTTTACTTCTGGATTTACTACATTTTTTCTTTGGTGCTAGCTCATCTCCACCCCTGTGGTAGATGTCTTGCTTTACCATTGATGGCTTCTACCTATATCATCGATATGCCGCTTACGGAAGTCGGCCTCTCCATAGGATTTACTGAAACTCATCTGCACTACCCGTACTACTTGTACTACTTGTACTACTTGTACTACTTGTACTACTTGTACTACTTGTACTACTTGTACTACTTGTACTACTTGTACTACTTGTACTACTTGTACTACTTTGATACGGTGTTTCTTTGAACCTTTCTTCTTTTCACTTTCTTTTACTGCATGTGTTTCTAAAAACTTCGACACAAGTTACAGAATGGTGAAACTTGATTCTTTAACCGTTATCCTAATTCTTAAAAACTTACTGCGGTAAATCAAAAGCGTTGAATCAAAAGCGACTTCCAAATGAAGAAGGTTGTTAAAGGAGAAAGGGCTCTTCCCCATCTCCTTAATCAAAGTATAGCAAATATTCAGATATTAAGCAAGGGGTATTTCAAACTTTTTTTGCTCATTCATCAAAATACATCTTAAGTCCTAAAGCTTGGTGAAAGTACCCCTTTTTGTTTACAGCAATCCAAGGCTTAAGCCCTGAATTTCCTGGGCTTTACTATTCTCTGGCTTCTTCTAAAGCATTATCCACTGCATCTACCACTGCGTCACTACTTTCAGTGGCTCCACTTACCGCTTCTACATCTTCCGTGCTTTGGTTTTCGATAATCTGGTCGATCACGTCATCAAAGGCTTGGTCTCCTAATCCTTCGGTTTCACTGTGAGAGACTACTTCAATTCCGGTTATTTCGTCGTTATCAATGGTTACTTCCACTTCCAGTTCGCCACCGTAACCTTCAGCGGTGCCGTTATAGGTTCCATCACCGTACATGCCGTTTGCATCCCCTTCGGCTTCTTCGCCGCAGGCTACAAAAGACAATACTCCTACCAATAATACTGCAATCAAAACTATTTTCCTGTTCATTTTTATTCCTCCTTAGTTAATCCCTCTAGACTCTGACTAAATCTCTAACATCTGAATATATACCCGAAGATTGATTGATTAAACAACAATCATACTTATTTAACATCAATTATCATCTGAGTGTCTCTGTAAATTATAACACAATGCTTTCCAATTTTCACTTAGCCTATATACCTATTCTCCTCGCCGATTATCGGCCAGCGCTGGATACCATCACGGAGGGTTCTGCCTCAGAGGCCCATGGCCGGAGGCCCTGATACGCCTTAACCAAGGTCCTTTGTTTTTGCCGCTGTCACCGATCTGGGTTGGTCGAGGCGGCGATTGTGATTTCAAGTGTTATATTTCCCATAAAAAAGACTGGCAAGGGACTTCTCCCCCTGCCAATCTTTATATAATGGAACGGATAGTTAAAATGCCTTCGTACCCTCTTGTCCTTCCTTGGGGTACCGATGTATCAAACGCCTCCGTCCCCTTTGGTATAGAGATTTTGCGAAAGATGACAGAAACTCCGTCCCGCTGTCATCTTACATCATTGGCATGCCGCCCATGCCACCGCCCATGCCGCCGCCGGCAGGAGCGTCGCTTTCTTCTTCCATATCCGCTACTGCGGCTTCGGTGGTAAGAAGCATAGCGGAGATGGATGCTGCGTTTTGCAGTGCGGATCGGGTTACTTTTGTGGGATCCACGATTCCTGCATCAATCATGTCGGTGTAGGTTTCGTTTAGGGCATCGAATCCGATACCGGTTTCAGAAGTCATCACTTTGTTTACGATTACGGAACCTTCTAATCCGGCATTTTCGGCGATTTGTCGTAGAGGCTCTTCTAACGCTCTTCGAATAATTTTCATACCGGTTCGCTCGTCCCCTTCGGTTTCTTCGATGAGCTTTTCAATGGCAGGGATCACATTTACCAGTGCCACGCCTCCACCGGATACAATACCTTCTTCCACTGCTGCCCGGGTGGCGTTTAAGGCGTCTTCGATTCGAAGCTTGCGTTCTTTCAATTCCGTTTCCGTGGCGGCACCTACTTCGATTACCGCTACGCCTCCGGAGATCTTTGCCAGTCTTTCCTGAAGTTTTTCTTTATCAAAGTCGGAGTCCGTATCCTCAATTTGCTTTTTCAGTTGATTTACCCGGTCAGCAATCACGGATTCGTCTCCTTGACCTTCCACAATGGTGGTATTGTCCTTATCCACTTTGATGGTTCTTGCTCGACCCATCATATCCACAGTGGCTTCTTTCAGTTCATAGCCAAGCTCTTCTGAGATTACGGTACCGCCGGTTAAGGTAGCAATGTCTTCTAGCATCGCTTTTCTTCGGTCTCCGAATCCTGGGGCTTTCACAGCCACACACTCAAAAGTTCCTCGGATTTTATTTACTACTAAGGTTGCTAAGGCTTCCCCTTCAATATCCTCGGCAATGATTAACAGCTTTCTTCCCTGTTGCACGATTTCTTCCAATAGGGGAAGGATGTCCTGCACATTGTTGATCTTTCGGTCGGTGATTAGGATATAAGCGTCGTTGTATACCGCTTCCATTTTTTCCGTATCCGTAACCATGTAAGGGGATAAGTAACCTCGATCAAATTCCATACCTTCCACGACGGATAAATTCGTACCCATGGATTTGGATTCTTCCACGGTGATGACCCCGTCTTTTCCTACTTTATCCATGGCATCCGCAATTAATTCACCGATTTCATCATCCGCTGCGGAGATGGCCCCTACCTGGGCGGTAGCTTCCTTAGAATCAATGGGCTTAGAAATCTTTTGCAACTCTTCCACCGCAAGCTCTACGGCTTTGTAGATCCCTTTTTTCACGATCATGGGATTGGCTCCCGCCGCAACGTTTTTCAGTCCTTCTCGAATGATGGCCTGGGCGATCAGGGTCGCTGTAGTAGTACCGTCTCCCGCAACATCGTTGGTCTTTGTGGATACTTCCTTTACCAACTGGGCACCCATGTTTTCATATACATCTTCCAGTTCGATCTCTCTTGCAATGGTTACTCCGTCATTGGTAATTAACGGGGATCCGTACTTTTTATCTAAAACTACGTTTCTACCCTTCGGTCCTAAGGTTACCTTCAGGGTGTCCGCCAGTTTGTTTACCCCTCGCTCTAATGCTCTTCTGGATTCTTCTCGAAATTTAATTTCTTTAGCCATAACTGAAACCTCCTTTTGATTTTTGATCCTGTTGCTATTCCCTCCTGATGTCTTCGATCCTGTTTTATTCGATTAGGGATTCTTTATTCTACAATCGCTAAAATATCACTTTGCTTTAAAATCGTGTATTCTTCACCGTCAAGTTTCACTTCATTGCCCGCATACTTGGAGAAAATTACCCGATCCCCTTTTTTCACTTCCATGGTCACTTCTTTTCCTTCAACCATTCCTCCGGGGCCTACTTCCAATACCTCGGCCATTTGCGGCTGCTCCTTGGCACTGTTTGGCAGTACAATTCCGCTTTTGGTTTTCTCTTCAGGTTCAACTTTTTTAATTACCACTCGGTCACCTAATGGCTTGATCTTCATTGTTATAACCTCCTCTTTATATACTTTTTTTATTTTTCGGGTTTGTTAGCACTCACTTATAACGAGTGCTAATTACAAGTACCATAGTATCTAAAAGGAACCTTCCCTTCAACTGCGATTAAAGCGGATTACCTTTTGATTTCGCTTAATTTCTTTCTTATTTTATTTATTCCTTCGATTTTCATCAAATTTTCTTTTCCAAGGTTTATTTTCAAACCGGTTGCCAGGGATTTTCGAGCAAAAAAAAAGAGATGACGGGATGACAGCGAGGATGACAGCGGGACGGGAGTTTTGATGACAGCGGGACGGAGTTTTTGTCATCTTTCTTTGATGACAAAAACTCCGTCCCGCTGTCATCCCGTCCCGCTGTCATCCGTTTTCATCCGCTTTCACTTCTTCTATAGGAAGCCCAGCACACCGGCGATTACCGGTACGATAATGGCGGGGAGCATATTGGCCACGGGAAATTTTTTGATTTCCAAAATATTAAATCCGATGCCGATGATCAACAGACCGCCGATGGCGGAGATTTCCTGCACCACGGCGTCCGTCATCAAGGGTTCCACAACTCCTGCCAACAGGGTGATGGCCCCCTGGTATAAAAACACGGGCACCGCGGAAAAGGCCACGCCGATGCCCAGGGTGGAGGCGAAAATAATGGAGGAGATGCCGTCCAAAATAGATTTGGTGAAAAGGGTGGTGTGATCCCCCATAAGACCGCTTTGCAAAGAGCCGATAATGGCCAGAGCCCCGACACAGTACACTACGCTGGCGGTGACGAACCCTTTGGTAAAGGTGCTCTCGCTGCTTCCCATCCGTCGCTGAATAAAATCTCCCAGGCCCTGTAGCCTTTTTTCCAACTCCAAAGCTTCCCCCACAAGGCTTCCGATAATCACGGCGATCATCAGCAGCAGGACGTTCCCTGTAGCCAGGGCTTCCTTAAATCCGATGATCAATACCCCTAGGCCGATGGCTTTCATGATCGTATCCTTATAGCCTTCTCCGATACTTTTTTTCAGCAGGACGCCTAAAACCCCGCCGATGACAATAGCCAGTGCGTTGACAATGGTTCCTAACATATGTAATCCCCTCTTCCTTCAAGCTGAATCAGATTTCATCCGATTCAGCGACTGTTTTTTCTATCCATTCTTTTGGGATTTGCCCTTCCTATTTGATGCCTTTTTCCCGGGCATAATAAAAAAGATACTGTTGGGCATACCCCGCATCTTTTCCGAATTTTTTCATGGCAAAGTCTTCAATTTCCTTCGCCGGCTTATCCTGTTGAAAATATAAGGCCTCCATCATACGCTTTACCCAAACATCCACGGGAAAGGCCTCCCGTTTTCCCATGGAAAAGAACACAACGCAGTTTCCCACCTTCGGTCCCACGCCGGAGAATCCGGTGACCCCGGCTAAGCATTCCCGGCGTTTTTTCCCGATCATGGTGTCGAGGATTCCCGGATTCTTCGACACCTGTTCCGCCGTATCCTTTACGTACCGGGCCCGGTAGCCGAGGCCCAGCAACTTTAACTCTTCCAGGGTGGCGCTACTTAAGGCCCCGGGGGTAGGAAAGGCGTAGTGTAGCTTTCCGTCGTAGCGCTGAATCACTTCTCCGTATTTTCTTGCCAGGCCCTCCACGGAGCCCTTAATTCTTTTAATGTTGTTGTTCGAGGAAATGATAAAGGAAATCAACGTCTCAAAGGGCTCCTGCTTTAGGATTCGTATCCCCCGACCGAATGTCACCGCCTCTTCCATCACCGGATCCCGGCGAATCAGTCGTTTCTGTATTCTTTCGTAATCCGTATCCAGATCAAAATAGTCCCACCAGATTCTTTCAAAATCCCGAAGATCGGTGTTATGAAAAAGGATCCGGTCCCCTGATTTTTCCACTTCAATCACCCGCTGACAGGCGGTAAGGAGAAAGCGATTATCTTCTTTTTCCTCCCAGCGAAAGGCCTGGCCACAGCGGAAGATATCCCGGGGATTGAAAGAGGAAAGATTTAGAACTTCCACCCGGGATCCTTTCTCTATCAAGTTTAGACCCTTCATCGACCCCTCATCCTTTCTTTTCTCATGGCTTAATCGTGACCGACTTCCCCCAAAAGAAATGCCCTAAAACGGCTCATAGGGATAATAGCCCCGATCCAGTTCCCGTCCCGTATATTCATCGAAATACAAGGCCGCCCGCTGTCCTTCAATTTCTTCAAAAAACACCTTTACCACCCGGGGCTGAAATTCCGTATAATAATTTCGAATAACCGCTCTTCCCCGATACTCCATGGTTGGAAAACTCTCTTCATGCACTTCCTTAATGCGCTCTGCAGATAAGGGAGTATTTTCCTTCTCCTCACCCTCGGAAATTTCCAGCATGGCTAGGTTTCCTCTGGCATCAATGTTTATCGGGGTTTCATCAAACTGGTTTCGATAGCGGGTTATCTCTTGGCTACCGGCTCCCACATTAACTTCAAAAGCATCACTGGATAATCTTATTCCCCTGTCCATGGGGGTAAAACGAAAACCGTAAACCGTCTCACCGTTATCCTCTTGATTATAGACAAAGATCTCCTCTTTCAAGTCTTCATAGGTGGTTTCCTGGAATTCCCGGTAAAATTCCCTGGCAATTTCCAAAGCTTGCCTTCGGGTAATTTCCGTATCCATTCCCTCTCCGCCTTCGGGGGAATACTCTAAATATCGAAGGTTTCCGGATTTTCCATCGATCCATAATAGCAGTCCCTCGGTCTCTAAGGCATAATGGGTGATCCCATTTCGGTGGTGAGGTCCGTCAATTTCCCCTTCCTCCAAATTCTTTGGATCCATCCAGTTGCCCGCAAGTTCCAATAAGTAAGCCTCTGCCTCCTCTTCACTTAGCAAATCCTCTTCGTTTTCTACTAAAGTACCATGGCGGTAACGGGAGGCCAATTCCATCAAATCCTCTGAAATCTTCAGCAGATTTTCCTGTTCCTCACCGGGAATTTCTATGACCAGTTGATTTTCATTGGCTTCTGAAATTCGGTACATGCTGGATAAGAAGGTTTCCAAAACCTCTTCAAGTTCCTGCAAAAACACGTAGTCATTGGCGGTATATCGGAATTCATTCATTTCAAATTTTTCCTGCAAATTTTGCTTTACTACGTTTCGTATGCTTCGTAGACTCTCCAGAGACTGGGTACATACCCCTTCCTCGCCGAATTCTTCCAAGCGTAAATCCACAAAATAGGCATAGTACTCCACCAGATCCTCCAGAGAGCTTTCCAAATGCCGAAAAGTGGTCTCGCTCATACTCTCAGAATTTTCCGACTCCCTCATTCCCTGGATCTCATCAAGGAACCGGATGCTCCAGCGGGCGTACTGTTCAATATTATCCAGCACCCGGTTGTTTACAACGGTTAGCTGAGACTCTGCTTTTCTGATTTCTCCATATTGATAAAAATTCATGCTGACACTTATTAAGACCATAACAATCAGTCCAATTATTCCATATCTTTTCACGATTTCTCACCTCGTTAATATCATAGCATAAATCGTGAAAAAAGAGAATTTTTTTCTGCATCAAAATGGTCCTTTAGTCTTGGTATTGGCTAAAGGACCGTTGGTATTTCGCTTATCTAAGCATTTTTATTTCGGATTTTTTACCCCTACTTTTTTTTCCCGATTTACCCGTTAGAGGGTTTTAGGAACTTTCATTGCCCCGACTTCCGGGATGATTATCAAATACGGGATGCTCCCGTTTTTCGTCGGTACCTCGACTTTGATCCGACTCCCCGTTCTCATTTTCCCCGTCGCCGGAATCATTGTCTCCGGAACCCTCATCGGAATCCCGGTCTTCATCCTTACTTCGATCTCTCGGATGTTCATCGAATACGGGATGTTCTCCGTCCTCTTTGTTTCGGTCTCTCGGATGCTCTTCAAATACCGGATGTCCCCGTTCTTCGTCCCGTCCTTCTTCCGGGTCTTGTCCATTTTCTCCATCCACGTCTTCACCGTTTTCATCCTGGTCATTTCCCCGGTTGCCCGGATGCTCGTCGAATACCGGATGGGGCTTGTCTCCGTCTTCCTTATTCCAGTCTCTCGGATGTACGTCAAAGACGGGGTGTTCACCCTCTTCTTTGTTTCGATCCCTGGGATGCCGTTCAAATACGGGATGCTTTAATAGTTCCCGAACCGGCGTATCCTGGTACTTCTCCGTGTCGATGGTGATGTCGTCTCCCTCTTCCCCGGCTTCATCCACGGATTCCTCGGCGGCTTCCTCGGTTCCCTCGGTTTCTTTCCCTTCCGGTTCCTCCCCGGGATCCTCGGTGGCACCCCGGCGTTCAATCTCTTGAATCAGCTGGAACTTTCCAAGGGTGATGCCGGCGATACGGGCGTTTTCATAGTTTTCTTCATCGACTAAAAGCATGTTGATTTCCACATTCATGTTCTTCTCTGCAAAATACTCTTCCATCTGGGCTGTGACCCGATCCACAAAGTCCTCGGAGGCAACATCGTCTTCCAGTAAATCTGCGTAGGAAAGCATGACCTGGGCGGTTTCACTGTTTAAGTGGCCCTGTGCTTCCAACTTTACCAGAAGCTCTTCTAAAAATACTTCCAAAGATTCTCCTTCCAAGGCTTCCACTTCCAAACTTTTCGCCTCTTCATTCATGGCATCGACCCGTAAAACCTCTTCATTTTCCCCGACTTCAATTTGTATGCCGGGGTTAACATCGAAGCCTAATAAGTACTGTACTTCCGTCTCTCCGCCGGTTATAGCAAAGATCGACAGGACTAATAGCAGCACCATGGCTGCAGCAATGCCCATAGGCTTTACCTGTTTGATTTTCTTCATAATATTCTCTCCTCTGCTGTTTGCTTTCGGGATGTCCAGAACTTGGCTCTCGGCGAATAAAATTTCCTCTCCCGCATCCACCCCGGCTTTTTTCCGGAGTCTTACAAACCGTTGCTCTTCGGTCATCACTAGTAAATGATCTTCCTTTACTTCCATTACATAAGCTTTTTTCACTTTTCTCCCACCCTTCGATTCTCCTACCCTGCTACAGATCTAAGTATTTCTTTAACACCTCTAAATCACTGTCCAAAATGAAAAATACCGCGATGATAAAATTCCTTGAACGCTGCAATACCCGTCGGGAAGCTCCGGCTTTTTCCTTCAGTCCCCGGGCCGGCAGGTGCTTCGTTTTTAAAAAGGACCTGCGCAGTGTTTCGTCCTCATATAGTACCCTGGCAATCTCAATGGCTTTCTCCCTGGTTTTCTCATGGCGCGGTGCGGTGTCAATCAAGGTTTCCAAATCAAATCCGAAGGCTTCAATGCGGTCTTTAAAGGCTTCGATCTCCATCTGATCCTCCAGGCGTTTCTCAAAACCCGGACTCTCGATGACCTGAAGTTCCTCATCTCCCTCGACCTCCCGGGCCTCCAGCTTGTTTCTTTTTCGGAGTTCATCGATTAAGCGGCTTTTAATCACCACCGAGGCATAAGTTAAAAACTTCCCCTTATTCCGATCATAACGGTCCATGGCTTCATTAAAGGCCAACATTCCCGTACTGAAATACTCATGGTCTTCACCGATGTATTCATTCAGCACCTTGGACAGCACGGACTTGATAAAGGGGTGATACTCCTGCAAAACCCGATTTCTAAGCTCTGAATCCCCTTGTTGAATTTCTACTATTAATGTCTCTAAACCCTTATTCGGTTCCACGAATTATTTCACCACGCCTTCTTGTATAATATTTTACGGAGGGTTCTATCATTTTCGGTACCCGCCCTCATTTTTTCCCATTTGTTTTTTGTCCTCTCTCCTATTATACTATACTTAAGGAATATATAGAATAATCCCCAAGGGAGGATTGGAAATGGCCTACGATTCGAAAATTCAAAGTGAACAGGTGGATGCCCTTTTTAAGGCGGTGCTCAGCTTAAAAACCGAAGAGGAATGCTACCGCTTCTTCGAGGATCTTTGTACCTACAAAGAAATTCAGTCCATGGCCCAACGGCTACAGGTGGCCAAGATGCTGAAGGATGAAAAAACCTACGGCGAAATTGAAGAAAAGACCCGGGCCAGCACCACCACCATCAGCCGGATCAATAAGTTTTTGCAGTACGGCTCCGAGGGCTACAACTTGATACTGGATCGATTGATGGAAGCGGAAGAGGCAGAAGCGGAAGCGGCGGAAGCGGAAAAAACAGCAACAACCGACGCCCCGGAGTAAAATTTGCCAACGTCGGAACCGCCCCCGGCAAGGATCAACCCTCCACGAAACATACCGTCATCGAAAAACGGATGAAAAACCAAAAGCAAAGAATGAATCCTATCATACGGGAGGATTCGTTCTTTGCTTTTGGTTTTTTGATTTTCTTGGCTTATCTTCTTTTGCTTTTTTTCACTTTTTTTTGATTTTTAATTTTTGAAAATGATCAAAAAACCAGACCGAAACCTCTCAAATCTTGAAATTCCAGTGATTCACCCGATAATAATTGTTTTTCTCCCCCGGTTGACTTTTTGTCCCAAGGGGTGTACAATCACTTTATTGCTTTAGTGCTTTATTCGAGTAAAGCGATAAAGCGTTTAATGCGTTTAAGGAGGTTCAGCCATTGGAATATTTTAAATCCCAAGTGCCCCGCGGGGCGAAATACGAGTATTACACATCCTTTGAACCAAAGGAAATCATCAGCGGACAATTAAAAAAGCTGTTTCATCAATACGGTTACCGGCAAATCGCCGTCCCCACCTTTGAATACTTTGATCTTTTCAAGGCATCCAAAGGCCCCCTGGAGCATTCGGCGATGCTGAAGTTTATCGACCCCGCCGGGGACGTGCTGGTTCTTCGTCCCGACTGCACCCTGCCCATAGCCAAAATGGTGGCCAACAGCAAGGAGGATCCCAAGCAGCTGCGCCTCTCCTACATCTCCAATGTGTTTCGGGGAAACGATTTGAACGAATCCTCCGCCACGGAGTTTACCCAGGGGGGCATCGAATATTTCGGCGACGGCTCTCCCGGCGGGGAAGCGGAGGTCATTCTGATTGCCATTAAGGCACTGATCCAGCTGGGTTTTCAGGAGTTTCAACTGGATCTTTCCAATATTCATTTTTTCAAAAACCTGCTGGCCCGGGCGGATTTTTCCCCCGAGGACCAACAACAATACAAGGCTTTTATCCGGGAGAAAAACTTCACCGCCCTGGATGGTTTTCTTAAAAGCACCGGGGAATCCTCAATTCCCGAAAATCTACGAAGCCTTCTTCGGGCCATGCCCAACCTTTACGGAAAACCGGATAAGGTCTTTGCCAAAGTGGCAAACTACAACCTTTCCCAAGAGGACCTAAAACCCCTGAAACATTTACGCCGGGTGGTGGAAATTCTACAGGAGTACGGCTACGGCAAGTATATCCGATTGGATCTCAGTCTGATCAATCATTTCGATTATTATGACGGGATTCTATTTCAGGGCTACTTATCCGGCCATGGAAAAGTGATTGTTCAGGGCGGTCGCTACGACCCCCTTACCGAATCCTTCGGACGGAAGATTCCTTCCCTGGGCTTCGGAATAAATATAGACGAGGTGATCCAAGCAATGAAAAAATTTAACCAGTCCATCGAATCCCCCTATTACACCGATTATTTAGTCCTGTATGAGGATCAGGAGCGCACCGAAGCCTTTCAAATTGCCGAAACCATTCGAAACAAAGGCTTCGTGGTGGAGATGAATGCCAAGGCGGACCTGAAGGAACAGATTCTCGGCGCCCAGCGGAAAAACATCAAAGAAATTATTGTCTACAACAGGGAACGCTTAGAGTTAATCGATCTCATCGGGGACGACGTATCCAAGGTTTACCAAAATACCTTTATCAAGTCTTTAGACGATAAAGATCGTAATTTTTCCATGGTACCGATTCATTAGGAAAAGAACCCAACATCCCTACGAAAAATTCATCTTTGAAAGGAGCACATCATGATCAACATTGCCCTTGCCAAGGGCCGTTTAGCCGAAGAGGGGTACAAAGTTTTCAAGGCCCTGGGCTATTCGGTCCCCGCCATGGAAAAAAAATCACGAAAGCTTATTTTTGAAAGCCCTGAAAAGGGCCTTCGTTTTATTCTGGTAAAACCCGCCGATGTTCCCATTTATGTGGAAAAAGGCGCCGCGGACTTAGGCATCGTGGGAAAGGACACCCTTTTGGAGAAGGACCGGAACCTTTATGAACTGCTGGACTTAGGCTTTGGAAAATGCAAATTCTCCGTTGCGGGACTGAAGGGGGAAGACAAAAACTTCTATCCCGGACCCCTGCGGGTGGCCACCAAATATCCCAAGGTGGCGAAGAATTATTTTCTCAAGCGGGGGATTGCCATCGATATCATTGAGCTGCAAGGCTCCGTCGAGCTGGCTCCGATCATCGGCCTTTCCGATGTGATTGTGGATATTGTGGAAACCGGCAACACCCTAGTGGAAAACGGCCTGGAGGTCTTTGAAGACATCACCCCCCTAAGCGCCCGGCTGATTGCCAACAAAGTCAGCTTTAAAACGAAAAACGGGGTTATGGAGACCTTAATTGAAGATATACAACGCTACTTACACCGGCAAGACGTAGAAGAAAAAGAAGAAGACTTAAAAAAACAGCACTTCGCAAAGGAGGCGAGAAGCCATGCAGTGGATTGATACGAATCATGCTTCCCAAGGGGAGCTTCAGGGCCTGTTTGAAAATCCCATGGCCCTTTTTACTGAAGAAATTAAGGACTCCGTAGGGGAAATTGAAAGAATGGTACAGTCCCGGGGAGACGCCGCCCTAATGGCACTGACGGAAAAGTTTGACGGGGTCAAACTGGAAAGCCTGAAAGTTTCCGAAGAAGCTATGGACGAGGCCTTTGTCAACGTTTCCACCGACCTTCTGATCGCCCTGGAAAAAGCCAAGGAAAACATCGAAAAATATCACCGAAAACAACTCCGGGAAAGCTTTTTTACCCGGGAGGAAAACGGTGGCATGCTGGGTCAGATGATCACGCCCCTAAAACGGGTGGGGCTCTACGTTCCCGGAGGCACCGCGGCGTATCCCTCCTCAGTGTTGATGAACGGCATTCCCGCCGCGCTGGCAGGGGTGAAGGAAATTGTTTTGATCTCTCCTCCTCAACAGGACGGGAAAATACACCCCGGGGTACTGGTTGCCGCAAAGCTGATCGGCATTACCGAGGTCTATACCCTCGGCGGTGCCCAGGGAATTTTCGCCATGACCTACGGCACCGAAAGTATTCCCAAGGTGGATAAAATCGTGGGCCCGGGGAATGTATACGTAACCCTGGCGAAAAAGATGGTTTACGGCCAGGTGGATATCGATATGATTGCAGGGCCCAGCGAGATCCTCATCATCGCCGACAAGGACCAAAACCCGGCCTTTATTGCGGCGGACCTTTTATCCCAGGCGGAGCACGATCCCCTGGCCTCCGCCATTCTGATTACCCCCTCCAAGGCCTTAGGAGAAGCGGTCCTAAAAGAGCTTGAACAACAGCAGCAGAATTTACAGCGAAAAGACATTACCCAAACCGCCTTAGAAAACCAGGGAAAGATCATTATCACCGAAACCCTGGAGGAAGCCTTCCACCTGTCCAACCGCTTTGCCCCGGAACACCTGGAGCTTTTGGTGGAAGATCCCATGAGCCATCTTCCCAAAGTGGAAAACGCGGGCTGCGTATTTTTAGGCCCCTACTCACCGGAGCCCTTGGGAGACTATTACGCCGGCACCAATCACACCCTTCCCACCAGCGGTAGTGCCAAGTACTTTTCGCCCCTGTCCGTGGATGATTTTATTAAAAATACTTCTTTGGTCTATTACACCAAGGAAGGCCTTCAACGGGCCCGAAAGGATATTGAGCTGTTGGCGGATTACGAGGGATTGGAGGCCCATAAAAAGGCGGTCTCCCTGCGCTTTGAAGAAGACACCGAGGATCGGAAAATATAAGAAGCCGGAAATATAAGGATCCTCAAATACAATGCAAGGATGTGGCAATATGAAAGATTTACTCAGCGCGAACTTAAAAAATTATCAACCCTACGCTTCTCCCTCTTCCACTGACAGTTCCGGCGGCAGGTCCGCTGACATTTCCGCCGACAGTTCCGTCAACAGTTCCACCGACAGTTCCGCCGGCAGGGAAGGTTCACCGGATATTAACAATACAACGGGGAATACGGGGAAGAATGAAGAGGATAGGCATACCGGACAACAGGACCAGAAAGCAAGTACAATGAAACCTTCTGATTTGAAGCCTGATCCCAAACGAAAAATCATTAAAATGAACGCCAACGAAAGCCCCTATACTGTGCCGAAGGCCGTGCTGGACCAGGCGCTTAACAGCCTGGAGATAACCGTCTTCAACTTTTACCCCGACACGGATTCCACGGAGCTACGACAGGCCATCGGGAAATTCTTAGCCTTTCCCCCGGAGCAAATCCTTGTGGGAAACGGCTCCGACGAGATGATCGATGTGTTGCTTAAAACCTTTGTAGCCGCCGGCGACGGTGTGGTGTCCCACGACCCCACCTTTTCCATGTATCAGATCTTTACGGAACTCCTCGGGGGAAAGTACTATGGGGTGCCGGCGCCCTCCGACGAAGACTTTGCCGTCAATATCAGCGGGATCATTGAAAAGGCCAATCAAGTAGGGGCAAAGGCGGTTTTTTTATGTACACCGAACAACCCCACGGGGCGTAAGATTTCCAAAGACCAGGTCCTTCGGGTTTTAGAAGAAACCCGGGGCATGGTGGTGATCGATGAAGCCTACCGGGAATTTTCCGATCAGGATTTTCTGCCCCTGCTAACTACGGCTCATCCCCGGCTGATTATTCTTCGAACCTTTTCCAAGGCTAACGGCCTTGCCGGAGTGCGGGGGGGCTATCTTTTAGGAAGTCCCGAGGCGGTTTCTTATATGCAGCAGGTCAAGCCCCCCTACAATTTAAACGTGGTTACCCAAAAACTGCTAACGGCCTATCTAAACTATCTTCAAACCCGGGAAGGCAGCGCCCTGATTGAAGGGCGGATTTTAGAAATTCGCCGGGAGCGGGAAATGCTGTACCGTACTTTACAGGATCTTCCGGGATTTAGGGCCTACCCCGGCGCCGGGAATTTCATTAGCTTTCGGGTACAAAAGCACCGGGATACAAATAGCGCCGCTACCGATAAGAACTCCCCTGGGGGTTCCGACGACGCCTACGGCGCCGGTTCCCAGCTCTTTGACGACGCCTACGGCGCCACCCCCCAGCAATTTGACGAAACCCTGGATGGAAAACTCCTTACCGAAGGTTTTCAAATAAAGAAGTTTCGCCACCAGAATATTCCCTATTACCGCATATCCCTGGGGACTCCGAAGGAAAACCGGCAATTGATCGAAACCCTTCAGGGGCTGTACCCCAGCGACCCTTAGCAGCTATCCTAGCAGCGACCTGAAAGATTAGGCGGTGAAAAACCGGTTAAGAAGCCGGTCAGATGCCAGTCAGAAGCCGGTTGAAATGCCGGTTGAGACGCCAGTGAGATGCCGGTGAGATGCCGGTGAGATGCCGGTGAGATGCCGGTGAGAAACCTACCAGATGTCGGTCAGATTCCGGTTCAGCACCATCATTTTATAAACCAATGTAAAGCAAACCACTATAAAGCAAACAAATACAAAGGAGGCGTTCCTATGCGGGAGGCATCAATTACACGGGAGACCACGGAAACGAAAATTCATCTTATCCTGAACCTTGACGGGGAGGGCACGGGAAACATTACCACGGGCAGCGGATTTTTCGATCATATGCTGCACCTGTTTACCGCCCACAGCGGCATCGACTTAACCCTTAAGGCCGCCGGGGATTTAGCCGTGGATGCCCATCATACCGTAGAGGATGTGGGAATCTGCCTGGGGGAAGCCTTTCGACAGGCCCTGGGTGATAAAGCGGGGATCCGGCGCTACGGATTCTTTTATCTTCCCATGGACGAAGCCCTGGTTCGAATTTCCCTGGATTTCAGCGGTCGTGCCTACTTAGCCTATGACCTTCGGGAACTGAAGGAAAAGGTCGGGGACTTTGATACGGAACTGATCGAAGAATTTTATCAGGGCTTTGTCCGGGGAGCGGGACTGACCCTTCATATCGACCAAATTCGGGGACGGAACACCCATCACATCATCGAAGCTTCCTTTAAAGGATTTGGCCGGGCCATCCGGGAAGCCGTCACCGTTACCGGGACGAAAATTCCCTCTACCAAGGGATCCCTAGACTAGAGAGAAAAGAGGAAACCCAATGATTGCAATTATTGATTACGATGTGGGCAATATCAAAAGTGTATGCAACGCCCTGGATAAAATCGGGCTCCCCTGGACCCTTACCCGGGACCCGGAAACCATTAAAGCCTCAAAAGGAATCATTCTTCCCGGAGTGGGGGCCTTTGAGGACGCCATGCAGTCCCTGATCGACCATCAGTTGGTCTCCCTGTTACAGGAAGAGATTCGACGGGAGAAACCCTTTTTAGGGATTTGTCTGGGGATGCAGCTGCTTTATGAACGGAGCTTCGAAAACGGCGAGTTTGAAGGCCTAGGGGTTTTAAAAGGGGAGGTGGTGCCCTTTAGGACGAAGCTGAAGGTTCCCCACATGGGTTGGAACGCCTTAGCCCTTAACGACGGCCATCGGGACCACCCCATTTTAAAGCACACGAAGAACGAGGATTATGTATACTTTGTTCACTCTTACTATGTCCAGGGCCTCGCTGAGGAGACCATCGCCTACTGCACCTATGACCAGCGCTTTTCCGCTTTAGTGGATCGGGGAAATCTCCTGGGCATGCAGTTTCATCCGGAAAAAAGCGGAGACGCCGGACTTCAGCTACTAAAAAGTTTTAAGGAGATGATCCAATGATTTTATTTCCCGCCATTGATATATTAGACGGCCAATGCGTCCGCCTCCGCCAAGGGGATTACGATCTGCAAAGCGTTTATCACAAGGATCCTAGGATTGTGGCAAAGCAGTGGCAGCGTGCCGGGGCGAAGGCCCTTCATATTGTGGATTTAAACGGCGCTAAGGAAGGGTCCCTGAAAAACCTCTCCGTCATCGAGGGGATCATTAAGGACACCGGCCTTCCCCTGCAGTTCGGCGGCGGGGTCCGGAACATGAAAACCCTGGAACTGTTGATCACCTTAGGGGTACAGCGGGTCATCCTCGGCACCGCCGCCCTGGAGGATCCAGAATTTTTAGAGGAAGCGCTCCAGACCTTCGGCGACAAAATCGCCGTATCCATTGATACCAACAAAGGTTTCGTGGCCCTGGAGGGCTGGCTGAAAATCTCCGAAGTAAAGGGCTTGGATTTTGCCCGGGCACTAGAGGAAAAAGGACTGAAAACCCTGGTTTATACCGATATTTTAAAGGACGGCATGTTACAGGGGCCGAATTTTTCGATGTACCGGGAACTGGCAGAAAATACGAGCCTGAATATCATCGCCTCCGGCGGGGTATCCACCCCCGAGGACGTAAAACGGCTGCAGGATTTAGGACTTTACGGCGCCATTGTGGGCCGGGCCCTTTACGAGGATCCCAAACCATTTTATCCCCTGTTTTAGCAGGAAGTTTCGGCAAAATTTTTCGGCAGGATGCTTAATTTTATTTTCAAATGTACTTCGTAAATTTTCAATTTGGATTCTTAAAGGGCCCTTTGCCTATTTCATTTGCCCATTTCAATGGGCTCTTTACCCTTTCGAGACTATGAAATACTTAAATACTTAAATGCTTAAATACTAACGATAAAAGGTTGTGATCCTATTGTTGGCCAAACGAATTATTCCCTGCCTGGATGTCCGGGACGGACAGGTGGTTAAAGGCACCAAATTTCAGGACCTGGAAATCCTGGGCTCCCCTGTGGAGCTGGCAAGATTTTATAATGAACAGTCCGCCGACGAGTTGGTGTTTTATGATATTACCGCCTCCTTCGAAAATCGGGGGATCTTCTTGGACGTGGTGGAGACCGTGGCCAAAGAGATTTTCATCCCCTTTACCGTAGGCGGCGGTGTCAATACCCTGGAGGACTTCTCCAAACTTCTGAAACGGGGGGCCGACAAGGTTTCGGTCAACTCCGGGGCAGTGAAAAACCCTTCCCTGATTGCTGAGGCGGCGAAAAAATACGGCTCCCAGTGTGTGGTACTGTCCATTGACGCGAAGCGGGTGGATGAAAGTTCCGGCGACGGGAAATCCAATCCGGGATCCCCCGCCAAGGGTTCCTCTTCCCCCGAGTCCCGGCAGACCTGGCAGGTCTTTACCAAAGGCGGCCGGCATAACACCGGCATGGACGCCATCCAGTGGGCCAAGGAAGGGATTGCCCTCGGCGCCGGTGAAATTGTGATCAACAGCATTGATCAGGACGGGGTGAAAAAGGGCTATGACATTCCCCTACTCCAGGCCCTGCAGCGGGGGGTTTCCGTACCGGTCATCGCCTCGGGGGGTGCCGGGTCCGTGGAGGACATCATTGAGGGCTTTGACCTGGGCGGCGCCGACGGTTGCCTGGCCGCTTCCATTTTTCATCATAAAGAGATATTCATTCCGGAATTAAAAAAAGCCCTTATCAATAAAGGGATTCCTGTTAGGAGGTAATCGTCATGGAGAAAACATCTACGGATACAGCAGTTGAAGAAACGATCATTAGAGAAGAAAAGCATATGGGAACCATCGATTTGGAAAAAATCCAGTTCGACGAAAAGGGTTTGGTCCCCGCCATTATTCAGGATGTCAAAACGAAGGAGGTTTTGATGCTCGCCTATATGAACCGGCCTTCTTTGGAAAAAACCTTAGAAGAAAAAACCACCTGGTTTTACAGTCGAAAACGCAAGGCCCTTTGGCATAAGGGAGAGACCTCCGGCAACACCCAGCGGGTCATTGAGGCGTCCTATGACTGCGACGGGGATACCCTGCTTTTTCAAGTGGAACAAACCGGGGTGGCCTGCCACTTAGGAACGAAAACCTGCTTTAACCAATCCCCGGCCCGGGGCAGTCTCGGCGCCTACCTCGAAGGCCTCTACCGGCTGTTGGCGGACCGGAAAGAAAACCCTAAGGAAAAGTCCTATACCAGCTATCTGTTTAACACCGGCCTGGATAAAATCCTAAAAAAAGTCGGCGAGGAATCCGCCGAGGTGATCATCGCTTCCAAGGATGAAGAAGGAAACGAGGTAAAGCCTGACACCCGCTACGAAGTCGCCGATTTATTTTATCATGTCTTAGTACTGCTGGTGGCCCTGGATATCCCCTTGGAAGAGGTGGAACAGGAACTGCTGAACCGTTCCTAAACCAAGGTTTTGATATTTTTATAATAATTTTATCAATATTTCTGTAAATATTTTTACAAATACTGTTATGAATTATTTTCACAGGGTATATAAGGGATGTAACCGAACTACATCATTGTAGTTCACTCCCTATCCTCATATGTTTCTTTAAAAGTAGTAATACTTTTTAGGTTAACGCCCGTAAGTCCTAGACCCCCTTCGACTTACGGGCGTTAATCTTTTTTGTTTTATCTTTTTTGTTTTATCTTTTTTTGTTTTATCCTTTTTTTATCCTTTTTGTTGTATCGGTTTATCCTTTTTCCTACAGCATAATCAGTTCATATTCCCTTGAACCCATGCCCAGTTCCTCACCGTATTCTAAAATACGCCGTCCGTTTACGTCCTGGTGCAGGCCTCCGAATTTGTCTGCCCCCGGCTGGTGGTTGCAGGTCAGGTTGCTGTCCTGTCGTCCCTGCTCTTGGTCGATTAAGTCGAGACTGGCCTGGTCGATGGCTATGGGATCGAAGGAGGCTAATATTCCCACGTCGTTGACAATGGGCTGATCACTCCAGGGCACACAGTCACAGAGCGGCGTCACGTTCATTACGAAATTGATATAGGCCACCTTCCCGGCTTTATCCTTTACAGAGCCGTAGGCATACTCCGCCATTTTTTCCACGAATACGTCGGCGTTGGTTTCCCACTGAACTTTAATGGCCCGGTGGGGACATACGGTAATACACTCGCCGCAGCCGATACACACCTCCTGGTCGATCACCGCTTTTTTATCCACCATGGCGATGGCCTCCACGGGACAGTTTCCGATACAGATCCGACAGCCCACGCATTTTTCCGGATCCACCTCGGGTTTGGAGTCGGAGTGCTGCTGTTGTTTCCCTGAGGCCGTGGCACATCCCATGGCAAGATTTTTCAAGCTTCCTCCGTAGCCGGAAAGGGAGTGGCCCTTCACATGGGACAGTACCACCATGGAATTGGTATTATAAATATCCCCGGCGATCCGCACGGTGTCAAAATGCTTTTTATTAATCGGTACTTCCACACTGTTTTTACTGAAGATCCCGTCGGCGATAATGATGGGACAGTTTACCACGGGGTAGGCAAAGCCGTTTTCAATGGCGGTTTGCAAATGATCCACGGAGTTGGTCCGTCCTCCGGTATACAGGGTGTTGGTGTCGGTTAGAAAGGGATTTCCGCCCCCTTCCTTTATTTTATCCACCACCTGGCGAACAAACACCGGATGGATGTAGGTATTCATCCCCCGCTCACCGAAATGGGTTTTCACCGCGGTCAGTTCATTTTTTACGAGGATTTCATCGATGCCGGTTTTTTCATAGAGCTTTCGGATTTTGTTGGGAATGTTATTGTCCCGGCTTCCGGTTTTAAAATCCACGAAGTAGACCCTGCTTTTTTCTTGCCTGTTTTCCTTGCTTTGCTTATCTGTCATAATCCTTTTCCCTCCTGTTTGCTGTGATCTCTTTTCAGACAATTCATTTTTTTATCAGTCTATCATAATCCCCCTGGAATTACCAGCGCCGGATTGATTTGAACCCCTCCTTACGGGTATAAGGTGTAAAGAGGCAAAAACCCAAAAGTAAAATAACCACATTAACTTATACACATTAAAAAAGGAGGAATATCCATGAATCAAGGAGAAAAAATCATTGAAAAAACCGAAGAGTTCAGCGCAAACAATTACCACCCCCTGCCCTTGGTAATCGCCAAGGCGGAAGGATCCTGGGTTTACGATACCGAGGGAAACCGATACCTGGATATGATCGCGTCCTACTCCGCCTTAAACCACGGGCATCGTCACCCCAAAATCATCCGGGCCTTAAAGGATCAGGCGGACCAGCTGACCCTGACCTCCCGGGCTCTCCATAACGATCAGATGGGAGCCTTTATGGAAAAGCTTTGCACCCTGTCAAACTTTGATAAGGCCCTACCCATGAACAGCGGTACGGAGGCTGTGGAAACCGCATTAAAGGCCGCACGGCGCTGGGGCTATGAAGTAAAGAAAATCCCCAAGGACAAAGCGGAAATCATCGGCGCTAAGAACAACTTCAGCGGCCGGAGCATCGGGGTGCTCAGTATGTCCACGGGAAAATCCGCCACCGAGGGCTTCGGACCCTTTGCCCCCGGTTTTGTTACGGTGCCCTTCGGCGATGGGAAAGCCATTGAACAGGCCATCAATGAAAACACGGCGGCGGTGATCCTGGAGCCGATCCAGGGTGAAGGCGGCGTGGTGGTTCCTCCGGAAGGATACCTCCAGGAGGTTCGGGAAATCACGAAAAAACATAACGTACTGTTGATCATTGATGAGATCCAAACCGGTTTCGGACGAACGGGGAAACTGTACTGCTATCAGCATGAGGACATCCAGCCGGATATCGTCACCGTGGGAAAGGCCTTGGGAGGCGGCGTGTATCCCGTATCGGCGATCCTTGCCGACGATGATGTAATGCAGGTCTTTCAGCCGGGGAACCACGGTTCCACCTTCGGCGGCAATCCCCTGGCCGCAAGAATCGGAAGGGTTTCTCTGGAGGTTTTGATGGAGGAGGGACTGATTGAACGCGCCCAGGAACTGGGCCCCTATTTCATGGAAAAACTAAAGGCCATGAACAGTCCGGTAATTAAAGACATTCGAGGAAAAGGGCTAATGGTCGGCGTGGAAATCAAAGAAGAGGCGGGCACCGGCCGGGATTTTTCGGAAAAACTCATGGACCTCGGGGTACTGGCAAAGGATACCAAGGCTCAGACCCTGCGCTTCGCTCCGCCCCTGAATATCTCCAAGGAGGATCTGGACTGGGGCATCGACCGGATGAAAATGGTGTTTCGAGGATAGACCGATGGGTGACTTAGAAAGTAAGAGATCAAAGGAAACTTAGCCAAAGGAAGGTGAAGAACCAATGGTGAATAAGGAGCGACTGTGGAACCATATCATGGAGCTTGGCAAGATCGGGGAGAGTACCGACAAGAAAAAAGGGCTGACCCGCCTGGTGTTTACCCCCGAGGAGGACATTGCCAAGAACCTGGTCAAAAGTTACATGGTGGATGCGGGCCTTACGGTGATGGAGGATGCGGCGGGGAATCTGATCGGAAAGCGGATCGGCAAAAACCCCGATTTGCCCGTGATTATGCTGGGCTCCCATATCGACACCGTATTTCGGGGCGGAAAGTTTGACGGAGCCCTGGGGGTGCTCTCCGCCATTGAAGTGGCCCGGGCCCTGAAGGAAAAAGACATAAAACTGAGCCATACCCTGGAGGTGGTCTCCTTTACCGATGAGGAAGGGGCCCGGTTCAGCACCGGTATGCTGGGCAGCCAGGCCATGACGGGAAATTTGGATAGGGACATGTTAGAGAGAAAAGACGACCAGGGCATTACCTTAAAGGAGGCCCTGACCGATGCCGGCTACGACCCCGATAAACTGACTGATGCCCAACGTTCTAAGGGCTCCATTGCCGCCTATTTGGAAGTCCATATCGAACAGGGAAAGGTACTGGAAAAAAGTGACCTTTCCGTTGGGGTGGTGTCCGGCATTGCGGGACCCCGGTGGTTTCGCATCACCCTAAGAGGAGAATCCGGCCATGCGGGCAGTACGCCCATGGACCTGCGCCGGGACCCCATGGCCGCCGCGGCGGAAATCCTTACCCATATCGAAGCCATCGCCGGGGAGCAAAGGAACACCGTGGCCACCGTGGGTCAGTTTACCGTGGAGCCCGGGGGCATTAACATCATCCCCGAGAAGGTCTCCTTCAGCTTGGACCTTCGGGATGAGGATTTGGAAAACCGCCGGATCGCCGAGGAAAAAATCAAGGAAACAATCGCCGAGATTGTGGACCGCCGGGGGCTGGAGGTAGACTATCAGCTGCTTCATAACCTGGATCCCGTAAAATGCGATCCGGTGCTGGTAAAGCTGGCCCTGGAGGCCTCGAAGAAACGGGAGATCCCCACCACAACCCTGGTCAGCGGTGCCGGCCACGACAGTTTGAACCTGGCGGGGATCGCACCCATCGCCATGATTTTCGTCCGCTCCCGTAAAGGGCTCAGCCACCGCCCCGATGAGTGGAGCACCAAGGACGACTGCTACGACGGAGCAAGACTGCTCTATGAAACGGTCCTCAACGTGGACCGGGAACTGCAATAATAAAAAAACTCCGATGAAGGTCCCTCGCTTTTGCACAGCGACCCTCTCGGAGTTTATTTCGTTATTGCAGTTAATTTATATTTTCTAAAGTCTCTTCTTCCTTCTCTGTGGTCTTTCTATATTTCTCCCTGACCGCTGATAAACACCGTCAGCTTTTCCGCCATATCCAGCTCCCGAAAGCTTGGATACACATTTCCTAAGGGGTCCTTGATTAATCGCAGTTTCGGACGGCTGGGGTGGTTTTTGTTGGGCCGAAGGACAATTCCCACCTCTCCGGTATTCAGACGTACCACACTGCCGGGAGGAAATACCGTAACATTCTTGATAAAATGCTGATAAACCCGTGCATCGAACTTGGTGTTCAGCTGGCTGTTTACCGTCTCAATCACCTTATGCACGGGAATCTGTTCCCGGTAACAGCGATCGGAGACCATGGCGTCGAACACATCGCATAGGGCCACCACCCGTACGTAGGGCTCCATTTTATCCCCTTCAATGCCGAAGGGATATCCGCTGCCGTCCAGTCGTTCATGGTGTTTCAGGACAATGTTTTTCGTATAGGCGGACAGGGTATAATTTTCCTTTACCATCTCATAGCCCAGCCAGCTATGCTCTTTCATGAGTTCAAACTCAAAGTCCTCTAAGCGATCCGGCTTATTTAAAATCTCCTGGGGCACTCGGACCTTTCCCACGTCGTGAAATAAGGCCCCCATGCCCACTTCCTCCACCATTTTTTGATTCATCTCCATGGACCGGGCGGTCATTATGGACAAAATCGCCACATTCACACTATGGGTGTAGGTATAAAGGTCAGTGCTCATCATATCAATCATATTCATCATAGAGCCTTTATTTTCTTGTAGGTTTTCTATTAGCTCCTCCACAATTTCCTTAACGGCGTAGTAATGCTCCTCGGGGATCACATGGGAAAAACCCTTTTCCTTCCGGGGATTTTTCGTGCCCTGTTCCATATCCTGAAAGATTTTTTTAATGGAAAACACGGCCTTGGCTTTGATTTCCGAATCCACCGCATCCCAGCATTCAATGTCCCGGGAGTATTCATCCTCGATATAGACCACGGGGATGTTTCGGTTTTGGAGTTTGGCTATGTAGTTTTCCCTCAGGATCGTGCCCTTTTTTAAAAGGATCAGCCCGTCGGGAGCGTATACGTTTTTGGAAAGCTTCATTCCCGGTTGTAGGGAACTGCTGGTTATAATTCGCATTTCATCGTCCTTTCTGTTTCGTCATGATGTCCTTTATGATTTTGGTTGTGCCTCCGTTATATTATCGACATTTTTCACGATTTCTTCACCGTAAACCCTATCATATTTTGGCCTTCGAAGAAAGTATATTTTTTAACGAAGGTTCTCCGCCGCCTCCAGCCAATCAAAGATCCCCTCCAGAATTTTTTGCTGCTGCTCTTCTCGGGTTATGGTTGCCTCGCCGTCTCCCCGCTGAAAACCGTACCAGCCGAACTGGGAATGGTTACCCCCCTCGAGCCTTAGCCACCGGGTATTTCCCGGGACATATTGCCGGGCGTTTTCAATATCCTCTTCGGTGACAAAGCCTTCCCGATCGCCGTAAATCGACAGTACTTCCAGGTCCTCGGCTCCGGACAGATCGTTGCTGCTTGCAGGGTAGGAATCAAAGAAAATAAGCCCCGCCACCCGGTCCCGGTGATTGTCCACAAACCGTGCTGCCATGGCTCCTCCCAGGGAGTGTCCCCCCACAATCCACTGATCGATCTGTTGGTTTTCCTCCATGACTTCCAAGGCTCGATTGCTACCCAGGATGGCCAGATCCAAGGGCATGTCCACCAAGAATCCTTCGATGCCCTCTGCCGCCAAATCATGGAGCTTCGGAGCGTAGCTTCTATGGTCCACCCGGGCCCCGGGATAGTATATCAGTCCGGTTCTCGTCTCCGTTCCTTCATCATCATGGTCCGGCAGAAAATGAATCCAGCGACCCTCATCGGATACGATCACATCCTCGGAGGATTCCAGTGCCCCTAAGGCTTGCTCCATAGGGTCGTAACCGTCATTAATCCAGTAAAACCCGCCGCCGACTAATAAAAGGACGACCACCGTCATTATGATCAACAGCCTTCGAAGGATTTTTTGCTTTTTGCTTCTCTTCGGTTGATTAATCCCGGCCATTTCTTTTTGGTTATGGTTGTTAAAGAATAGTTGGTTCATGTCATCACCTTTTCTCTGTTTTTATGTGTTTTTCATTTCTCTATCCAAAATCTGGTAAAGCCTGTTATTTCTACCCTTACTTTATACCCTTATGCCCTCGCTTTGCAACCCTTCCTTCGTCTTTTTTCCTAGTTCCGAAAGCCTATTTTTCTCCCCCTACGCCGTGGATTTTTTGTTTTAATCCCGGACTTCGAGGTATAAGTTAAAAAACTACCATGAAAGGAGGGGTTCCCCTTGGAGGCCATAAAAAAATCGTCCATCATTCTGTTTGTCTTTATGCTTTTTTCCCTTTTCGTGCTACTTACCTTGGTGTTTTCCGGCGGCGACTATTTCCTTCGGGACGATTCCGTCTCCTCCCTAAACGAAGGCTGGGAAGTGATCGACTCTGAAGTTAAGGAAGAGGGCGGCCGGGTAACCCTCCCCCTAAGTACCGATACCCCCGCCGGGGAAGCCCTGATTCTTCAACGGGAACTGGGGCCGGACTTTGCGGCGGAACAAACCCTTTTGATTCGGTCCTCCCTTCAAGACCTGGAGGTTCACTTAGACCGGGAAGTCCTGTTTCAACAAAGCTTGACCCACCGCCAAAGGGTTACTCCGCCCATCGTCAGTTTATGGAATCTCGTCACCATCCCCGAGGATGCTTCGGGCAGGAAGCTTACCCTTTTTCTCACTTCTCCCTTTGAGACCATGTCCGGCGAGGCCAACGATATTCTCTACGGATCTCCGGGAAGTCTGATGATGGCCATTATCTATCAATACGGCCCCGGCTTTTTCGTTGCGGTACTGACGCTGCTGATCGGCCTTTCCCTGGTTCTGCTTCCCCGGTTTATCCGGGGGATTTACCCTCGGGAGATGGTCTATCTTGGCTACTTCGGAGTGTTCATTTCCCTTTGGTTGATCTCCGAGTCCCGAATGCTCCAGTTTTTCACCGGCAATCAGTTTTTAATCGGCTCTCTGGCCTATGTGATGCTCAGTATTTTTCCGATTCCGTTGATTCTCTATCTTAAAAAAAGCATTACGAATCGATACCCCCGGGTATTAAACGCTATGATCCTTGCCTACCTAATCAATCTGTTGTTGATTATCACCCTGGAGGTCACCGGAGTGCTCCGTTTTTTCCAGACCCTGGCCTTCTCCCACGGACTGATGGTCCTGACGATTTTAATCAGCGCCTATATCTTGTACCGGGAAGTACGTAATCACCAAAACCGGGAAGCCCGAATTTTCCTTCGCTCCCTCAGCGTACTGTTTTTATTCGGCTTTATCGAACTGTTTCACTTTTACTTTCTAGACGCCCAGCAAACCTCCCAGTTTATTCGGGTGGGGCTGCTACTTTTTATCCTAATTCAAAGCTTTGATTCCATTAACCGTCTGGTGGGCTACTTTAAAAAGAGTTACCGGGCGGAGGTCTATGAGAAAATGGCCTATATGGACCAGTTAACCTCGGCCCCTAATCGTATGGCCTATAACCGGGACTTACAGGAATTTTTTAAACATCCGGAAAAACTCCGGGACTTTTATCTCGGGATCTTCGATTTAAACAACTTAAAAACCATCAACGACACTCGGGGCCATGTAACCGGGGACGAGGCCATTATACGCTCCTATAACATCCTTCACTCCACCTTTGCCCCCTACGGTACCTGTTACCGGATTGGCGGAGACGAATTCTCCTGTATTTTGCCGGAGCTTGAAAAAGAAACCTTAAAAGAGTTACAGGAAAAACTGGATAGAGAGATTAACACCCAAGGAAAGAAGCTCTCCTACCCCTTAAGCATCGCCGCTGGCTACTCCTACTACAAACCCAATGAGGATAAAAACCTGGAGGACCTGATTCACCGGGCGGACCAGCGGATGTATCAGGATAAGCGAGAAAAGAAAAGCATCCCTTCCGTCTAATTGCTACAATAGCAGTTAGCTTCAGAAGGGATGTTTTTTGCGTTTATTATTTAAGTTCTTACGTTTACAGTTTACGGTCTCGGAAGCCGAATGGTGGTTCCCCACAACAACCGCCGGGGGTTGGTAATGTCATTCAGTTCCATAATTTCACCCACATAGGCGGTGGTTCCGTAAAAGTCCAACGAGATTTGATTTAAGGTATCTCCCGGTTCCACCCGGTAGGTCATGTAATCTCCCGGGTCCGCAGGGTCTTCGTCGTCGTCATCGTCGTCGGCTTCATCATCATCATCCTCTTCCGGATCGTCGGCCTCTTCATTGCCGTTGTCTCCGTTGCCGTTATCCGGTTCCTCTTCATCGGGATCCTCCACGTCATTTTCCTCCGGCTCTTCTCCCACTTCACTGAAGTAGAATAGACTTCGGTCATAGGCCGATGCCTGGGCATAGTTCGGCAGGTCCGCCTCCCAAGGATAGATGTAATCCTCTTGAGGAATGGAATAGAGCTCGATTAACATGTTACCAAAGTAAATATCATCCTCCTGATCTTCGGTAATGCTAAGGTTGTTAATCCGCACCTTCTGATCATACTCCTCTAAACGGCGGATCAGCTCCCGAAGGCCCTCATAGCTTCCTTCATAGGGTAGGGCAATTCGAGTGTGGTACACCTCGGACTGTAACTCCTGGTCTCCCTCTCCGAAGCTCATTACCTCCGGTCGTTGAAAGGTCAAGGCCGGCACGTTCAAGTCATTGTCCGCCAAAAAGTCCAGCTCCAACACCTTGATAAAGTGCTCCTGGTTGGTTGTGGGGAAAAATTCGTCGTGGTATACCCCGATTTCCTCCCGAAGAGCCTCGTAATCCTGGGTGATCTCCTCTTCCCGATCCACTAAGTCCCGCATTTGGTTATACTCCGTTTCTAAAACATCCAGCTCCGTTTTTTGCAGCTCGATCTCATCCATCATCGGCAGTAACATAAAGTATACATAACCAAAGCCTACGACTGCAATAAGTAGTATCAACAATAATATCTGTTCCCGTTTGGTTAGCTTTTTTCCGCTTCCCCCCTGTTTTTTAGGAGCCATCTGCATCACCCTCCTCATCCTCTTCTTCTAGGTCGTCCGGTGTGTCAATATCAAAGGGACTTTCTTCCTCTACAATATGGAAACTAAGGGAGAAGGTGTACAGATCCTCTTCCACTTCCTCGATATTGGGAATGAAGGGGCCTTCAAATCGCTCATTACCCCGAAGGTTGTGCTCAAATAAGGCCAGGGCGTTTTTCGTGGTTGAGGTACCTTCCAGGTTAACGTTACGGTCACTGAAATTGATGTTTTCAATGGCAATGTTTTCCGGGTTTGCCATGGCAATTTCATTGATCAGTAGGTTATCAATCACCATGTTGCTCTCTAAGGAGAAAACGATCTGGTCAATTTCCTCTAGCTCCTGCTGCATCTCCCCCACCCGAGTATTCATCTCCTGTACCCCTTCGTGCTGGGCGATAAAGACTTCATCCTGTAACTGCGCCTCCACCCGGTCAATCTCATCATTTACCTCTTCCAACTCCGTATAGAAGTAGTAGTAGGACCCCCCAATGGCTAAGGCGGCCAACAGTACTACCAGGGCCACATAGGTCGAGGTAGAAGTGGTCTTTTTCTTCTTCGGTTTCAGATCCGTAAAAAAGTTAAAATCTCTCATACACTCCACCTACTTTCTTATTAAGGATAGTATTGCATTTAAATAGACGGATAACGGACAGTCCTCACAACTTTTATTGAATTCGATAATATCCAGGTTCTCGATTACCTTTGTGGGAATTTCCAAAGCACCTTCCATCTTCTCGGAAAGACCCTTTAGCTTGGCTCCCCCACCGTATAGATAGATCTCATGGATTTTCCGGTCGGTCTCCCGGCTGGTAAAAAAGAGAAACATTCGCTCTAAGGACTGAAGCCAGTTACCGATATGCTCCTCTTCGATCTTCCCGCGGTCCTCTTCCACCACCACGTTTTCTTCAATATCCTTTACGCCGTTTTCCAACGTCCGGGTAAATTTTAAAATTCCCTTTTCGATCACGTTCATCTCAATATTGCTGTAGCCAATATCAATATAGGCGATGGTCTTACCACCCACACCCACGTCTTGGCCGTTAATTTTCAAATCCCTTTCAAAGCCCTTAGAAATTACATTGGACTCGGTATCTAGGGCCACGGGCTCCCGATGAAGGCTTTTTAGAAAGTCGTAGTAATACTTCCCGATCTTTCTTGGGAGAGCTCCAACCAACAACTTATACTTCTCCACGTCCCCTTCCATTACTTCCTCGAGGATTCGGTAATCCACCAGGTACTGATCCACATTAATCGGTAAATACTCTTCGATTTCATGCTTGATCATACTCCGAAGCTTATCGCCGGTCGCCTTAGGCATGACCATCTCCCGGGTAATCAAGGGCTTATTGTCAATGGTAATGGTGGCATTGTCGGTTTTAACCTTTCGTTTGGACAGCTCGTCCTCTAAAATGGTTTTTAGCTGCAGTTCATTAAAAAAGGGTTTATACTCTTCGGTAACCTGACTTCCGGTATATACCGGCTCTTCTGTTTTTGTGGTCGGTTGCTGGGCTTCGCTGAGCGGCGTGTCAAAGGCAAAAATTTCATCCACGGTGATTTTATGATTCTTTCCACCACCGTTTTTCGCCGCATCACAGCTACCCACCACCACCTTGGTCTTATTCGTTCCGATATCGATGGCAATCATCTGATTCTTGGATTTAAACAGCATCTGCTTTCCCCCTTTGATTTAGATTTGAAGTATAAGTATTATCTATAATAAATTGGTATACCAGCGAATCAGATCCTCTCCCCAAAAGATGGTAATAAAGGCCGCAAGGCATATAAAGGGCCCAAAGGGAATATGATCCTTTCGCTTTTTAAGTTTCAGTACCAATAGTAAACCGGACATAAGTCCTCCGATGATAAATGAGAAAAATATTAACACCAGGGTTTGGCTAAAGCCGAATAAAAAGCCCAAGGCCGCCATAATTTTTATATCCCCGCCGCCCATGGCACCGGTAATAATGGCAATGAGAAGGAAAAAACCGCCGCCGAGAATGAGGCCGTAAAATCGATACAGTAAATCGGATAGTCCGTGATCTCCCATAAAAAAACCTACCATTAAGAACCCTAAAGCGACGAGGAAAATCAGTAAATTCATTCCATCGGGAATAATGTAATGCTTATAGTCAATGACAAATATAGCAACGAGTAGGCTAAGAATAATCGCGTACTCGAGAAAGGCAAAACTAACACCAAAGTTTAGATATGTAAAAATGAAAACCAGACCGGTTATCCCTTCAATGATCGGGTACTGCACCGATACTTTTTCGCCGCAGGTTCGGCATTTCCCCCGAAGGTAGAGGTAGCTGATGATCGGGATCAAATCGAGAACCGTGAGCCTAGTTTTACAGTTTTGGCAATGAGAAGGGGGAAAACTGATGGATTCCCCCTTAGGTATTCTAAAGATTACTACATTCAAGAAGGAGCCAATGAGGGTTCCTAGGATGAAGATGAAGATTATTGTCAGTGTGTTTTCCATGGTTGGCCTCCTTGTCTGAATACTGATCAGCAATTATTCTTAGTTTTATAGGTTCTCATAGTGCCAATTATTATTTCCTGTTCTCCATATGTTTGCTGTAACTGTGTTATTATTAATATCAGTGACAACAACTTTATATGGGGTGTTGTTTGATATCTCACCTTCTGCTGTAAAAAAATTATCTTCTGGTTCAAATCCAGCTAAACTGGTCCCATCCGGATACTGATCAACACTTTTAATATCTCTGCTAAAGGTAACGGTAAACTCGTATTTGTTCTGGGTTTGTTTCCCTGAAATTTCTGTTACTTTTGTTGCTTCAGTACCAGGGTCCTGTTGATCTGGATCTTGTAGTCTTGATAGGAATCCGAGCTCACTTGGATCAGTAGAAAACTTAATTGCTACATCGTAACTCTCTCCACCTTTAATCTCCGATTCATCCAATGACAAATTGGATAACGCAAACTCCGAGGAAGTTGAGTAAATATTCAATCCTCCTTCCTGCCCTTCACCATCGACATCCACTACTTGGATTTTTAACGTAGTTTCATTTTGTGCTAAAAAAGATAGACTTGCAACAGATTGTCCTAAAGACCTGTAAATCGAAAAGTCATCCCCGTTCATTTTCCAATGAACCATCCTCCGTTCTATCGGATCAAAAATGATATATTCAAAAATCGAATCATCCTCTTCATCCATATCTTCAATGGCTTCATCTTTGCTTAAAACTTCCAAATAAGTGGCATTCCTAACATTTTGCTGAACATAATCAGAAACAAGCCTGGCCTCACTTTGTACCGCATACTGTACATTCCCTCTGCTAAAGGATCTGTTTCCGAAACCGAAAATAGAAAACACCAGCCCTAAGACTATTGTGAGTATTGCTAAGGCTACAATAATCTCAACAAGGGTTACTCCTTTTTGATTATTTGTTATTTTAAGAAACATTTTATCACCCCTCTTTTAAGGAACTAACGCCGTCAATGATGTAGTTCGTGTCCCCCTTCTATATGATACGGTCACTGTAACTTCTCTCATTCCTTGTGGTCCACTGGAAATGGAGCTGTTAACAGTATATCCTTTTCGGGTATAATCAACAATCTCACCTTGAGCATTAGTAATGTTTTCGTCCAGTGAATCTTCATAGTATTGATCCATGAACTCTTGAGCTACTCTTGTGGCATCGGTTTTATCACCCATGGCAAAAATCCCAGACAATCCTTGGGAGAACATTGCTAAAAAAGAGACCGCAATAATTCCTAGGATTGCCAATGCTATGATAACTTCAATAAGTGTTAATCCTTTTTTACTGCCTAGTATATTCATTGGATCTCCCTTCCTTCTATTCATAATATGCTTTTATGATGTTATTAATTGAGTAGGTTGAAACCCCTACCTTTTCAGCAAGAGCTTCTCTTATTGGATCATCATCCCTTACTCGAATGAGATAATGATTACCACCATCCCCGTCAGTATCTTCTGAGGGAACAGTATTCAATACCCTTAGGGAAGGATCATTTATGTCTATTCCTCGCTTGTAAAAATAAAGACCATAGGTTTCTAAATCTTCATATGCAACTCCTGAAACTTCAATTAAAGGATCACTTGTGTCGTCACGGGTTACATCGCCACCCAAGGCAACGAGGCCAAACTTCTGTTGCTCAGTTCCTTCCAGCGATCCAAACCCATAACTATCATATGCATCCATATTCACATCATCTTCATCTTCGCCAAGAAAATCCAAATAACGATCTTTGCTTTCGAATCCCACACGCTCATTTGCTGCAGTCTTACCATCATTATTTTGCAAGTATGACCAAGGCTCTAAATATCCTTCTAGCACTTCATTCGATGATTCAAAGACTACTTCACGGTGGCGGTCTCCATCCCGGTTATGTCTAAGTCGGATGCCACCGGAAAAAATTAAAACTTCAGAATCAAAGATAATATTATTGGTATTATTCTGTTGCATAAAAGTTATGTTATCCTTCCCTCTTCCATCAAAATTAATAACTGTGGCTCTAAAAATCGAGTCATCATCGTCATTTTGAGGAGATTTAGTTGGGTAACCAATAATCTGAATAGCTTCTCCTGTTTGATTTATTTCATCCGCAGGATCATTATCAGGATCATCAGGATTCACACCACCCCATAAGTTCATTGCTCTCTTCCAGGAATTTGGAGCTTCCGTCCATGCCGATTCCACATACTCAACAATTGGAGCAATATAAAGCGTTAGATCTGAGGTAATGCTATTGTTTCGCCCATCATATGCATTGGACTTCACCTGAATAAAACTATCATCGGCGGAATCGAACTCATAGGAAAAGTTGTAATAACCATTCCCTAAGGCAGAGTAGTCTTTCCCAGATATTTCAGCCAATACATTTTGGTAAAGATCTTCCACAGAATTTCCACTGTCAATTTTATCAGCATTTGCAGTTAGTTTTTCATACCCTTGTTCCACGCCGGACTTAGCAAGGTAAACGGTTTGCTGTTGTCTCTCAGATCTTGATGCGTGGCGCGTTTCAGCATCACTTGTGGCTAGTAAAGAAGCCCCTAAAATCATCAAAACCGCAAGTAATATTATGGTCCAAACTAAGGCTGTTCCTTTATTATTTCTAATATAATACATTTTAATTCCTCCTTATTAGAGATAATTCGCTTCTTCTTATTAATTTAATACACTTTCTGAAGAGTTATTCAAGAAATTATTAGCTTATCAATCATAGTCTACAAAACCAACTTAGAGATTTTTTTCAAGACTTAAAGAGAAAAACCATAATTGATTTAAATTTTTAAGGCTTGAAAACTCATATATTATCAAATACTACCAATAGTTATACCTTTCTTCTTTTACCTCTATAAAATAAACAGTTCTTCCAATCACTTAATATATCAAAGTAATTATGGGCTGGGGTAGGTTTCTCCATTAATTGTTACTGGGGTGATTTCTCCTGTTATTGCGTCGACTTCCCCACCAGTATATTCGATATCTTGGTTTATGTAGTTGGTAATAACAAAGTTATTAAGGTTTCCTTCTAATTCATAGTGAGCAACGATTGCGCGGTAAATAATTGTTGCATTAGAGTGATCTTTTGATTCAATAGCATCTTGACGCATATTTGCATACCTTGGAATAGCGATCGTCGCTAGAATCGCCAAAATTGCCATTACCACGAGAAGTTCCATTAAAGTAAAGCCCTTATTCTGTCGTTTTTTTCTTAAGAATAGGTTATACATAAGAACCCTCCATCCCAGTTCAAAATACTAACTCGTATAATAATTAACAGATCATCGAATACACATAGTTGCTTTTTTACTCTATCGCCGAATTTAAAATCATTATGTGCAACCTTACTTATTGCTGAAATCAGGTTATCCTTTGAATATTTATTATTTAATTCCTGAAAACCCGCCAATCAACGGCAGGTTTTCAGGTTGATTTGAATCAATTACTTAATAAAAATCTAAAAATTTAAACTTAATAGAAACTCATTGGTTACTCCTCACAAAGGAACCGTCCCCTTGTGAGTTAAAAACTCAGCGACTAGCTTCTCACAAAGGAACCGTACCTTGCCCTTGTGAAATCTCAAACTGTTTTGCTACCTCACAAATGAACTGTACCTGTTACATACTAGTAAAGAGAATTAACTGTCAGGATAAGCTCCACTTTCGTATTCTACTTTTTCGATTCCAATTATTTTATCACCATCCTTTTCAGGAGTTATTTTTGCGTCACTAACATTCACAGTACTATCGTCAACATATTTTTGTATTTCACTAACGTCTAGTGCTTCCAAGTTTGGATTACTCGCAATGTACGCAGATGCTGCACGATAAATAACTGCTGCAGTAGCATCATCTGCAGACTCGCCCGCATCACTAATAAACTGACTTAACCTCGGAAGCGCAATCAAAGCCAAAATCGCTAAAATAGCAATTACCACAATAAGCTCAATCAACGTAAAACCTTTTCTGTTATTAATCTTCTTTGTTAAATATTGCATCATTTTAATTTCCTCCCTTTTCTTTTTTGTTTTCTACCTACATTTACTATAATTCCTACCAAACTATTTCCTTTCACCCCTAAGCATCACTCCTTTCAATGAATTCCGTCTTTCCTTATAATGTATTATTGCATGTCCCTTATTAGATAGTCTGGAACATATCAAACATTGGTAGTGCCATTGATACTACAATAAACCCAATAACAATAGCCATTACTACAATCATTAATGGTTCTAATAATCTAATCATTCTATCAATTGCATCCTCTAACTCTCTTTCATAAAAGTCTGCGCTTTTATCTAGCATTCCATCCAAGTTACCGGATTCTTCTCCGATTTCGATCATCGATACTATCATTGGACCAAAGGTGGGATTTCGTTTTAGACTTTTGCCTAAGGTTTCACCTTTTTCCACTTCACTGGTAACCGTTTCTATTTTCTCTTCAATCACGGCATTCCCTACAACTTTTCCGGTCATCTCTAAACTGTCCATCAAAGGAATACCACTGGATAGTAATGAACCTAAAGTTCTTGTAAACCTGGCAGTAACGATTTTATCCATGGAGCTTTTGACAATCGGTATTTTAAACTTCAGTGCATCGAATCGGTATCTTCCGGTTTCCGTATTGACAAATCGGTTAAATAAAAAGCCAAGCCCTACTGCTCCTAAGATGAATAAATACCAGAAATCTCTAAGGGCATTACTAATACCAATAAGAATTCGAGTTGGTAGCGGCAGATCCATTCCTGCCCCTTCAAACATCCCTATGAAGGTCGGCATAACCACAACTAATAAGAATACTACAACAGTGATTGCAACTACACTCAAGACGATCGGATAAATCATTGCTCCCGTGATTCTCGATTCAATTTTCGCTTCCTTCTCATAATGAACCGCCAAACGCTCCATTACATTATCAAGGTTTCCGGTCATCTCCCCGGATTCTGTCATATTTACCATCAATTCCGGAAAAACCTTCGGATGCTCTTTCATCACTCCGGAAATCTGTGAACCCTTTTGCACCTCAGCGTATACATCTCCTAAAGCTTCTTTTAAGCTTTTGTTTTCCGTCTGTCGATAGAGTATATCTAAGGCACTGGATAAAGGTACACCGGCCTTTAGTAATGTTCCCATTTGCTTACAAAGTATTGATAAGTCCTTGGTTTTTACGCCTTTCCCAAAGCTTAAGCTTTCCCCTGCAGATTTTTTCTCCACCGTCTCCGTAACGTCTATCACAAAGTAGCCTTTTTCTTTAATTCGATCCTGCACTTCCGATAAGCTGTTACCCGTGATGGTTTCCTCCACTTCCTGACCACTGGGGGTTACGGCTGTGTATTTGTATACCGCCAAAAAACCACCTCCTTTAATTAGGACTCATTATAGGTTTTTTCTTCATTATTCTGTCATTAGTTTACATATTTATTTATACCCGCTTATACGGGAACATAACGCTTAATGGTGTCGGGATCCACACAATATTTATACAAATTTTCCTTGGTAATCAGTCCCCGGTTATACAGGTTGATTAAGGATTTGTCCATGGTCTCCATGCCCAGTTTTGCTCCGGTTTGGATACTGGTTTGAATCTGGTGGGACTTTCCTTCCCGGATCAGGTTACGGATTGCCGGGGTGGCCACCATAATTTCTAAGGCCGCTCTTCTTGCCTGTCCGTCGGCGGTTTGCAGGAGCTGTTGGGAGATGATCCCTTCAATAACTCCCGAGAGCTGAACCCGCACCTGTTGTTGCTGATGGGGTGGGAATACGTCGATGACTCGGTCGATGGTTTTTGCGGCCCCGATGGTATGGAGGGTGGCGAGAACCAAGTGGCCGGTTTCCGCTGCGGTGAGGGCCGTTGCAATGGTTTCTAAGTCCCGCATCTCACCGACGAGAATTACATCCGGATCCTGTCTTAGGGAGGCCCGAAGACTGTTGGCGAAGTTTTCCGTATCCCCGCCGATTTCCCGCTGATTGATAATGCTTCGGTTATGGCGGTGAAGATACTCGATGGGGTCCTCTAGGGTTACGATATGTTCTTTTCTGGTTTTATTAATATGGTTGATCATCGCCGCTAAGGTGGTACTCTTCCCGCTACCGGTAGGGCCGGTGACCAGAATGATGCCCCTTCGTTTATTGGCCAGGGTTCGTAAAACCTCGGGCAGATATAAGTCCTCAATATCGGGGATCTCCATGGGGATGGCTCTTAGAGCCATGGCGTAACTGCCCCGCTGTCGGTAGGCGTTGATCCGAAAACGGCTGAGTCCCGGATAGGTATAGGAAAGGTCCACTTCTCCCTTTTCCTCTAAGGTGTTTTTATGCCGCTCCTTTAGGATTTGATAGACCAGTTCTTTCGTATCTTCGGGTCCGAGAACCGGAAACTCACTTTCCAAAAGTTCTCCGTTTACCCGTATCATCGGCCTGAGTCCTACGGTAATATGTAGGTCCGATGCTCCTTTAAACATAACCGTCTTTAGCATTTCGTTAATATCCAGCACCTGTTCATTCCCCCTTTTGATAACTTTTTTTACCCTTCCAAACTATAGGTGATTCGAAGCATCTCTTCGATGGGTATGATTCCTTTTAGGACCAGTTCCTTACTGGCATCCCTCAGGGTGTTCATCCCGTCCCGGATGGCGATATCCTTAATGGAGTCGATATCCTTACCTTCATTGATCATATTTCGAATGGTTCGATCCACCACCATGACTTCATGGACGGCGGTTCTTCCTTTGGTGCCGGAGCCGCCGCATTTGGTGCAGCCCTTTCCTTTATAGATGGTGGTGCCTTCGGGTATGCCGCCCAGGCGGGCATTTCGCTCGTCCACCTCATAAGGCTCTTTGCAGTTGTTACAAACCTTTTTTACCAACCGCTGGGCCATGATGCCCACTACCGATGATGCGATTAAGTACGGGTCCACCCCCATGTTGACCAATCGGCTGATGGTACTGGCGGTATCGTTGGTATGGACGGTACTAAGCACCAAGTGACCGGTGATCGCCGCCCGTATCGCGATGGTTACGGTGTCACTGTCCCGAATCTCACCTACCATGATGATGTCCGGGTCCTGTCGTAGGATGGATCGTAGGCCTGTGGCGAAGGTAAGGTCCGCCTTCGGGTTTACCTGTACCTGGTTTACGCCGTCTAAGGAGTATTCCACCGGGTCTTCTACGGTTACGATGTTTCGGTCTTCCCGGTTCATCTCGGCAAGGACCGTATACAGGGTGGTGGATTTACCACTTCCCGTAGGGCCGGTGACGAGAATAATTCCGTTGGGGTTTCGGGTAATTCTATCAAAAAGCTCTAGGTTTCGCTCGGTAAAGCCCAGTTCCTCCTTGGTTAACATAAAACTGCTTCGATCCAGAATTCGAATTACCACCTTTTCCCCGAAAACCGTGGGAAGGACGGATATTCGCATGTCAATTTCCCTGCCGTCGATGTTTTTTTCCACCCGGCCGTCCTGGGGTTTACGCCGCTCGGAGATGTCCATTTTTCCCATGATCTTGATTCGGGTAACAATCGCCGAGTGGGCGGCCTTGGCCGGGCGCATGACTTCGTGTAAATCGCCGTCGATTCGAAAGCGAACCAATAGTTTCTTCTCGAAGGGTTCGATATGTATATCACTGGCCTGTTGTTTTACTGCCTGGCTCATGATAGAGTTGATCAGCCGTACAACCGGGGCATTGTTGATATCATTTAGGGTGGCTTCATCCAGACCTTCCAGCTCTTTTACGTCGTACTCGCTGGTAAAGTCCTCAATGGCCTTTTGAGCGTCCTGTTTTTCAAAGAAATAATCAATGGCGTCTTCAATTTCTTTGGTTGTTGCGATGACCGGCTCCACTTCCCGACCGGTTGCCAGTTTTACATCATCCATGGCGTAAACGTTTAGAGGATCGTTCATGGCCAGGGTTACGGTTTTTTCTGTTGCCTTTACGGGAATTATAGTATGACGCCGGGCTAAGGCTTCGGTGATCAGATTCGGTACCTCGGATTCGATGGTACCCCGGTCGATTTCCTTTTTTGGAATCCCCAGTTGAAACTCCAGGACTTCGATGATTTCCTCTTCCGTTACAAACTTTTCCTGTACCAGCACTTCTCCCAGTTTCTTTTTATTCTGCTTTTGTATTTTTAAGGCCTGTTCCAAGTTTTCGTTGGTTATGGCCCCTACGTCGACCAACAGGGTGCCCAGTTTTCGTTTTGCAGCCATAAGTCCACCTCTTTGTCCGAATTTTCTGTATCGTTTTCGTGATAATAAAAAAACCAACACTAAGGTTGGCCGGTTGCACTAGCTGCTCCGAATACCCCAAGTGCCCAGTTGTAAGGATATCCTTCTTAGCATCCAATCTATCTGTCCCTTATCTTTCGAAGGAAAACCATCGATTGCTTTATGTGATTTAGATATAGTTCTATTATACTACCTTTGAAAAAATTAACAATCTTTTTTTTGAGAAAATAACATATTTTTCAAAATTATTTAGATTTTTGTCTCCACGTCTTCGTTTCCCCCATTGTTTTCTCTAAAGAAACGATGATTTTGTAATGATCTTTGATTTATGTTATAGTTACCCCGTAGATTTCCCTTTAAACTCCCTTAGAGGATATATTTTGTAATTTATTTTTTCACAAATTACGTCTTTGCTTTCCTGATTTTAGACAAAAAATAAACCCCGGACACGGTAACATCTTAGGGTATTTTTACCTTTTGTTTACCTTGTTTTGCTTTTACTTTTCGATTAGGTTTCCTTTCGCTTCACCAAAATCACTTCATTGCCCGCCCGGTTGTAACAGACGTAGTCCGCCCCTTCCATCATGATTTTTAGGCCCCGTCCCGATTCTAAAAACAGCTCTTCGGGAGGGATGTTGTTGCTTTTTTCCTCCGCCCGCTGAAGTTTTTTGTTGCCGGGAAAGCCCTTGCCGTAGTGTTTGATCCGTACGGAAACCCGTCGGTCACTGAGTTTGGAAAGATTAATGGAAATGCTTCGTTTCCCCTTATTCTCATAGCCGTGAAGCACCGCATTGTTTAAGGCTTCACTGATGGCCATTTCGTATAGGTAATCATCCATCCCCATGCCCTCTTTTAAGATTTTCGAGATCATATCCCGGGTATATTTAATGGTTTCTACGTCTTTTATGCAGATTTTCAACATGGACTTCATCATGATCCTTCGCTCCTTATGGGTCAATTCCTATGATCAACTTATTTACTTTGTTTGTACCCGATTTTTCAGCGGTGTACCACATATTAAGAAAAATTTTCAAAATAACCGGAGAAATTTCAACCATAGGGCATAAAAAAGGGCATAAAAAAACCTTTATGTTTAGAAGAACATAAAGGCATATCCTACCGAAGATAGGATCATGGCCAAGGCAATGGCAAGAACAATGACTCGGCTCAAATTTTTATATTTCCGTGGTTGCAAAGTATTCACTCCTTTTTACAAAAGGTTTTCCTATAATTTTTATTATACCCATTGTAACATATATCCCGGGAAAAAGAAAAGGCGGGAAGAGTCGAAATTTTCTGTAGTATCTTCAGGCTGAATCCGTTATAATGAAGGTATTAGATCTTCGCCGAGAATATCCGGTGTTATCGTAAAAAGACGAATAGGGAGGTTTTTCTATGTTCTTACATTTGTTTCGTATCCTTTCTGTACTACTGATCCTCTCCTGGATTCCCCTGCTGCTCCTTCCAAAATCCGTGATTACCCGAAAACTCCTTTTCCATAAGAATTACTGGGTTTTGCTGGGAAGCCTGTACTTTTTAACCCTGTTTTTCTTCGGCTGGGAAATCAACTGGCTGTCTTTGATCATTCCTTCCATCGACGGGGTTCGGGAGGTCTTTACCCATGAAAATCTGCCGCTGTTCGCCTGGTTACATATGGTCATAGGGAATCTCTTTTTCGGCCGCTGGATTGCCACCGACGGCTTTAAAAAGGGGTATTTTCTCTTTCCCTTTATGCTGATCACCGTGATTCTCGGCCCTGCGGGACTGACCCTGTATATGCTTTTCGATAAGAAAAAACTGGCGGAGCGGGAGCGGCGCCGGGCTCGTAAGGAAGCGGCGGCCAGTTATTAGAAAGGCTTTTCCCTCTTGACTGTCGTCAAATGATTGTCGTCAAGCGACTCCCCCCTAATTCACCACCGCTAACCCCTACCGAGGACCCTGCTTACTTGTTAGCGAATCTTTATTAGCGGCGGATCAGCCCCCATCGGCCATCGACCTGGACCGGGGCCCTGCCGCTACTAAAAAAGTTGCCCCGCTGAAATTGAAAGGGATATAACAGGTGGCCGGCTTCGTTGATGTAGCTCCACTTGTCCCCTTGTTTTACGGCGGCGTAGCCTTCGGAAAAGTCCAGGGCGCCGTCAAATATGGGATCGACCACCAGGCTTCCTTCGGAATCAATGTAGCCCCAGTTTTCATCGATGCGGACCCGAGCGAAGCCTTCCCTAAAGGGCAGGGCCTGATCAAAGCTTTTGGATATTACGGTTTCTCCTTCATCATTGATGTACCCCCAGGCGTCCCCGGTCATGACCGGCAGGAGGCCTTCTTGTTTGTCCAGGGCAAAATCATACTCCAGGGGAATGACGGTCTCCCCTTCTTCGTTAATATAGCCCCATTTTCCGTCGCGCTTTACCCGGGCCAGGCCTTCGGAGAAGCCCTCTGCCGCATCAAAGGACAGACCGATTACCACTTCCCCTTCCCGATTGATGTATCCGTAGCCCCTAGGGCCCTTCACCGCCGCCAAACCCTCGGAAAAATTCCCGAGACTGACCGGATCTTTTTCGATCCGGTCTTCGGCCAAAAGCCTTGTCAACAGACCCCCTTCTAAAGTTAGATAGGTCCAGTCTCCATCGGTCTCAACCTTCGCCCGTCGATTATGAAAATTCATGGCGTAGGGGAAATTCCTGGGAATTACCCAGTCCTCCTCCCAGTTTACATAGCCGAAGCGGTCCTCTTTTTGTACCGGGGCGATCCCTGCGGTAAAGTCGCCTCCCTGCTGATATTCGGGGAAAATCACGTACCCGCCGCCGGCGGATAAGTAGCCTATGCCCTCCTCGGTATGTACTCTGGCCAGGCCGTTTTCGTAGGGGGCGATGTAGTCGTACTCCGGCGGTAGAAAAAATTCCTCCCCTTCATTTTCATTGGTTTCCGCAGCCACATGGTTTAGGGTCATGGTAAAGAGCAGTAGCCACGCGGCGGCCACGGCTATAAACCTCAGTCCCCGGCTGTTTTTTTCTTTACTGTATATTGCTTTACTGTTTATTGCTTTACTATTTTTTTGGACGTTGCCGTATCTTGTAACTTCCCAGCTTCTTGCAGGCTCCCTACTTACTGGGGATTCACTGTTGCTTGCACTGCTTTTTGCACTGCTTCTTGCACTGTTCCTTGTGGGGCGATCTATTCCTCCAGGGGTGTTTTTCCCGTTGTTTTCCAAAGGATCCTCTTCCTTTCTGATTTCCTTATTTATGCTTTTGCTTTTTTTCCTCTTTTTTATCCTTTTTTTACGCTCTTTTTTTATGTTCTCTATTTCTGCTCTTTTTTATGCTCTTTTTTCTTAAGCTCATCCTACCTTATCCATTGTATAATCTTTGGCGCTTGGGAACAATGTTTTTGTAAAAAAATCAACGGAGTCGGACAAAAAGAAAAATCTGAAGATCCAAGGATCTCCAGATTTTTTATCTTCATTCTTATAGAACTTTTATGTCGTCTTACAAGTCTTTTATATGACCTTGGGGACTAGATTAATCCTCTTAGTCGTAGGGCTTGCTCAATTCTTCGGATACTGATCATGAAGGCCGCATTTCGAATGTTGGTCTTCTTTTCTTCTTTCAGATCCCAGATTTCAGCAAAGGCATTTTCCATTAATTCCGCTTGCTTTTCTTGAACCTTCTCGAAAGTCCAGATATCACGGGTTAAGTTTTGGATCCACTCGAAGTAGGATACTGTAACTCCACCGGCGTTTGCCAGGATATCCGCTACTACAACAACGCCTCTTTCGTCCAGGATTTCATCGGCTTCGATGGTGGTCGGGCCGTTGGCTCCCTCGGAGATGATTTTCGCTTTGATGTCGTGGGCGTTCTCTGCGGTGATTTGGTTTTCTAAGGCACAGGGCATTAAAATGTCTACATCCAAGGTAAGTAATTCGTCTCGGTGTAATTCCTTGTCGGCGCCTGCGTATCCGGTAAGGTTGTTGTCGTTGTTTTTCAAGTGCTCCATAAGAGACTTAATGTGGAATCCGCCTTCATCTACTAAGGTACAGGTAGAATCGGATACGGCCACAACTTTCGCTCCCATTTGGCTGATGTATAGCGCTGCATAGGAACCTACGTTACCGAAACCTTGAACCGCAACTTTTGCCCCTTCTAAAGGAAGGTGCATTTTCTTCGCTGCCGCTCTTGCCATGATGGCAACTCCGTAACCGGTGGCTTCCGTTCTTCCTAGGGATCCGTAAAATTCTACAGGCTTTCCGGTAAATACTCCCGGTGCAAATTCTCCCGTTGCTCTTTCATATTCATCGGTCATCCATGCCATAACTTTTCCGGAAGTTCCAACATCCGGTGCAGGAATATCCACTTTTTCACCGATTACCGGTGCAATGGCTCTTGCATAACCTCGAGATAATCTTTCGTACTCTCCTTCAGATAGAGTTCTGTGGTCTACGATTACGCCACCTTTTCCTCCGCCGTAAGGAACGCCTACAACTCCACACTTAAAGGTCATCCAAGTGGATAGGGCTTTTACTTCGTCCATGTTTACATCCGGGTGAAATCTTAGTCCACCTTTATAAGGTCCTACTGCATTGTTGTGTTGTGATCGGTATCCGATAAATGTCTTAACGCTTCCGTCGTCCATTTTTACCGGAATCGCTACTTCTACTACTCTTTGCGGGTTTTTCAGGATTTCGTACACCGCTTCTTCCGTACCTAGTTTGTCACATGCTGATTTAACTTGTCGCTGGGCCATTAAAAAAGGATTGTTACCGTTCGCCATTAAAATACCCTCCTATAAAATTATTTTTTGGGTAAAAACTATTGGGTAAATGTAGAAAATTTCAACTCTCAAATGCATTATAACACTAGGAATTTAAAATGGCAACCTAATCTTCGGGGTTAATTAAATTTTTAACAAAAACATTAATTTTTACGATATTGAAGGAAGTCATGTACTCGATTTCCTCCCGGACCTGTTCCTGAACCCGTTCCGAAATGGCTCTTATGGGGTTTCCGAAAACGATGCTGATGGTAAAATCGATCACCAGACCATTGGGGGTGTTTTCCACCTCAATATTCCATACGTTTTTCACCCCGATGATTTTAAAGGAGGCAAAAAGGACCAGATCCCGAATTACCCGGTTGGAGATGCGGTAATCCCCCAGATAACTGAAGGTGGGCCGGACCACGGATTTTTCGCTGACCTTTTCTCCCTTGCCGAAGCGCCTTAGGACCCGCAGGGGGTTTAGGAAGTATCCGGAAAAATCCTCCTTGATCTGAAAGGTGGGCACGGGAATGATGTGCATTCCTTCCTGGGAGCGATGGGACTTGGCGCGCTGAATGTCCTCAGGGGAGGAAATTTCTTCAATAAAGACCTTCTGGTCGATCCCTCCCAGGTCCAGGTTCTCGGCAATCAGCTCCACCATCCGATCCGAGGTGCCGATGATCAGTAAGCTTTTCGGGGTTTTGATCCGTAAAATCTCCCGGATCTCCTTTCGGTGCTTCGGATCCAAAAACAGCGCCCGCTTTACCGCCGCCATTCTCGAGTCCTCCCGCTTCGCTGACCGTCCGCCGATCACCTTGTTTTCCCGGATCATCAGCCCGTCATCGATCACATACTCGATGCCCTTTTCCTGGGCAAGGTTCATCGCCTGATAACTCTTCCCCGTACCGCTGGATCCCACTAATGCATATACTTTCATGGTTTCACCCTGCTTTCTGTTATAATCGTTATTCCTATTATAACATAGAGGGGACAGGGAAATGACAGCGGGACGGAGTTTTTGTCATCCCGCTTATTAATCCCTTCTTGGGATGGGATTAGGATTGTAGGAGGGCATAGGGCGGGAGGGAGATGACAGCGGGACGGAGTTTTTGTCATCCCGCTTGTTAATCCCTTCTTGGGATGGGATTAGGATTGTAGAGTGCATAGGGCGGGAGGGAGATGACACCGGGACGGAGTTTTTGTCATCCCGCTTATTAATCCCTTCTTGGGATGGGATTAGGACTGTAGAGGTGCCTAGACGGCGAAGGGCAGAGGGCGGTGAAGGGATGTCGTTGTACGCAGGTTCCCTTAACGCTTACAGCGAAAATTGGGCCAGATAAAAGAGTGTCTAGGGCAGGGTGACAAACGACGGAGAGATGACAATTTCTCCGTCCCCCTGTCATCTTTGTATATAATGATTATCATTATATATATCCCGCTTCCCGGAATTTTTCTCTTTTTACGGTTGCCTTTGGCTTTTTTTACTTGTTATAATCAATCTGTAATCAACTTAACACATTAATAAGGAGGAAATTAAAATGGCTTATAGAATTGATGATTCATGTATCAACTGTGGCGCTTGTGAACCGGAATGTCCAGTAGGTGTAATCTCTGAGGGAGACGACATCTATGTAGTAGACGAAGAAGGCTGTATCGACTGTGGCGCCTGTGCTAACGTTTGTCCCGTAGACGCACCTAAAGAAGTTTAATTCAAACCCCGACATACTAAGCACTTATATACACCTTAGTTGAGCATAACGCCCATAAACGAAAAACCCCGCAGGTCCTTAGGACTGACCGGGGTTTTTTCAATTGCTTTATCCTATTTTATCGGGTCTCGGATTTATCTGAGACCTTCGCTTTTGGTTTTTTATCCTCGGGATACTTCCCTCGACTGAGAAGTTCCAACTTCACAAGGAATTTTAAGATGGTGATTTCCTCATTCACACTGAAATCATCCAGAATATTGGATACCAGCTGCCGCTCTTTTTCTTCCACCTCTTCGAATAGTCGCTGTCCCTGCTGGGTCAGCTTCAGTTCTGCGGACCTTTTATCGTCCGTAGCCGGGGTTTTTTCCACATACCCTTCCACCGTCAGTTTTTTCGTAATGGTTACTAAGGTGTTTCGGTCCAGCTCTAAGGTCTCCATCATCTCAAAAATCTTTTTCGCTCCGTTACGGCCCAACTCTCTTAGGACCAGGATTTCCGACAGACTCAACGGCAGACTTCCGTTTTTCCGGCTCTTTTTCTCCGATGCCACGATGTAGTGGATCAGCCGCTTCAGATATTCATTGATTTCACGATAATAGTTTCGCATCGAATCACCTATACCCTCGAATTTTCCAGCTTATCAATATTGCCGACCTATTGCAGGAATCCCTTCTAACCAAAGCCTCAAGACTTTGTACTCCGTCTTCCACTTTAATATACCCCTTTCGAGAATGATTGTCAATAATATCTCTCGCGGGTTTCCAGCTCCTTCACCTTCTAGATTTTCCCATAATCCCGTTTAGGTTTGATTACTTGTGGTATCAATTCATATATAAGGAGCTGTGGCAAATAACCTGTAATCCAACTACTAACAAGCGTTTTTTCCTTATAACTACAGTTCCCATAATCCGGGGTTATATAATGGTATATAACCGAATGAGTTAAGAAAGGAGCTTGTAAATGAAGAAGAAAGCCTTTGTTATTGTTTTAGTTCTCCTGATGGTGCTCGTAAGCAGCCTGGCCTTCGCAGGCGCTCTTGACAGTGAAGAGGGCATTTTATCGAATTCCGAAGAGGAAGTTTTGATTGCCGACAACGGTAACGACAATGGTAACGGTAACGACAACGGTAACGACGATATGGATGTGGAAATCGAGGTGGGAGAAAACGATGAAGAAGCCGGCCTGGGCAACATCCTGTTATATGTGATTATCGGTGCTGTTGTTATTGTGGTGATTGTAGCCATCGTTTCCATGACAAATTCCAGCAAAAAGGACTAAGATTAATTACTCAAAACAGCTTTCCATTTCGGCAAAATACCTTAATAACACAGCAGAATTCACAGTCAATAACCGGCCACCCCTAGTATTTCTATAACTGAAAAAAGGCGGAGGAATGCAGTCATTATTTTGACACCGCATCCCTTCGCCTTTATTTTTATCCTGTGATCCTTTATTTTAGCACATTCAGCTATATTCTAAACAAAAGCTTCGTCCAGTACTTGAAAGCCTCGGTTTCCTATTGTAAATATGATATTCTTTGTCCTTTCGGAACCTTACTTTCAAGCATGTACCGAATGCCTCCGTCCCCTTTGGTTTACTTTTGGTTTATTTCTCCAGGGCGTCGATGAGCTTGGGGAGAACTTCGTAGACGTCGCCGACGATGCCGATGTCTGCGATTTTGAAGATGGGGGCATCGGGGTTTTTGTTGATGGCTACGATGGTTTTGGCCCCCTGCATTCCGGCGATGTGCTGGATGGCACCGGAGATTCCGCAGGCGATGTAGAGCTCCGGTCGAACGGTTTTTCCCGTTTGGCCTACCTGGTGGTCGTGGTCGATCCACTCGGACTCCACCGCTGCACGGGAGGCGCCGACTACGCCGCCCAGTTTGTCCGCCAGGGTTTGAAGCAGTTCAAAGCCTTCGGGCTTTTCAAGACCCCGTCCTCCGGAGACGATGACTTCGCTATCTACAATGTTGACGCTGGCTTTGCCGGCCTTTACCACGTCAAGGATTTTGATCCGAATATCCTCTTCCGTAACGTCGTTTTTGAATTCAATCAGCTCTTGGTCTTCCCGTTTCCCGGATTTCTCAGCTCTTTCCATTACCCCCGGTCGTACCGTGGCCATTTGGGGCCGGTGCTTGGGACAGATGATCGTTGCCATGATGTTTCCGCCGAAGGCCGGTCTGGTTTGCATCAGACCCTTTTCTTCGGGATCGATCTCCAGTTTCGTACAATCCGCCGTCAGTCCCGTATCCACTCTTGCGGCAACTCTTGGGGCTAGGTCCCGGCCGATATGGGTGGCGCCGAAGAGGACAATTTCCGGCTTGTATTCCTCGACCATTTTCGATAATACTTTGGTGTATCCGTCGGTGGTGTACTGCTTTAAGTGCTCGCCTTCGGAGATATACACTTTATCCGCCCCGTAAGCAAAAAGTTCGTCGGTCAGGTCCCGTACGTCCTCCCCTAAAAGAACGGCGCTAAGCTCACAGCCTACTTCTTCCGCCAGTCTTCTGCCTTCACCGAGAAGCTCCGCGGCCACATCCATCAGCTGGCCGTCCCGCTGCTCCGCAAATACCCATACGTCTTTATACTGGGTAATATCCATTTGTTTCATTTGCGACTCTTCCTTAATAATCGCTCCGAAATTACAGGCGTCCACACAGGCGCCGCAGTTGGTACAGTTGTCATTCATCACCGCTTTGCTATCTATCATATCGATTGCGTCAAAAGGACAGGCCCCCACACATAGTGTACAGCCCACACATTCGTCTTGTAATATTTTAATACCCATGATGATCCCTCCTTATATCAGATTTTTTTCTTGTAGTTTTTGCACGAGACTTCCCACTTTTTCATCCGTGGTTCCCTCCAGCATTTCCCCTGCACCTTTTTGTTCCGGTGTAAAGGAACGCTTTACCTGGGTGGGGGATCCGTCAAGACCGATGTCCGTAGAAGGAATGTCTAAGTCCTCGTAGGTCCAAACCTTGATGCAGTCCTCCCGATAGGCTCGCATGATTCCGGGAATGGAAGGATATCTTGCTTCGTTTAACTCTTTGATGGTGGTCAAAAGGATCGGGCTTTGTCCCTCGATTACTTCGTAGCCGTCCTCTAGGGCCCGGTGTACCCGAATCTTTCCCTCTTCCAGATAGAACTTTTCTACATAGCTTACCTGGGGGATGCCCAGTCGCTCCCCGATTTGCGGTCCTACTTGGGCGGTGTCTCCGTCGATGGCCTGCCGTCCGCAGAAGATGATATCGTATCGTCCGATTTTCTCAATGGCCTTGGCTAAGGTATTGGATGTTGCCCAGGTATCCGCTCCGGAAAAAGCCCGGTCGGACAGAAGGATTCCTTCGTCAGCGCCCATGGCCACTCCTTCAATCAGCACTTCCTCCGCTTGGGGGGGACCCATGGTCATAACCGTAATGTGGGTGTCGGGATGTTGGTCCTTTACCCGGAGTGCCTCCTCTAAGGCGGCTTTATCGTCGGGGTTTAGAATGCTTGGCACTCCTTCCCGTATTAATGTCCCCTTTACAGGATCAATTTTTACTTCATTGGTATCCGGTACTTGTTTTATACATACAATGATCTTCAATGTCAGTCCCTCCTTTTTTATCGTAAAATGTCTGCTGCCACTACCATCTTTTGAACCTCGGAGGTTCCTTCATAGATTTCGGTAATTTTCGCATCTCGCATCATTCGTTCAATGGGGTAGTCGGATGTGTATCCGTATCCACCGTGAAGCTGTACGGCTTTGGTGGTCACTTCCATGGCGGTTTCCGAAGCGTATAGTTTGGCCATGGCCGCCAGTTTTCCATAAGGCTTGCCTTCGGCTTTTGCTGCCGCCGCTTGGTATACCATGAGTTTCGCTGCTTGAATCTGGGTTTCCATATCCGCCATCATAAACTGCAGTCCCTGGAACTTTCCGATGGGCCGGTTAAACTGCTCCCGCTCTTTGACGTACTGCACGGTTTTTTCCATGGCGCCTTCCGCAATGCCTAAGGCCTGGGCCGCAATTCCGATACGTCCTCCGTCTAAGGTTTGCATGGCAATTTTAAAGCCCTTGCCTTCTTTCCCTAACAGATTTTCCTTGGGAATCATCATATTCTTAAAGACCAGCTCCGTGGTGGCGGAACCCTTGATGCCCAGTTTCTTTTCTTTCTTTCCGATGGTGAATCCCGGAGTGTCGCTTTCCACGATGAAGGCGGTAATGCCTTTCAGCCCTTTGGAAGGCTCGGTCATGGCAAAGATGATATAGGTGTCCGCTTCCCCTCCATTGGTGATAAAGATTTTACTGCCGTTAATTCGGTAGTGATCCCCTTCTAAGACCGCCACGGTTTGTTGGCTGGCAGCGTCGGTTCCCGCATTGGGCTCCGTCAGTCCGAAGGCGCCGAGTTTTTCTCCCGAAGCCATGGGCTTTAGATACTTCTCCTTTTGGGCCTCGGTACCGAATTTCAGGATCGGCCAGCAACCCAGGGAACTGTGGGCGGATAGAATAACTCCCGTGGTGGCGCAGGCCTTTGATAATTCTTCCACCGCAAGGGCGTAGGCTAATTCATCGGCACCGGCACCGCCGTATTCTCTAGGCACTGCAATCCCCATCATGCCAAAGCGCTTCATTTTCTCCACGGTTTCACTGGGGAACCGTTCGTTCTCATCCACCTCCGCCGCAATGGGCTCCACTTCATTCTTGGTGAAACTGGCAAAGGTTTTTTGTATCATTTTGTGCTCTTTTGATAGATTAAAATTCACTTTGATCCCTCCTTGTTTTGTTCTATGGTTATTATATCCTATAGATTGTTAAAATACTATCAATAATCCTTAAAATTTTTTACTGTCTTTTTTTGGTCAAATTGTTCAGTATGTGGACACAACAAAAGAGACCGCACCTTTTTACCGGCGCCGCCTCTTTTTTCGTTTTAATCCGCTATTAATCCGCTGCTGAGCCGCTACTGAGCCGCTACTGAGCCGCTGCAGTATTACCTTCTTAGGGTCTTATTTTTCCTGATCTTCCAATGCTTTCAGCATTTCCTTCTCTTTGATCAGATAAGACATGATAAACAGACTCTCGTTTAAGTGGACATCTTCCACCACCACATCCTCCGGCACTTTAAGATCCACCGGGGCAAAGTTCCAAATGGCCTTTATTCCCGCTTCCACCAGTTCATCCGCCACACTTTGGGCCACTTCCTTAGGGGTTGTGATCACGCCGATTTCTACATCATTTTCCTTAATATACCCGTGAAGTTCTTTGTTGTCATACACCGGGGTTCCCCGGATTTGCAGCCCGATCAGGTTCGGATTGATATCGAACATGGCAAGAATTTTAAATCCGTGTTTTTCAAAGTTGGTATGATTTGCGATGGCCTGGCCTAAGTTACCAACCCCTACCACGACGGCTTTGTAGTCCTTGGTCAGTCCTAAAATCTTTTGAATTTCATTGTGTAGTTCTTCCACGTTGTATCCGTAGCCCTGCTGGCCAAATCCACCAAAATTGTTAAGATCCTGACGAATTTGCGAGGCGGTAAATCCTAGAATTCCACTGAGTTCCTTGGAAGAGATTCGATAAATTTCCCTTTCCAATAGATCCCCTAAGCATCGGTTATACTTCGGCAGCCTTCGAATTACGGCCATGGAAATGTTTCGGTTTTTCGGCATGATTACCACTCCTATTTCTAATTATTTATAAGCTGATTGTAAGATTCTGAAAAAAGGAAAGCCCCTCTTTCTTGCAAAGCTATCCTGTTATTGTTAAAATTATTTGTTATAATAGAATAGTACTAGAATATTGCTAAAAAATCAACGTTTAAATCGAAATTACAGGGATTATTTTCGAATTTTTAGGAAATCGAAGGATTTTTTGTATCCTTGAATAAGAATATATTCATTTAGTGGTGTTTTACCCGGGTTCTGCTAGAAATTCCGTTGGCTTTTGCTAGAAGTTTCGCTGTGCTTTTGCTAGGAACTACGGGGAAATTATCCTTTGGCGAAATCAATATTGAACAGCGAAAATCATATTCAATAGCACTGTAGTAATGAAGAGTAAGAGACACATTAAATTGCAAGTGTGGTACTGAGCAGCAAAAGCAATAGTGAACAGCAAAAGCAATACTGAACAGCAAAAGCAATACTGAACAGCAAAAGCAATACTGAACAGCAAAAGCAATACTGAACAGCAAAAGCAATACTGAACAGCAAAAGCAATACTGAACAGCAAAAGCAATAGCAAATAACAACAGTAGTATTTTACAGCAAGGGCCATACTAAACAGCCTATATGCGAATAATAGATAGAGGGAGCGAACTTTAATGATAGCATTATCCTGCAGCAAGATCTCTAAGAGCTTCGGCATCGATGAGATTTTACACGATATTTCATTTACCATCAATCACGGGGAAAAGGTGGGGCTGATCGGCCTTAACGGCACGGGAAAGTCCACCCTGTTTCGGATTTTAACCGGGGAGATCAACGCCGACGGCGGGGATGTTTTTAAAGCCCGGGAACACACCCTGGGCTACCTTCGCCAAGACAATCTTTTAAACGAAGAAAATCAGGTGTTGGAAGAGGTTCTGACGATTTTCAAGGACCTGGAAGTCATGGAGGCGAACCTCCGGGATCTGGAGCGGGAAATTTCCCACCTGGGTGGGGAAAATACCCCGGCGGCCCGGGAAGCTCTGGAGGAAAAGATGAACCGGTACTCCGCTTTGTTGGAGGATTTTGACGCTCGGGGAGGTTACAGCTACAAAAGCGAAGCCCGGGGGGTTTTAATCGGCCTGGGCTTTAGCAAGGAGGAGTTTACCCAGCCGATTTATCAGCTCAGCGGCGGACAGAAGACCCGGCTGTCCCTGGGAAAACTGCTGCTGAAAAATCCGGATATTTTACTTCTGGACGAGCCCACCAATCATTTGGATATCGGAGCGATCCAGTGGCTGGAGACCTTCCTTCGTAACTACGACGGCACCATGCTGCTGATTTCCCATGATCGATATTTTTTGGATCAGATTGTTACCAGAACCTTCGAGTTGGAACACAAGACCCTGAATGTTTTCGAGGGCAACTACTCCACCTTTATGAAAAAGAAACAGGAGGCGATTCAGCAGCAGCTGAAAAAGCATCTGGCCAATACCAAGGAGATTGAAAAGGAAAAAGATAAAATCCGCCGCCTGCGTCAGCACGGTACGGAAAAACTGATGAACCGGGCGAAAAGCAAGGAAAAGCAGTTTGAGAAAATAGAAAAGGAAGCCCCGCCGGAAACCGCAGCCAAACAGGCGAATATTCGCTTCAAGCCCCAGCTGGAAAGCGGCCGGGACGTTTTGTTCGCAAAAAACCTGCAAAAGTCCTTCGGAGAGGAGACCCTGTTTCGAAAGGTCAGCTTTGATATTTACCGGGGAGAGAAAATCGCCTTGATCGGCCCCAACGGCGTGGGAAAGTCCACCCTGTTTAAAATGATTCTCGGAGATCTTTCCTATGATTCGGGAGAGGTCCGGGAGGGCCACCATGTGATGAAGGCCTACTACGATCAGGAAATGGAGAAGTTAAACCATTCCAAAACCATAATGGACGAAATCTGGGATGAGAATCCCGGGCTCAGCCATACCCAGGTTCGAACTTATTTGGGTTCCTTTCTCTTTTTCGGCGACGACGTGTTTAAGGAGATCTCTGTCCTAAGCGGCGGGGAAAAAGCACGGGTCAGCCTGTTGAAACTGATCCTGTCCAAAAGCAATTTCATTTTGCTGGACGAGCCCACCAACCACTTGGACATTCAGTCCAAGGAAGTCTTGGAGGGGGCTTTGAAAAACTATCTGGGGACCCTGTTTTTCATCTCCCATGACCGGTACTTTATCAACCGGGTGGCGACGAAAATTCTAGAACTGTCTCCGGAAGGGGTCACCGCCTATTTCGGAAACTACGATTATTATCTGCAAAAGAAAAAGGAAGAACAGTGGGCCTTGGAGGACGCGGAAATGGAACGTAAGGATAAGCCCCTGACCCATACGGAGAAAAAACACCAGCAAAAAAAGGAGCGGGAACAGAAAAAGGCCCTGAAGCAGTTGAAGAAATCCTTCACGGAAACGGAAGAAGCCATCGCCGACCTGGAAGCCCACCTCCAGGAACTGGAAGAGGAAATGTGTAAAGAGGAAGTCTACTCCGACCCGGAAAAAAGCCGCCGGATCCAAAAAGAAAAGCAAACCGGGGAAAAGACCCTGGAGGATCTTTACCAGCAGTGGGAACGCTTGGAAGAAGAAATCAACAACCAGTGAACCAAAGGGGACGGAGGTATTCGGTAGATCATCTACCGAATACCTCCGTCAGGTTGCGTATAAATGCAACCCCGCCCCTTGCTTCGGTCGTCTAAAACTCAAATATTAATTTGTTTTTTATGTTAAAATTGAATATTTCATTTAAAAAGCAAGAAAGGCCATGTTTCTTTGC